>NZ_JBWQXA010000009.1:0-165697 GCF_056746695.1 Caldimonas hydrothermalis | reverse complement strand
AACGGCGAGCCGGTGCCGCCGGCGCCGTTCGATCGCGAGGAGTTGAGTTGGATCCGGGCCTACAAAGCCACGGGCCAGGTGCCGCCGATGAAAACGCGCGGACGCGAGCCCTTCTTGCTGGGCGCAGGCTATCTGCGCTTTCGGCGCATCTATGCCGGCGGCGATCGGCTCAGGCTCACCCAGACGCCACCGGCCTGGCAGTTGGCCGCTTGAACCTTCTGACCCTCACGCATGGCGCACGCGCCCGGGGGATGATTCGCGCATCCAGGGAAACTGCGCCACCCATCCTGATCTATTCCGGGCTTCGCGCCACGGTCCGGCTGCCCATACTGGCGCCGACGCCCCGGAGACCCGCATGAGCCATGCCGACTTCACCAACATCCACAACTACTTCGAGCGCCCCGTCCTCGAGGCGGTGATACAAGCCGCTGCGCGCTACCCGCAGGTGCGCGGCGACATGCTGGCCGACGTGGCCTGCGTGGCGCTGAACCGCCTGCCGCCGCGCTACATCCGCCACGAGGTGGACCTCGCCTTTTACATGACTGAGAAGGAACGCGCCGACAACGAGCGCGCACTGACCGAGGCGGTGACCCACGCCTTCGAATTCGTGCAAGCCCGCACGGCGATGCGCGCCCGCGGCTGACGGCTGCTCACAGGCCGCAGCCGTGGTGCGTGGAGGCCAGCCGCCGCCCTGCCGGGCGGGTCAGGATGGTGGGGAAGCTCACCGGCAGCGTGCGAGGGAAATCGCGGCTGTAATGCAGGCCCCGGCTCTCGTGGCGCACCAGGGCCGAACGCACGATGAGTTCGGCACACTCGACCAGGTTGCGCAGCTCCAGCAAATCGCGCGTGACGCGGAAGTTGGAGTAGTAGTCGTCGATCTCGCTGCGCAGCAGGTGGATGCGGTGCAAGGCCCGCTCCAGCCGCCGCGTGGTGCGCACGATGCCCACGTAATTCCACATCAGCAGGCGCAGCTCGTCCCAGTTGTGCGAGATCACCACCTGCTCGTCTGCGTCCTCGACCTGGCTTTCGTCCCACGGCGGCAACACCGCCTCCTCCAGCCGGGCCTGGGCCTCGATGTCCTGCGCCGTCGTACGCCCCAGCACCACGCATTCCAGCAGAGAATTGCTGGCCAGGCGGTTCGCGCCGTGCAGGCCGGTGTAGGTCGACTCCCCCACCGCATACAGCCCGGGCAGGTCGGTGCGCCCGTTCAAGTCGGTGACGATCCCGCCGCAGGTGTAGTGCGCCGCAGGCACCACGGGAATCGGCTGGCGCGTGATGTCGATGCCCAGCGACAGACAGCGCGCGTAGATCGTCGGGAAATGCTCCTTCAGGAAGCCCGCCTCCAGATGCGTCGCGTCCAGCCATACATGGTCCAGGCCATGCTTCTTCATCTCGAAGTCGATTGCGCGCGCCACGATGTCGCGCGGGGCCAGCTCCCCGCGCGCATCATGAGCGGGCATGAAGCGCGTGCCGTCCGGCAGTTTCAGATGGGCGCCCTCGCCGCGCAGGGCCTCGGTGATCAGGAAGCTGCGTTCCTGAGGGTGGTACAGGCAGGTCGGATGGAACTGGATGAACTCCATGTTGCCCACCCGGCAGCCGGCGCGCCAGGCCATCGCGATGCCATCGCCCGTGGCGGTGTCGGGGTTGCTGGTGTAGCGGTAGACCTTGCCCACGCCGCCGGTGGCCAACACCACGGCCGCCGCCGGCAGGGTTTCCACCCGGCCGCGGTCGATGTCCAGGGCATAGACCCCATAACAGCGTGGTGGCTCGTCGCGCTTGAGGTGGCGCGAGGTGATCAGGTCCACCGCCATCCAGCGCTCGCGCAATTCAATATGAGGATGCCGACGCACCTGCTCGAGCAGCGCCTCGTGGATGGCCTTGCCGGTGGCATCGGCCGCATGGGCGATGCGGCGCACCGCATGGCCGCCCTCGCGGGTGAGGTGCAGTCCCAGCGGGCCCTGCGGATCGGCCGAGAACGGCACGCCCTGCGCCACCAGCCATTCGATGGCCTCGGCACTGCGCTGGGCGATGAAGCGGGCCGCGGTCTCGTCCACCAGCCCGGCTCCGGCATCCTGGGTGTCGCGCACGTGGCTGTCGATGCTGTCGTCGCTGCCCAGCACCCCCACGATGCCGCCCTGCGCCCAGGCGGTCGCCGCCTCGTTCACGCCCCGTTTGGCCAGCACCACCACCGGCCGCCGGGCTGCCAGGTGCAAGGCCACCGTCAGTCCGGCCAGGCCGGCGCCGACGATCACCACCGGATCGTTACGTGTCGATTCCATGCCATTCCCGTATTCGTCCGAGCCGCCTGCCAGGCGCAGGTGTCTCCTGTATGCTGCAAATCATTCTATCGGCGAGACGCTTCAGCCCCTGCCTGCCGGCTCCAACGTGAAGAAGGTCGCACCCCCGTGCCCACCCTCCCCCGAACGGGTGTGTCTGTCCGATGAAACGCATGGTTACACTGCCTGCACAACCCCTCCACGCTTCCACCATGAGGCACCATGTCCTACGTTCAGCGCATGGATGACACCAACCGCCCCCCGAACCGCCCTGTCGAGTGGGCCCCGACCATGCCTGACACCATGGCCACGCAGATCATGGCGCGCGAGAGCGACGACCCCCGGGTCGCGGGCTCGCATGACATCGGGCGGCTGACCGGTCCCAACACCCGGGAGCTGTTCGTCACCTGCGATGCGGCCGAGGCCCTGCGATTGCAGTTCGAGCACTTGCAAAGCCTGCATGTGGCCCTGCACGACATCGGCGGCAACGTCTCCCGCCAACTGCTGCGCCAGCTCGCTGCCCATGGCGGCAGTGCCGTGCAAAAGCTCATCATCCGCCAGCAGGGCTACGGCACCATGCTGGCGAGCATCGAATACGCCACCTACACCTCGCCCGAGGGCCAGCGCGTGCACATCTACTCCACCGATGTGCAAAGCACGCCGGCAGGCCAGCAGGCCGTCTCCAGGGCCTTGATGGAAAACGCCCAGGTCAGCGTCGTGCTGCTGGGCGAGATGGCCGGCCAGGGCTCGGCCAACGCCCTGCGGCAATTGATGCAATGGGTGCATGTGCCGGCCTGGGTCTGCCCCAGCCTGCTGATCATGCCGCTGGGTCCCGCGGCAGCCCAGGCAGCCGCTGCGCAGTCGGCGCAGGTGGTACAGCGCCATGGCATGCTGGTGCGTGCCGCCCCGCAGCCCTCGCGGCCCGCCGACGCGTGGTCGT
Organism: Caldimonas hydrothermalis; assembly: GCF_056746695.1. NCBI lineage: Bacteria > Pseudomonadati > Pseudomonadota > Betaproteobacteria > Burkholderiales > Sphaerotilaceae > Caldimonas > Caldimonas hydrothermalis. The sequence goes on along the minus strand of NZ_JBWQXA010000009.1, from coordinate 162,481 downwards.
TCATCTTGGGGTTCTGGCAGAAGCATGCCGCCCGGGGCCGCCTGGCTGGCGGGCCGAGCGCAGCATCGACCCTGCCGCAGCTCACGCCGCTGGCGCTCCAGCTCGACCCGGAGGAAGCCCGCACCGTGCCGCAATCGCCCGCGTGGGCCACGGCCCCGACCACCCCCGCCGCCCCGGCACCGGCCAGCCCCGTCCAGGCCTCGATGGAAGCCTATGTCGGCATGGTGGCGCAAATGACCGGCCTGCTGTCGTGCTGTGTGTTCGACGTGAACCTCGGCGCTCCGCTGGGCCACGCGGGCCGTGGCCCCTCGCCCATCGACCTGGCCCGGCAGGGGGCGGCGATCCTGAAGGCCCAGCAAATGGCCCGGCTGGCCCTGAACCTGGCCGATCCGGCCCACGAGATTCTGATTTCCTCCGACCGCCACCACCAGGTGGTGCGTCCGCTGCCAGGGCTGCCCGATGTGGCCTTGCACTGCTTGCTCGACCGGCACAAGACCAACCAGTCGCTGGTGCGTTTCCAGCTCCAGCGGCTGGACGCCTGGCTCAAGCAGCAACACCTGGCCGGACGTTGAGCCGCGCGATCGTCAGCGCCGGGAGCCGGTGTCGCCCTGGCTGGGTGGCACTTCGCGCACTTCCACGTCGATCACCTCGCTTGGCGCGCGCGAGGCGCCTCGGCCGGGCGCCCATGGGCCGGTGCGGGTGCGCAGGTCGGTCCAGCGGTAACGCCTGAACAAACCGAAATCGGCTGCCGTGGGGCGCCGCCCCCGCAGCAGGGCCCACACGCTGAGCACCAGCGCGGCGAAGAGTCCCGCCACCACCAGGCTGGCCAGGAAGACGAGGCTGAAGACCACGACAACGAGCCGTAGCAGCAGCGATGCGGCCGTAGCCACCAGGGTGCGCAGGAAATCCATCGAGGTGTGATTCACGGGCCGCCGGCGGGGTTCCCCTTGGGGGCCCGCCGGCGGGCCGGCCTTAATGCACGGTACGGCCAAACACGAACTCGCCGTTTTCCACCCCCACCGGGATCACATCCTTCGGCCCAAAGCGTCCCTCGAGGATGAGTCGGGCCACCGGATTCTCGATGCGGTGCTGGATCGCCCGTTTGAGCGGCCGCGCCCCGAAGACCGGGTCGAAGCCCACCTTGGCCAGCTCGGCCAAAGCTTCGGGTGAGACCTCCAGCCGCATGTCCATCTTCTCCAGGCGCTGTTCCAGGTGCTTGAGCTGGATCTTCGCGATCGCCTCGATGTGCTGTTGGTCCAGGGCGTGGAAAACCACGGTCTCGTCGATGCGGTTGAGGAACTCGGGCCGGAAGTGCTGTTTGACTTCGGCCCACACCGCCTCGCGGATCAGCTCGCTGTCCTGGCCGGCCATCTGCATGATCTGGTGCGAGCCCAGGTTGCTGGTCATCACGATCACGGTGTTCTTGAAGTCCACGGTGCGGCCCTGGCCATCGGTCAGGCGGCCGTCGTCGAGCACCTGCAGCAGTACGTTGAACACATCGGGGTGGGCCTTCTCCACCTCGTCGAGCAGCAGCACGCTGTAAGGCTTGCGGCGCACGGCCTCGGTAAGGTAGCCCCCCTCGTCATAGCCCACGTAGCCCGGGGGCGCACCGATCAGGCGGCTGACCGAGTGCTTCTCCATGAATTCACTCATGTCGATGCGCACCATGTGGTCGTCGCTGTCGAACAGGAAGCCGGCCAAGGCCTTGCACAACTCGGTCTTGCCCACGCCCGTGGGCCCGAGGAAGAGGAAGCTGCCCAGCGGGCGGTTCGGGTCGGACAGCCCGGCGCGTGAGCGACGGATGGCGTTGGCCACCGCAGTGATGGCCTCGTCTTGACCCACCACCCGCTCGTGCAGACGGGCCTCCATCTGCAGCAGTTTCTCCCGTTCGCCTTGCATGAGCTTGCTCACCGGGATGCCCGTGGCGCGCGAGACGACCTCGGCGATCTCCTCGGCGCCCACCTGGGTGCGCAGCAACTGCGGCCGGCCGCCCTCCTTCGCCCCCTTGGCCTTGTCGGTTTCCTTGGCCTGCGCCTCCTTCAGCCGCTTCTCGAGCTCGGGCAGGCGGCCGTACTGCAGTTCGGCCACCTTGTTGAAGTCGCCCTTGCGCGTGAACTCCTCGATCTGGAAGCGGATCTTGTCGATCTCCTCCTTGATCTGGGCGGAGCCCAGGGCGCTGGCCTTCTCGGCCTTCCAGATCTCCTCCAAGTCGGCGTATTCGCGCTCCAGACGCGCGATCTCCTCCTCGAGCAGGCCCAGACGCTTGATCGAGGCCTCGTCCTTCTCCTTGCGCACCGCCTCGCGCTCGATCTTGAGCTGGATCAGACGCCGGTCGAGGCGGTCCATCGCCTCGGGCTTGGAGTCGATCTCGATCTTGATCTTTGCCGCGGCCTCATCGATCAGGTCGATGGCCTTGTCGGGCAGGAAGCGGTCGGTGATGTAACGGTGCGAGAGCTCGGCCGCGGCGACGATGGCCGGGTCGGTGATCTCCACGCCGTGGTGCACTTCGTACTTCTCCTGCAGGCCGCGCAGGATCGCGATGGTCTGCTCGACACTGGGCTCGTCGACCAGGATCTTCTGGAAGCGGCGCTCCAGGGCCGCATCCTTCTCGATGTACTTGCGATACTCATCCAGCGTGGTCGCGCCGATGCAGTGCAGCTCGCCACGCGCCAGCGCCGGCTTGAGCATATTGCCCGCGTCAATGGCCCCTTCGGCCTTGCCCGCGCCCACCATCGTGTGGATCTCGTCGATGAAGAGGATGATGCGGCCCTCGTCGGCGGCCACCTCCTTGAGCACGGCCTTCAGGCGCTCCTCGAACTCGCCACGGTACTTCGCACCGGCCAGCAGGCCCGCCATGTCGAGCACCAGCACGCGCTTGTCCTTCAGGGTGTCGGGCACCTCGCCAGCCACGATGCGCTGGGCCAGGCCTTCGACGATGGCCGTCTTGCCCACGCCGGGCTCACCGATGAGCACCGGGTTGTTCTTCGAGCGGCGCTGCAGCACCTGGATGGCGCGGCGGATCTCGTCGTCACGGCCGATCACCGGGTCGAGCTTGCCTTGCCGGGCGCGTTCGGTCAGATCGAGCGTGTATTTCTTCAGGGCCTCGCGCTGGCCCTCGGCCTCGGCATGGTCCACCGCCTGCCCGCCGCGCACTGCTTCGACTGCGGCCTCCAAAGACTTGCGGTTCAAGCCATGGTCCTTGGCGATTTGGCCGATCTCAGCCTTGGTGTCACACAAAGCCAGCAGGAACATTTCACTGGCGACAAACTGGTCGCCGCGCTTGAGCGCTTCTTTCTCGGCCGCCTGCAGCAGGCTCACGGTGTCGCGGCCGACCTGGACCTGCTCGGCGCCTTGCACCTGGGGCAGGCGTTTGATCGCGGCCTCCACCGCCTTGTGCAAGCCGCCGGTGTTGACGCCGGCGCGTGCCAGCAGGGCCTTGGGGCCATCGTCCTGCTGCAACATGGCCAACAGCACGTGCGCCGGCTCAATGTAGGGGTTGTCGTGGGCCAGCGCCAGGCTCTGGGCGTCGCCCAAGGCCTCCTGGAACTTGGTGGTGAGCTTGTCGAGTCGCATGAGTAACCTCCAACTGACTCCGAGGTGGGGGGCGAGCGGCCGCTTTCAAGTGTGCCGGGCACACGACGCGCCTCCAAGCCCCGCGGCTTGCGTTCGATCAAGCCGAGACGCCGCCCGGGCTCAGCCGATCCAGCCGCGCAGTAATCGCCAGCCCAGGGCGCAGGCGGCCAAGGCCCCCAGCACATGGCCCAGGGCATGCATCGCCCACAGCAGCCAATGCTCTTTTTGCAGCAGGTGCAGCGACTCCAGCGAAAACGCCGAGAAGGTGGTGAACCCGCCCAAAAAGCCCGTCACCAGTAGCAGGCGCAGGCCCTCGTCGGGGTGGCGGGCCAGCCAGGCCATGGCCAGGCCAATGCACAGACCGCCCAGCAGGTTGACCACCAGCGTCCCCAGCGGAAAGCCCTCCCAGGCCGCGTTGAGCCACACACTCACGGCCCAGCGCGCCATGCCGCCCAGGCCTGCCCCCAGCCCGACCGCCAGGGCCCCACCGGCGTGGAGTGCCCCGCTCATCGGGATCCCGTCGTCCCTGCGTTGGCGGCCTCGATGCCCCAGCGCCGCAGCGCCTCGTCATCGCTCACCCGCGCATCCACCCAGCGCGAGCCTGCCGGGGTGGTCTCCTTCTTCCAGAAGGGCGCCTGGGTCTTGAGGTAGTCCATCAGGAACTCGCAGGCCTGGAAGGCCTCGCCGCGGTGGGCAGAGCTCACGCCCACATAGACGATTTGATCCTGCGGCTGCAGCAGGCCGACCCGGTGAATCACACGGGCGGCGCGGATGTCGAAGCGCCGGTGCGCTTCGTCGATCATGGCTTCGATGGCCTTTTCGGTCATTCCGGGATAGTGCTCCAACTCCATGCAACTCACGCCCTGGCCCTCGTTGCGGTCGCGCACGGTGCCCACGAAGACCGCCACTGCCCCCACCCCGGCATCGCCGGCACGCAAGGCCGCCACCTCGACACCGAGGTCGAAGTCCTCGGTCTGGATGCGCACGCGCGGCCCGCTCATGCTCAGCCTCCGGTCACGGGGGGAAAGAAGGCCACCTCGGCCCCGTCGCGCAGCAGCGCTGATTCATCGCACAGCGCCTGATCCAGCGCCGCGCGCAGGGCGCGGCCCGGGGCCAGGGCCTCGGCATGGGCCCCCGATCGGGACTGCAGCATCATGCGCAGGCTGCCCACGGTGCTGCCTTCGGGCACCTCGACGCTCTCCTGCGAGCCCAGGGCCTCGCGGATCGAGGCAAAGTACTTCACCGTGACCTTCATTGCATCCACTCGGCAAAAGACATGAAACGCACCCGCTCCCCCCGGACAATGGGCTGCCCCGGCGGCACATCGACGACCCCGTCGGCCCACACGGCCGAGGTGAGCACCCCCGAACTCTGGTTTGGGAACAGGGCGAGCCGCCCGTCATCCTCGCGCCGCACACGCAGGAACTCGCGCCGGCGGTCGGGCCGAGGCCAGTCGAAACCCGCTTCCAGCCACACGCCACGCGGTGCGGCGGGATCAGCCCCCTGCAGGGCCAGCAGGAAGGGACGCACCAGCAGCAAGAAGGTGATGAAGCTCGACACCGGGTTGCCCGGCAAGCCGATGAAGGCCGCTTCGCCCCCCCCCTCGCGTCGGACCTGGCCGAAGGCCAGCGGCTTGCCGGGTTTGATCGCGATCTGCCAGAGGTCCAGGCGCCCCTCGGCATTCACGGCCGGGCGGATGTGATCCTCCTCCCCCACCGACACCCCGCCCGAGCTGAGGATCAGATCGTGATCGCGGGCAGCTTCACGCAGGGCCGCACGTGTGGCTTCCAGGCTGTCGGGCACGATGCCCAGATCGGTGCACGCGCAGCCGAACTGGGCGAGCAGTCCCCGCAGCGTGTCGCGGTTGGCGTTGTAAATGGCCCCCGGTCGCAGCGGCTGGCCGGGCATCACCAGCTCGTCGCCGGTGGACAGCAAGGCCACGCGCACACGGCGCATCACCGGCAGGCTGGCCGCCCCGGCCGTGGCCGCCAGCCCCAAGGCCTGAGGCGTCAGGCGCCGGCCGCGGGCCAGCACCACCGCCCCCTCGCGCAGGTCCTCCCCGCGCTGGCGCACCCACTGCCCCGGCGCCGGCACGGCGAGGATCCGCACCGAGCCATCCAGCGGCTCGCACTGCTCTTGCATCACGACGGCATCGGCGCCCTCGGGCAACGGCGCCCCGGTGAAGATGCGCGCTGCCGTGCCGGGCTGCAGCACCGCACCGACCTGCCCGGCCGCGATACGCTGACTGACCGGCAGCACGGTGCCAGCAGCGGGCACGTCCGCCGAGCGCACGGCATATCCATCCATCGAGCTGTTGGCCAGCGGGGGAACGTCCAGCGGCGAGACCAGATCGCGCGCCAGCACCCGGCCCAGGGCCTGGGCAGTGGGCAGATCTTCAGTCCCGGAGACCGGCGTAGCCGCTGCCAGCAGCTTCGCCAACGCCTCCTCCAGGCTGAGCATCGGAGAACGGGGAGCGGTACTCATAACGGTCCTGATTGTGCAGCAGGTGCTCCACCACGCTGGCGGCGTCGTTCAGGTCCAGCACCGGGCGCAAGGTGGCATGGGGCAACTGCCCGGGGCTGTCGGTGGCGATTGCCGTCACGAAGGGGTCCTCGATGTACTGCGCCGGGTGTCCGAGCGAGGCCCGCCACACCTCGATCTTGAAGAGGTCGGCATGCTTGAAACCTTCCACGAGCACCCAGTCGCAGTCGTAGAGTTCGGCAATGAGCTGGTGGACGGTGGGCTCGCAAGGCACCTCGAATTCGCGGATCTTGGCCAAGCGCCGGTCGGAGGCCACCACCACTTCGAAGGCACCGGCCTGCCGGTGGCGCCAGGAGTCCTTGCCTGGATGATCGACGTCGAAGCTATGGTGGGCATGCTTGACCACCGACACCCGCTGCCCCGCCAGCTTCAAGCCGGCGATCACCTGCTCGACCAGCGTGGTCTTGCCCGACCCGGAGTAGCCGCAGAAACCCACCACCTTCATGCTCGCATCCCGCGTGCTCCGGAGCCGGCACGTGTCAACGGCAATTCTCGGCGATGTAGCGCTTCACCGCGTCGGCATCGACCCCCATGACCTTGAAGCGTCTGGGGAGGTTCTCCAGGCCTTGCAGGGCGGCCGGCCGCTCAGGCTCGCAGCCCAGAGCCTCGCGCAGGGTCTCGGCGAACTTGGCGGGCAGGGCCGTCTCCAGCACGATCATCGGGATGCCCCGCTCCAGATGCTCGCGGGCCACTTTCACCCCGTCGGCGGTATGGGTGTCGATCATGACACCATAGCGCGCGTGCACGTCGCGGATGGTGGCCAGCCGGTCGGCGTGGGTGCTGCGGCCCGAGACGAAGCCATAGTCGGCCACCTTGGCGAACTCCGCCGGCGTGAGCGTGAAGGCGCCCTCCCGCTCCACGGCCTCGCGAAAGAGCCGCGAGGTGCGCCCGGCATCGCGCCCGAGCAGGTCGAACACGAAGCGCTCGAAGTTCGAGGCCTTGGAGATGTCCATCGAAGGACTCGAGGTCTCGAAGGTCTCCGCCGCCTTTCGCACCCGGTACGTGCCGGTGCGGAAGAACTCGTCGAGCACGTCGTTCTCGTTGGTGGCCACCACCAGGTGGCGGATCGGCAGCCCCATCATCCGGGCGACGTGACCGGCGCAGACATTGCCAAAGTTGCCCGAGGGCACGCAAAAGCTGACCACCTCATCGTTGCTGCGGGTGGCCTGGAAGTAGCCGGCAAAGTAGTACACCACCTGGGCCAGCAGACGCGCCCAGTTGATGGAGTTCACCGTGCCGATCCGGTGGCGGCGCTTGAAGTCCAGGTCGTTCGACACCGCCTTGACGATGTCCTGGCAGTCGTCGAACACCCCCTCGATGGCCAGGTTGTGGATGTTGGGATCCTGCAGGCTGTACATCTGGGCCTGCTGGAAGGGGCTCATGCGGCCGTGGGGCGAGAGCATGAACACCCGCACGCCCCGCTTGCCGCGCATCGCATACTCGGCCGCGCTGCCAGTGTCGCCCGAGGTCGCGCCCAGGATGTTGAGTTCCTCGCCGCGACGGCCGAGTTCATACTCGAACAACTGACCCAGCAATTGCATCGCCATGTCCTTGAAGGCGAGCGTCGGGCCGTTGGACAGCGCCTCCAGGTAGAAGCCCTCGCCCAGCGGCTTGAGCGGCGTGATGGCCTCGGTGCCGAACACCTCCTTGGTGTAGGTGCGCGAGACCAGCGCGCGCAGGTCGGCCGCCGGGATGTCGTCGATGTAGAGCGACAGGATCTCGAAGGCGAGCTCGGCATAGCTCAGGCCACGCCAGCGCTGCAAGGTGGGCCCGTCCACGCGGGGATAGGCCACGGGCAGGTACAGCCCGCCGTCGGGTGCCAGACCCTCCAGCAGGATTTCCGAGAAGCCGCGCTCGGTGCGGTCGCCGCGGGTGCTGATGTACTTCATGGTCTCAGTTCAGCTCTTCCTTGCGGATGCGCACGATGGGCTCGAGCACCGTGGGCAGGACCTGCATCTTCCCGATCGCCTCGTTCATGCGGCCTTCGCGGGTCTCGTGCGTCAGGATGATCAAGTCGGTCTGATTCTCGTCGTCGCCCGCCTCGCGCTGCAACACGGCATCGATGGAGATGTCATGCTCGGCCAGGATGCCGGTGATGCGCGCGAGCACGCCGGTCTGGTCAGCCACACGCAGTCTCAGATAGAAGGACGTGACCACGTCCTCGATCGGCAGGACCGGCACGTTGTCCAGCGCATCGGGCTGGAACGCCAGGTGGGGCACGCGATGGTCAGGGTCTGCCGTGTGCAGGCGAGTCACGTCCACCAGATCGGCCACCACCGCCGAGGCGGTGGGCTCCGAGCCGGCGCCCTTGCCATAGTAGAGCGTCGAGCCTACAGCATCACCGTGCACCACGACCGCGTTCATCGCGCCTTCCACGTTGGCAATGAGGCGTTTGGCCGGCACCAGCGTGGGATGCACGCGCAGCTCGATACCGCCGCCGGGCAGATCATCGCGGCGGCGCGTCACGCCCAGCAGTTTGATGCGATAACCGAGCTGCTCGGCATACGTGATATCGGCCGCCTTCAGCCGGGTGATGCCTTCGACATAGGCCTTGTCGAACTGCATCGGGATGCCGAAGGCGATCGCGCTCATGATGGTGGCCTTGTGCGCTGCGTCCACGCCCTCGATGTCGAAGGTTGGATCGGCCTCGGCATAACCCAGACGCTGCGCCTCCCGAAGCACGGTGTCGAAATCCAGTCCCTTGGAGCGCATCTCGCTCAGGATGAAGTTCGTGGTGCCGTTGATGATCCCGGCGATCCATTGGATGCGGTTGGCTGTGAGGCCCTCGCGCAATGCCTTGATGATGGGAATGCCCCCGGCCACGGCGGCCTCGAAGGCCACCATCACGCCCTTGTCACCAGCCGCGGCGAAGATCTCGGTGCCGTGCACGGCCAGCAGGGCCTTGTTGGCCGTAACCACGTGCTTGCCTGCGGCAATCGCCTTGAGCACCAGCTCGCGCGCGCGGGTGGTGCCGCCGATCAGCTCGACGACGATGTCCACCTGCGGGTCGGTCGCGACGGCATCGAGATCGTCAGTGATCGTGAGCTCCTCGCCCAGGGCGGCACGGGCCTTGGCCGGGTTGCGCGCACCCACACGGGTCACCACGATGCCGCGGCCGGCGCGGCGCTGGATCTCGGCCTGGTTGCGTACCAGCACGTTGACGACACCGGTGGCGACGACACCGGCCCCCAGCAGGCCCAGGCGCATCGGATTCTGGAAGGAGTTCATGCGTTCGATCCGTGAGAGTGACGCTTGCGATAGTGCTCGAGAAAGCGGGCGATGCGCCCGATCGCCTCGGCCAGGTCGTCCGAATTGGGCAGAAAGACCAGGCGGAAATGATCCGGATGCGGCCAGTTGAAGCCGGTGCCCTGCACGATGAGCACCTTCTCCTCGGCCAGCAGCTCGTAGGCGAACTGCTGGTCGTCGGCCACTGGATAGAGCTTGGGATCCAGGCGCGGGAACATGTACAACGCCGCCTTGGGTTTGACACAGCTGACGCCGGGAATGTCCGTCAGCAGCTTGTGCGCGAGGTCGCGCTGACGACACAGGCGACCGCCCGGCGCGACCAGGTCCTTGATGCTCTGGTAACCCCCAAGCGCCGTCTGGATGGCCAGTTGACCCGGCGTGTTCGCACACAGGCGCATCGAGGCCAGCATGTTCAGGCCCTCGATGTAATCCCGTGCGTGCTTCTTCTCTCCCGACACCACCATCCAGCCGGCCCGGTAGCCGCAGGAGCGGTAGTTTTTCGACAGCCCGTTGAAGGTGACGAAGAGCACGTCGTCGGCCAACGACGCGATGCTGGTGTGCGTGTGGCCGTCGTACAGCGTCTTGTCGTAGATCTCGTCGGCAAAGATGATGAGCTGGTGCTGACGCGCGATCTCGACCAGCTCCAGCAGCACCGACTCGGGATACAGCGCGCCCGTCGGGTTGTTCGGGTTGATCACCACCAGCGCCTTGGTGCGCGGCGTGATCTTGGCCCTGATGTCGGCGATGTCGGGCATCCAGTCGGACTGCTCGTCGCACATGTAATGCACCGGCGTGCCCCCGGACAGCGACACCACCGCGGTGTACAGCGGATAGTCGGGCGCCGGAATCAACACCTCGTCGCCGTCGTTGAGCAGAGCGTTCATGCTCATCGCGATCAGCTCGGAGGCCCCATTGCCCAGGTAGACATCATCCACCGTCACACCGCGGATGTTCTTCTCCTGCGTGTAGTGCACCACGGCCCGGCGCGGCGCGAACAAGCCCTTGGAGTCGGTGTAGCCCGCGGTATGAGGCAGGTTGCGGATCATGTCCTGCACGATCTCGTCGGGCGGCTCCAGCCCGAACACCGCCAGGTTGCCGATGTTCAGCTTGATGATCTTGTGGCCCTCTTCCTCCATCTCGCGGGCCTTCTCCAGCACCGGCCCGCGGATGTCGTAGCAGACATTGGCCAGCTTGGCCGACTTGGCGACGGGTTTCACGAGGACACTCCCTGGGCGCGAGCCCTTGAAAGGACTGCGGCAATCGCGGATTGCACGGTTATCGCTGCAGTGCAAAATCTATAATTTAACCACAGGCCCGACGCCGACCGCCCCCGGTGGCGAGCCGCCCACCCCGTTGACGCCCCTTGCGTCATCCTCGCCGTGAAACTGCAGCCCGACCGCGCCGATTCGTCCTTGAACATCATCACGGCCCACATGGCCGGCGGCATCGCCGTGAACGCCGTGGTGCACACCGGCAGCCTGCTCGTGCCGTGGCGTGGGCCGGTGCAGGCCTGGTCCTGCCAGGTCGTGGCCGACCTGACGGTCGAGGACTTCACCCGGGTCGCCGACCTCGCGCCGGAGGTCGTGCTGCTGGGCACCGGCACGCGGCTGCAGTTCGCCCGGCCGCAACTCCTGCAGCCGTTGATGGCGCGGCGCATTGGCGTGGAAACGATGGACACCGCCGCCGCCTGCCGCACCTACAACATCCTGGCCGGCGAAGGCCGCAGCGTGGTGGCCCTGCTGATGATGTCCTCCCCGGTGTCTGGCCACTGAAGGACCGGCCTGCACAATCGGCGACCAACCCGTCATTGGCAGGGGATATCGACAGGGGTGGAGCTATAATTTCGGGCTAGGCCTGAACGGGCGCAACCCTCTTCAACACCTACATGACGCCAGCCCTCAATAAACCTCTCCCGGACTTTGAAGCGCTTGCCACGAACGGGGTGAAGTTCACGCCCCAGGCCTATGCGGGTCAGATCGTCGTGCTGTATTTCTACCCCAAGGACAATACCCCGGGCTGCACCACCGAAGCCATGCAGTTTCGCGACAAGCACAAGGATTTTGTGAAATCCGGCGCAGTGGTGTTTGGCGTGTCGCGTGACAACATGGCCTCGCACGACAAGTTCAAGCAGAACCTGGAGCTGCCCTTCGAGCTGATCGCCGACACCGAGGAGAAGCTCTGCCACATGTTCGGTGTGGTCAAGAACAAGATCATGTACGGCAAGAAAGTCAAAGGCATCGAGCGCAGCACCTTCGTGATCGACGGCGAAGGCATCCTGCGCCACGAGTGGCGCGGCATCAAGGTGGCCGGCCATGTGGACGAAGTCCTCAAGGCCGTCAAGGCGCTGAAGAAGGCTGCCTGAGGCCCCTAGGCCGGACATCCTCCTGCAGCCGGCATGCAACGCGGCGTCATTGCGCCGCCCAACCGGCTGTGCATAATGAGGTCATGCCGTCGAGCCGATCCCAGAGTCGTCACCGCCGCATCCCCGCAAAGCCGCCCAGCTTGCTGTGCGGCTTTTTTGTTTCCGCCGCCTGAACCCGCCAGACGATGCCCCTGCCCAAGCCGCCCACGAAGAAAGCCACCCTGCTGACTCCGTCCGACATCGACGCGCAGAGCGCGCCCCGCAAGACCCCCCGTTCGCAGAAGGCCGAACTGGCCTCCCACAGCCTGCTGGAACTGCGCGCCGATGCCCCGGCGACGTTGGCTCCCCCGGCCCCGCGCCCTGCGGCGCCCGCGCCGGCCGCGCCCACAGTGCCCGCCGCGCCCGCCGCAGCGATGGCGCAGACCCATGTCCGCCCGAAGCGGCCGCACCGGGAAGGCCCCCCCAAGCTTTTCGTGCTCGACACCAACGTGCTGATGCACGACCCGATGTCGATCTACCGTTTCGAAGAGCACGACATCTACCTGCCAATGATCACGCTGGAGGAGCTCGACAGCCACAAGCGCGGCATGTCCGAGGTGGCTCGCAATGCCCGCCAGGTCAGCCGCGAGCTCGATGCCCTGGTGGCACAGACGAATGCAAGCTTCCCCGAGGGCGTGGCCCTGTCGAAGACCGGGCACCGCGAAGCCGGGGGCCGCCTGTTCTTCCAGACCCAGCTCGTCGATGTGCAACTGCCCGTCGGTCTGCCCCAGGGCAAGGCCGACAACCAGATCCTCGGCGTGGTGCAGTCACTGCGCCAAAAGTACCCGGAACGCGACGTGGTGCTGGTGTCCAAGGACATCAACATGCGCATCAAGGCCCGCGCCCTGGGCCTGCCGGCCGAGGACTACTACAACGACAAGGCCCTCGAAGACGGCGACCTGCTCTACACCGGGGTGCTGCCGCTGCCGGGCGATTTCTGGGAGCGGCACGGCAAGACCATGGAGAGCTGGCAGCAGGGCGGCTTCACTTACTACCGCATCAGCGGCCCGCTTGTGCCGGCGCTGCTGATCAACCAATTCGTCTATCTCGAGGCCCCAGGGGTGACACCGCTGTACGCCAAGGTCACCGAGATCACCGGCAAGACCGCCGTGTTGCGCACCTGCAAGGAGTACACGCACCAGAAGAACGCCGTGTGGGGCATCACCGCGCGCAATCGCGAACAGAACTTCGCGCTCAACCTGCTGATGGACCCGGAGTGCGACTTCGTCACCCTCACCGGCACGGCCGGCACCGGCAAGACGCTGATGACGCTGGCCGCCGCCCTGAGCCAGGTGCTCGACGAGCGGCGCTACACCGAGATCATCGTGACCCGGGTCACCGTGCCCGTGGGCGAGGACATCGGCTACCTGCCCGGGACCGAGGAAGAGAAGATGTCGCCCTGGATGGGGGCGCTGGACGACAACCTGGAGGTGCTCGCCCGCACGGACGCCAGCGCCGGCGATTGGGGGCGTGCCGCCACCAATGAGTTGGTGCGCTCGAAGGTGAAGATCAAGAGCATGAACTTCATGCGCGGACGCACTTTCCTGAACAAGTTCGTCATCATCGACGAGGCCCAGAACCTCACGCCCAAGCAGATGAAGACGCTGATCACCCGGGCCGGCCCCGGCACGAAGATCGTCTGTCTGGGCAACCTCGCGCAGATCGACACACCCTACCTCACCGAAGGCAGTTCGGGCCTCACGTATGCGGTGGACCGGTTCAAGGGCTGGCCGCACAGCGGACACGTGACGCTCGCCCGCGGCGAGCGCTCGCGCCTGGCCGATTTTGCGAGCGAAGTGCTCTGATCGAGTCGCTGGCGGCGATCAATAGTCGCCGCCGCCCAGCGCGCCGGGCGCCAGATTCTCGAACTTGGTGAGCGGCTTCAGGAACGTGAGCTTGACGGTGCCCACCGGCCCGTTGCGCTGTTTGCCGATGATGATCTCGGCCACGCCGGGCTCCTTGCATTGGTCTTTGGTGTAGTACTCGTCGCGATAGATGAACATGATGACGTCGGCATCCTGTTCGATCGCGCCCGATTCGCGCAGATCGCTCATCATGGGGCGCTTGTCGGTGCGTGTCTCGACGCTGCGGTTGAGCTGCGACAACGCGATGACGGGGCAGCGCAGCTCCTTGGCCAGGGCCTTGAGGCCGCGCGAGATCTCGCCGATCACGGTCGCGCGATTCTCGTCGCTGCTGCCAGCGCTGCCGCTCATCAACTGCAGGTAGTCGACGATGATCAGACCGAGCTGGCCACACTGACGGGCCTGGCGGCGCGCGCGCGCGCGCAGCTCGCTGGGCGACAGCCCCGGGGTTTCGTCGATGAAGATGCTGGCGTTGCGCAGTTTTTCCACCGCCTCGGACAGGCGTGACCACTCGTCGTCGCGCAGCGCCCCGGTGCGCAGGTGGCTCTGGTCGATGCGGCCGAGCGAGCCCACCACACGCAGCGCGAGCTGGGCCGCGCCCATCTCCATCGAGAAGATCACCACCGGCAGGCCCTCATGAACGGCGACGTGCTCGCCGATGTTCAGCGCGAAGGCCGTCTTGCCCATGGAGGGGCGCGCCGCCAGGATGATGAGATCGCCCGGTTGCAGGCCCGAGGTCATGCGGTCGAGGTCGAAGAAGCCCGTGCGCACCCCGGTGACGTCCTCGGCCCCGTTCTCGGCGAGCTCCTGCACGCGGTCGAGCAGTTGCACGACCAGGGACTCCATCGAGTGGAAGCCCTGTTTGCCGCGATTGCCCTCCTCCCCGATCTGGAAGATGCGCCCCTCGGCCTCGTCGAGGATCTGCGACACCGGGCGGCCCTGCGGATTGAAGGCGGCTGTGGCGATCTCGTCGCTGGCCGAGACGAGCTTGCGCAGGATGGCGCGCTCGCGCACGATCTCGGCATAGCGGCGCAGGTTGGCCGCACTGGGCACGCTTTGCGCCAGCGCATTGAGGTAGGTCAGGCCGCCGCACTCCTCGGCCTTGCCCAGGCTTTGCAACTGCTCGAAAACGGTGATGACGTCGGCCGGCTTGCTGGCGTTGATCAGGTGGCCGATGGCCGCGTAGATGAGGCGATGTTCGTGGCGGTAGAAGTCGCTCTCGGTAAGCAGGTCGCCGGCACGGTCCCAGGCCCCGTTGTCGAGCAGCAGCCCGCCCAGCACGCTCTGCTCGGCTTCGATGGAATGGGGTGGGATGCGCAGGCGCGCCACCTCGTCTTCCTGGCGACGGGGGGTCTCGGGAAAGGGGGGACCGGAGACGATGGCGGACATAAGTCGGGAAGGTTAAGCCGAGCCCAGCCGCGGGGCAAGGAACAAGTCTGTGGATATCTCGGGGACAGGCTGTGCCTTTTGCAGGACAAGCTGTGCGGAAAACGAAAAGGCCGGTGCGGGGCACCGGCCTGCGCGCGGAAGGCTTGCGGGGTCAGGCGGTTTCGCCGACCACCGAGACGACCACGTCCACGACCACATCGGTGTGCAGGCCCACGGTGACCGGATGCTCGCCCACGGTCTTGATCGGGCCGTTGGGCAGACGGATTTGGGACTTGTGCACTTCGAAACCCATCTTGCCCAGGGCTTCGGCGATGTCGATGTTGGTGACCGAGCCGAACAGGCGGCCATCCACACCGGCCTTCTGGGTGACCGGCACGGTCTTGCCGTTGATCTTCTCGCCCAGGGCCTGGGCAGCAGCGAGCTTTTCGGCAGCGGCCCTCTCGAGTTCGGCGCGCTTGGCCTCGAACTCCTTGATCGCCGCGTCGGTGGCGCGGCGGGCCGCCCCGGTGGGGATCAGGAAGTTGCGAGCGTAGCCGTCCTTGACCTTGACCACGTCGCCGAGGTTGCCCAGGTTGGCGACTTTCTCCAGCAGGATGATTTGCATGTCTCGACTCCTCAGACCTTGTGCTGATCGGTGTACGGCAGCAGGGCCAGGAAACGGGCACGCTTGATGGCCGTCGTGAGCTGACGCTGATAGATGGCACGGGTGCCGGTCAGGCGGGCCGGCGTGATCTTGCCGTTCTCACCGATGAAATCGCGCAGGGTGTCGACGTCCTTGTAGTCGATCTCCTCGACGCCGGCGACGGTGAAGCGGCAGAAACGCTTGCGCTTGAAGAGCAGCGACTGCTGGTTGCGCTTGGACTTGCGATCCTTCGAAAACTTGCTACGAGGCGGGGGCATGATGACCTCTCCTATCTGATCTATCCGAATTCAAACGATGCACTGGGGCAAGCTGGTGATGTGCAGCACCACACCGCGGCCGTTACGCTGGGAAGCGAGGAAGCCGGCAAAGCGATGGGCACTGCCCATCTCGACGCGGCTCAACTGCTCCGCCAGGGTCCCGATCACCACCGCCTTGAGGTCCATGCGGACCTTGCGCGGGGCTCCGGCTTCCGTCACCGTCGACTCGTGCGACAGCAGCAAGTCGAGGGCGGGGAGTCCGGCCGGGGTGTAACGCAGAGCGCTTCGCTCGGTCACCCGGGCCTCCAGAACCACCTGGTTCATGCGGGGTGGCCAGCAGCGCGCGGTGGCACGTCACTTAGGCAGCCGCCTCCTGGTGCGACTTGCGGGCTTCTTCCTTCTCGACCGCCTTCATCATGATGGACGGGGCCGTCTCGGCCTTGCTCTTCTGAACGGTGAGGTGGCGCAGCACGGCGTCGTTGAAGCGGAAGCCCGTCTCCAGCTCGGCCAGGGTTTCCTTGCTGCACTCGATGTTCAGGCACAGATAGTGGGCCTTGGCGAGCTTCTGGATCATGTAGGCCAGTTGGCGGCGGCCCCAGTCCTCGACGCGGTGGACCTTGCCACCAGCAGCGGTGACCATGCCCTTGTAGCGCTCGAGCATGGCATTGACCTGCTCGCTTTGATCCGGATGGATCAACAGGACGATTTCATAGTGACGCATTGACACTCCTTGTGGATTCCCATCGGGATGGGTGGGTAAGCCGCCCCGGGCGTCAAGGCGGGCTCCGAAGAGCCCACCCACAGGTGCGGCAAGGAAGAAAGCGGAAGATTGTAGCCGAAAAAGCGAAAAGGCCCCGCTTCGCAGCGGGGCCGCGGCGGGAGCCACCGAGCGGCTCCCGTGCCGACGATCGCAGGCAATCAGGCCGACTTCAGGTTCGGATAGCGCACGTGCTCGACGAGTTCCTGCACTTCCTTCTTGGGGGCCGGCGTGATCAGGCTGACCAGGATGATGACCGCAAAGCCTACCGGCACACCGAACAGGCCGGCCGAGATGGGCTGGATGTCCCACCACAACTGTACCGGCGAGGTCACGCCGAAGACGCTGCGCAGCCAGGGCTGCGTGGTGGCCATGTAGTAGAAGGTCAGGCCCAGGCCGGCGATCATGCCGCACACAGCTCCGATGCTCGACGCACGCTTCCAGAAGATCCCGAGCACGAGGGCCGGGAAGAAGGCCGCTGCCGCGAACGAGAAGGCCGCCGACACCAGGAAGAGGATGTCCGCCGGCTTCTGGGACGCGACGTAGGCCGCCAGCAGCGCCACGATCAGCAGCAGGACCTTCGAGATCATCACCCGGCGCGAGGTCGGCGCGTTGGGGTCGATCATCTTGTAGTACAGGTCGTGCGACAGCGCGTTGGCGATGGTCAGCAGCAGGCCGTCAGCAGTCGACAGCGCCGCAGCCAGGCCACCGGCGGCCACCATGCCGGAGATCACGTACGGCAGGCCCGCAATGGCCGGAGTGGCCAGCACGATGATGTCTCCGCCGATGCGCATCTCGCCGAGCTGGAAGATGCCGTCGCCGTTGATATCCTGCACCGTCAGCAGCGCCGGATCGACCCGGTTCCAAGCCGCGATCCATCCTGGGAGCTGATCGAACGGCGTACCCACCAGCACCGTCATCACCTCGTACTTCACCAGCACGGCCAGGGCCGGTGCGGTGAAGTACAGCAGGAAGATGAAGAACAGCGACCAGAACACCGACTCGCGCGCCTCCTTCACCGAGGGCGTGGTGTAGTAGCGCATCAGGATGTGCGGCAGCGCTGCCGTGCCCACCATCAGGCAGAAGATCAGCGCCAGGAAGTTGCGCCTGGAGGTGTCGAACGCCTTCTTGGCCGCTTCATCGCCATTGGGATCGCCGGCGAAGATCTGCGCATGGGCGGGCATGCCGGCCAGCGGTTTGGCGCGCGCCTCGTTGGCGGCCTTGGCCGCCGCATAGGCCTTGCGGGCATCGGCCTCAGTGGCCGGCAAGGCCGCCAGCGCCTTCTCGGCCGCCTGGATTTCGGCCAGCGGGGCGTTGCGAGCCTTCAGGTCGGCGATCTTCTGCTCAGCCGCCGCCTTGTCGGCCGCCATGGCCGCGGGCACGTCCTTGAGCTTGGCCTCGGCCTCGGCTGCGCGCTTCTTGAAGATCTCGATGACTTCGAGTTCCTTCGGATCGCTGCGCAGCTCCTTCTCTTTGGCCGTCACCTTCTCGAGCTGGGACCCGTAGATGACCTGCGGAATGGGCACGCCGGTCTGCTTGACCGACAGCCACACCACCGGGATCAGGTAGGCGATGATCAGGATGATGTACTGGGCCACCTGGGTCCAGGTCACCGCGCGCATGCCCCCCAGGAAGGAGCACACCAGGATGCCGCCCAGACCCACGAAGATGCCGATCTCGAAGGCCAGGCCCGACAGGCGCGACGTGATCAGGCCCACGCCATAGATCTGCGCCACCACGTAAGTGAACGAGCACAGGATCGCAGCCAGGATGCCGATCAGGCGGGCCAGGTTGCCGCCGTAGCGGGCGCCCAGGAAGTCCGGAATCGTGAACTGGCCGAACTTGCGCAGGTAAGGCGCAAGGAACAGCGCCACCAGGCAGTAGCCGCCCGTCCAGCCCATGATGAAGGCCAGACCGCCGTAGCCGGTCAGGTACAGCGTGCCGGCCATGCCGATGAACGACGCCGCCGACATCCAGTCGGCACCGGTGGCCATGCCGTTGTAGATGGCCGGCACACGTCGGCCAGCCACGTAGTACTCGGCCGCGTCGGTGGTGCGGCTCATGATGCCGATGCCGGCATACAGGGCCACGGTGGCGAGCAGGAAGATCAGGCCGATCCAGTTGGCCGGCAGGCCCATCTGCTCGAGCAGGCCCAGCACGAGGATGAAGATGATGAAGCCGCCGGTGTACCAGCCGTACACCTTGTTGAGCTGCTTCTTGAAGGCCGCGTTGGCGGCAGCGCCGGACGTGCCGGACGCAGGGGTGAATCCCGCCATGGTGTTACTCCTCCTCCGCGACGTCATGCTCCTGGTCCAGCCGGTTCATGTACCGGGCGTAGTACCAGATGATGGCCACATAGACGATGAGGGCGCCTTGCGCCCCCACCCAAAAGCTAAAGGGCCATCCGAAGAAATTGAAACTCAGGTCGCGGGCGAAATACCCGACGACGAACGTGACGAAGAACCAGATCCCCAGCAGGATGCTGGTGATTCTTAAGTTCTTGCGCCAGTACTCTTCGTGCTTGCGCGTCAACTGCATGGCAGTGGTCTCCTCGTTGCTGCGCCCCGGGGCCCTCCCCGATGGCGCGAAACGACAGCCTCCCGCCCGTCTCCGAAGGCGGGCTTGCAGCCTAGGCTGTCCCCCTGGCGCGGACCCGGCCTGCCGGGTTCCGCACCGCCGCCGTCACACGGCCAAGCCGGTTTCGCGCTCGAGCTGAGCGGCGACCTTGGGCTCGAAGCCCTTGAGGTGGCGGATGATCCGCCGCGCCTCTTCGGGCTCGTGACGATCCACATGCACCCGTGCGAGCTGGTACCAGCCGTACGGACTCATGGGCTGCAATTCGGTGTTGCGTTTGAGGGCCTCGATGGCCTCATCGAAGCGGCGCGCTCTGATCAGCACGAGGCCCAGCCCGTACCAGGCGCGATCCAGCCGAGGGTCCAGTGCCAGGGCGCGCCGGAAGGCCTGCTCGGCCTGGGCGTGCTCGCCCGCTGCTTCCAGCAAGTAGCCGTAGTTGAACCACGAGGCGGCCGCGTGATCGGGGTGCGTGTCCAGCAACTGGCGATAGTCGGCCAGCGCCGCTTCGGGCTGGCCCAGTTGGGCCCGCAAATGGGCTCGGCTGGCCAGGGCATAGGCATCGCCGGGGTGGCGTGCCAGCATCTCGTCGAACACGGCCAGGGCCGCGGCGTGCCGCCCGACCAGGATCATGGCCTGGGCGCGCCAGCGCAGCCAGCGGTAGGTGAAAGACCGAGGGGCGTTGGCACTCATCGGCACAGGTGCACCCCAATCTCGATGCAGATGGCGATGCGCGCAACCGTAGAGGCGACATAGGCCATCAGGAGCAGCGCAAAAGTGGCCAGCGGGATGTGCCGGTCGAGCACGACACGCGGGGTGATGAGCCGGGTGAGACGGGTGAAGGGGCGGGTCAGGATGCCCAGGAGCTGGTAGAAGAGATTGCTGTCACGCCCCGCGCCGGCCAGCAGGCCGAGCACCCACTGACCCAACAGCGACAACAGCGCGATGGCCGACACGGTCTGGACGATGGTGACGAACAGCAGCATGGCCTGTGGTGGGAGTCGATGATCCCATTCTTGGCCGGCGGCTTACGCATTTCTGACAACCGTGTCAGCCTGCTCGTAAGTCCGATCAGGGCTTACCCTGCCCCGTCCGGACTCCACGAAAAACGGCCCCGCGGGGGGGCCGTCCGGAGCTGCCGCGATGCGGCAGTGCATCAAGGATGAGGGTTCAGTCCCGCGCGGCCAGCAGCTTCCAGGTGTCGATCACGGTGTCGGGGTTCAGCGAGATCGAGACGATGCCCTCCTGCGCGAGCCACTGCGCGAAGTCGGGGTGATCGCTGGGACCCTGGCCGCAGATGCCGATGTACTTGCCGTGGGCACGGCAGGCCGCGATCGCCCGCGAGATCAGCGCCTTGACGGCCGGGTCACGCTCGTCGAAGTCGTGCGCCAGCAGCTCCAGGCCGGAGTCGCGGTCCAGGCCCAGCGTGAGCTGGGTCAGGTCGTTGGAGCCGATGGACATGCCATCAAAGTGTTCGAGGAACTGCTCAGCCAGGATGGCGTTGCTGGGGATCTCGCACATCATGATGACGCGCAGCCCGTCCTGGCCGCGCCTGAGGCCCCGCTCGGCCAGCATGGCGTTGACTTTCTCGGCCTGAGCCAAGGTGCGCACGAAAGGCACCATGATCTCGACGTTGGTCAGGCCCATGTCGTTGCGCACGCGCTTGAGGGCCTCGCACTCCATCGCAAAGGCTTCGCCGAAGGCTTCGCTTACGTAACGCGAAGCACCGCGGAAGCCGAGCATCGGGTTTTCTTCCTCGGGCTCGTAGCGCGAGCCGCCGATGAGCTTGCGGTACTCGTTGGACTTGAAGTCCGACAGCCGCACGATCACCGGCTTGGGCCAGAAGGCCGCGGCAATCGTGGCCACGCCTTCGGCGAGCTTGTCGACATAGAAGGCCCGCGGGCTGGCGTGACCGCGTGCAACCGATTCCACGGCCTTTTTCAGGTCCGGGTCGACATTGGGGTAGTCGAGGATGGCCTTGGGGTGCACGCCGATGTTGTTGTTGATGATGAACTCCAGCCGTGCCAGCCCCACCCCGGCGTTGGGCATCTGGGCGAAGTCGAAGGCGAGTTGGGGGTTGCCCACGTTCATCATGATCTTGACCGGCGAATACGGCATCTCGCCACGCTCGACCTCGGTGACCTCGGTCTCCAGCAGCCCATCGTAGATGTAGCCGGTATCGCCTTCGGAGCAGGCCACGGTCACCAGCGCGCCGTCCTTGAGCACCTCGGTGGCGTTGCCGCAACCCACCACGGCCGGAATGCCCAGCTCGCGTGCGATGATGGCCGCGTGACAGGTGCGCCCGCCGCGGTTGGTGACGATGGCGCTGGCGCGCTTCATCACCGGCTCCCAGTTCGGGTCGGTCATGTCGGTGACGAGCACGTCGCCGGGCTGCACCTTGTCCATCTCGGCGATGGAGTGGACGATGCGCACCGGACCGGTGCCGATCTTCTGGCCGATCGCGCGGCCTTCGGCCAGCACCGTGCTGTGGCCCTTGAGCTTGTAGCGGTGCTCGACCTTGCCTTCGCCCTGGCTCTTCACCGTCTCGGGGCGGGCCTGCAGGATGTAGAGCTGGCCGTCCTGGCCGTCTTTGCCCCACTCGATGTCCATCGGGCGGCCGTAATGCGCCTCGATGATGAGGGCGTAGCGCGCCAGTTCGACGACGTCGGCATCGGTCAGCGAATAGCGGTTGCGCTGCTCGGGGGCGGTGTCCACCGTCTTGACCAGCTTGCCGCTGGCCTGCTTCTCTGCCGGGGTGGTGAACTCCATCTTGATGAGCTTGGAGCCCAGGTTGCGGCGGATGATCGGGAACTTGCCGTTCTTCAGCGCAGGCTTGTGGACGTAGAACTCGTCCGGGTTGACGGCGCCCTGCACGACGGTCTCGCCCAGGCCGTAGCTGGAGGTGATGAAGACCACGTCGGGGAAGCCCGATTCGGTGTCGATCGTGAACATCACACCGGCGGCGCCCAGGTCGGAGCGCACCATGCGCTGCACGCCAGCCGACAGGGCCACGTCACTGTGGGCAAAGCCCTTGTGGACACGGTAGCTGATGGCACGGTCGTTGTAGAGCGAGGCGAAGACCTCCTTCATCTTGTGCAGCACCTCATCGATGCCCACCACGTTGAGGAAGGTTTCCTGCTGGCCGGCAAAGGAGGCATCAGGCAGGTCTTCGGCCGTGGCCGAGGAGCGCACGGCGAACGAGGCGCCCGGGTGATCCGCCGTCAGCTTGTCGAACTCGGCACGAATGGCCGCCTCCAGCGCCGGCGGAAAGGGCGTGTTCTGCACCCACGAGCGGATCTCGGCCCCGGCCTGGGCCAGAGCGCGCACGTCGTCGGTGTCCAAACCGGCCAGGCGCGCGTTGATGCGCTCGGCCAGCCCGCCGTGCTTCAGGAATTCGCGGAAGGCGTGCGCCGTGGTGGCAAAGCCACCGGGCACCCGCACCCCCGAGGCGGACAACTGGCTGATCATCTCGCCGAGGGAGGCGTTCTTGCCGCCCACCACCTCGACGTCGGTCATCCTCAGTTGTTCGAACGGCACGACCAGGGCGGTCGCCAAATGGGATGAAGACATGGGAAAGCTCCGTGATGTTGACAAACCGGTGCTCCCCTGCCGGCGCGCCTGAACGGATCAGGACAGGCCCCGCCCCGCCACTTTGTGGATTCTGGTTCGTGCGGTGGGGTGGACATGCAGGCGCGGGCAAGCGATATTGGCAGGGATTTTACGGCGCTTTGACCGCGCCTTTGCCTGCCCGACCCGCACTGCACATGTCCAACCGCACCGTTTTCTTCATCTCCGATGGCACCGGCATCACCGCCGAGACCTTCGGCAACTCCATCCTGAAGCAGTTCGCCCTGCAGCCGCGGCACGTGCGCCGCCCCTTCATCGACACCGAGGACAAGGCCCATCAGGTCGTGCGCGAGATCAACCACACAGCCGAGGTCGAGGGCAAACGGCCGATCGTCTTCACCACCTTGGTCAACGAGGAGGTGCTGGCCATCGTCAAGCAAGGCAGCCGGGCGCTGGTGCTGGACATGTTCTCGACCTTCGTTGAGCCGCTGGAGGCTGAATTGGGCATGAAGTCCAACCACCGCATCGGGCGGTTCTCGGACGTGGCGGCCAGCCAGCAGTACCACGATCGCATCGAGGCCATCAACTTCTCGCTGGCCCACGACGACGGTCAGTCAGCCCGCAACCTGGCCGAGGCCGACGTGATCCTGATCGGGGTGAGCCGCAGCGGCAAGACCCCGACCTCGCTGTACCTGGCCATGCAGCATGGCATCAAGGCGGCCAACTACCCCCTGATCCCGGAGGACTTCGAGCGGCGCACCCTGCCCTCCAGCCTGGCGCCTCACAAGAGCAAGTGCTTCGGCCTGACCATCGCCCCCGAGCGGCTGAGCGAGATCCGCAACGAACGCCGACCGAACAGCAAGTACGCCAGCCTGGAGAACTGCCGCTACGAAGTGGCCGAGGCTGAAGCCATGATGCGCCGCGAAGGGATCGCCTGGCTGTCCTCGACGCACAAGTCCATCGAGGAGATCGCCACGACCATCCTGCGCGACATCCGCCCGGACCGGCTGGTGTACTGAGGTTCTGACACCGACGGCCGCTCAGCCCGCTCGCTGCCGCAGTGACTCGTACAGGCAGATCGACGCCGCCGCTGCCACGTTGAGCGACTCCTCCCCCCCCGGCTGGGGGATGCGCACCACAAGCTCGCAGCGCGAGGCCAGGGCCGGATCCATGCCCTGGCCCTCGTGGCCGAAAACCCAGGCCACCGGCGACGGGAGCCGGCAACGATGCAGCTCCAGGGCCGTGTGCGAGCTGGTGCCCACCAGGGGCACGCCCAGGGCATCCAGTGCCTGCTGAGCGGCCATCTCTACCAGGTGCAGCGCAAAATGCGCGCCCATGCCGGCGCGCAGCACCTTGGGCGACCACAGCGCCGCCGTGCCCTTCAAGGCCACCACCTGGCCCACGCCCAGGGCCGCGGCGCTGCGCAGGATGGCCCCCACGTTGCCGGCATCCTGCAGGCGGTCGAGCACCACGGTATCGATCCCCACGCGGCCCTCGCCGGGCCCCGCCCACGGGATCAGGAAGCCGCAATCCGGCGGGGATTCGAGGGCACTGAGTTCGCGCATCAAACCCTCCGTCACCACGGCCACCCGCGCGGCCCCCTGCGCCAGCGCTCGGCGCTCGGGTCGGGCCCAGGCCGCCTCGGTGAACACCGCCTCGCCGCCGGTGCCGCCCCGGGCCCGCCAGGCCGCCCCGAGATGATCACCCTCCAGCCACACGCAGCCCAGCTTGCGATAGGCGCCGGGATCGCGCAACAGCTTGCGCACTTTCACGCACAGCGGGTTGTCGCGCGAATGCAGGGCCTCGACCTTCATGTACGCCCCACCAGGGCCTCGCGCACCGGAGCGAAACTGCGCCGATGCTCGGGACAGGGCCCATGTTCCCGCAGCGCCGCCAGATGCTCGGGCGTGGGGTAGCCCTTGTGCGTGGCAAAGCCATACTGCGGATGGGCCTCGTGCAACGCCTGGCATAGGCGGTCGCGGTACACCTTGGCCAGGATCGATGCTGCCGAGATGGCGGGCACTTTGGCGTCCCCCTTCACAACGGCCTCCGCCGGCACCTTCAACACCGGCAGCCGGTTGCCGTCAACCAGCACACGCGCCGGCTTGAGACGCAGGCCGTCCACCGCCCGGCGCATCGCCAGCATCGTGGCCTGCAGGATGTTCAGCCGGTCGATCTCCTCGGGCGAGGCCAGCGCGATGCAACAGCACAGGGCCTTGGCGCGGATCTCGTCGTACAGGCGCTCGCGCCGCGAGGCGGTGAGCTGCTTGGAGTCGGCCAGGCCAGCCACTGGCTGCAGGTCGTCCAGGATCACGGCGGCGGCCACCACCGGCCCGGCCAAGGGACCGCGACCGGCTTCGTCGACCCCGGCCACCAGGCCCGGGCCTTGCCAGCACAGCGCAAGCTGTTCAACGCCCAAGGACTTGTGCGATCGCATCGGTGGCGGCCTGCGCCGTGTGGCGACGCAGGAGATGGTGCAGTTCCACGAAACGCTGCTGCACACGCTCGCAGCGCGCCGGGTCGTCCAGCCAGGCCAGCGCCGCATCGGCCAGCGCCCGGGGCGTGGCCTGATCCTGGAGCAGCTCGGGCACGACGAAGTCGCGGCACAGGATGTTGGGCAGTCCCACCCAGGGCTGATAGCCCATGCGCTTCATGAGCTGCCAGCTCAGCCAGTGCATGCGGTAGGTGATGACCATGGGCCGCTTGAACAGCGCCGCCTCCAGCGTGGCCGTGCCGCTGGCGATGAGGGTCAGGTCGCAGGCGGCCAGCGCTTCGTGCGAACGGCCGTCGAGCACGCTCAGGGGCACGTCAGCCGCATGAACCGCCACCAGCGGGTCGATCATCTCGCGAAGGCCGGGGACCACTGGCAGCACGAAGCGCAGCTCCGGGCGCCGGCGATGCAAGAGTGCCGCCGCGGCCAGCAGGTGCGGGGCGATGTACTGGATCTCGCTGCGCCGGCTGCCCGGCAACAAGGCCACCACGGGCTGCGACGCCGCCAGACCCAGGGCCTGGCGAGCGGCCACGCGAGGCACCTCCAGCGGGATGGTGTCGGCCAGTGGATGGCCCACATAGCTCGCCGCGATGCCATGGCGGGCCAGCAGCTCGGGCTCGAAGGGGAACAGACAGAGCACATGGTCCGCGGCCTTCGCGATCTTGGTCACGCGATGGCCTCGCCAGGCCCAGATCGAGGGGCAGACGAAATGCACGGTCTTCAGCCCCGCCTCGCGCAACCAGGTCTCCAGCCCCAGATTGAAATCCGGAGCGTCCACGCCGATGAAAACATCGGGCCGTTCGTCCAGCAGGCGCCGCGCGAGCTGCCGGCGGATGCCGGCAATCTCACGGTAGTGCCGCAGCACCTCGGCATAGCCCCGCACGGCCAGCTTGTGGTGCGGCCACCAGGCCTCAAAGCCCTGCTCGGCCATGCGCGGCCCACCGATGCCCTGGGCTGTCAAGTCGGGCCAGCGCTGACGCAGGCCACCCATCAACAGCCCGGCCAGCAAATCTCCCGATGCCTCCCCCGCCACCAGGGCCAGACGGGGAGCTCTCTCAGCGTGCACCACCACGGTCAGCGCACGATGCCGCGCTCGGCGTTGGCCAGGAACTCCAGCATCAGGCGCACATCGGCCTGCGCATCCGCGGCCGTCGCCTCCAGCGCCGCGAGCTCGTCCTTGGCCTGGGCCAGCGTGAGCCCCTTGCGGTACAGCGTGCGGTGCATCTGCTTGACCACGGCGATGCGCTCGGGCGTGTAGCCCCGCCGACGCAGGCCTTCCAGGTTGATGCCCTGGGCTTCGGCAGGGTTGCCGGCCGCCGTCACGAAAGGCGGCAGGTCCTGCGACAAGCGAGTCTGGAACCCCGTCATTGCGTGCGCGCCCACGCGCACGAACTGGTGTACCCCCGACAAGCCACCGAGGAAGACCCAGTCCCCCAGGTGCACATGCCCGGCCAGTTGCACGGCATTGGCCAGGATGATGTGGCTGCCCAGCACGCAGTCGTGCGCCACATGCACATAGGCCATGATCCAGTTGTCGTCGCCGATGCGCGTCACGCCGGCGTCCTGCACCGTGCCGGTGTTGAACGTGCAGAACTCGCGGATGGTGTTGCCATCGCCGATCACCAGTTGCGTGGGCTCGCCAGCGTACTTCTTGTCCTGCGGAGCCGCCCCCAGCGAGCAGAATTGGAAGATGCGGTTGTGGCGGCCGATCGTCGTCTGGCCGTCGATCACGCAATGGGCACCAATGCTGGTGCCTTCGCCGATGCGCACGCCTGGGCCGATCACCGCATACGGCCCCACGCTGACATCGGCCGCCAGCTCGGCTTTCGGGTCGACCAAGGCAGTGGGGTGAATCTGTGCCATGGCACCGCCTCTGCTCAGGCCTGCACCAGCCGCTGCGTGCACATGATCTCGGCCTCGACCGCGACCTCCTCGCCTACACGGGCCTGGCACTTGAACTTGTAGATGCCGGCACGCGCCCGATCGAGCGTCACATCCAGCAGCAATTGGTCCCCCGGCTCCACCGGCCGCTTGAAACGGGCGCCGTCGATGCCGACGAAGTAGTACACCGCGCGCGGATCGCGCTCCACCGACGCCGAGGTGAAGGCCAGCAAGGCCGAAGCCTGGGCCAGCGCCTCGAGCATCAGCACGCCGGGCATCACCGGACGGTTCGGGAAATGCCCCTGGAAGAAGGGCTCATTGGCACTGACGTTCTTCAATGCCAGGATGCGCTTGCCGGCCTCCACCTCCAGCACGCGATCCACCAGGAGGATGGGATAGCGGTGAGGCAGTTGCTTGAGGATCGAATGAATGTCCATCATGGTGTCGTTTTCTTTTCGAGGGCACGCACGCGTTCGCGCAGCCGGTGGAGCTGGCGCAGCGTCGCGGCGTTCTTTTCCCAGGTGGCATTCTCGTCGATGGGAAACACGCCGCTGTAGAGCCCGGGCTGCAGCAGCGAGCGCGTCACCAGCGACATCGACGAGATGTGCACATGGTCGGCGATCGTCAGGTGGCCCAGGATGCCGGCACCGCCGCCCACCGTGCAGTGCCGGCCGATGCGTGCGCTGCCGGCCACCCCCACGCAGCCGGCCATTGCGGTGTGCGCCCCGATGTGCACGTTGTGGGCGATCTGCACCAGATTGTCCAGCTTGACCCCGTCCTCGATCACGGTGTCGTCCAGGGCGCCGCGGTCCACACAACTGTTGGCGCCGATCTCCACGTCGTTGCCGATGGACACTCCGCCGAGCTGCTCGATCTTCTCCCAGCGGCCTTCGTTCGGTGCGAAGCCGAAGCCGTCGGCACCGATCACGACGCCGCTATGCAACACGCAGCGCTCGCCCAGCCGGGTGCCCGGCATCAGCGTCACGCGCGGCGCCAACCGCGTGCCACGCCCGACCACGACGCCGGCGCCAACGAAACAGTGCGCGCCGATCACGACGCCGTCGCCGAGCACCGCCCCCTCCTCGACCACGGCATGCGCCTCGATGCGCACCTCCTGGCCGATGCGGGCCTGTTCACTCACCACGGCCGTGGGGTGACGTCCGGCCGGCCGGACCGCACGGGTGCGAGCCACCCACCACTGGGTCACGCGGGCGAAATAAAGGTAGGGGTCGGGGGTGACGATGGCTGCACCCCGGGCGGCCGCCGCCTCGCGGAAGGCTGGCGCGACGATCACACAGCCCGCCGCCGTCGATTGCAACTGCGACTGGTAGCGTGCATGCGCCAGGAAGCTGAGGGTGGAGGCGTCCGCCCCCTCGAGCGGTCCGATCCGGCTGATGCGCAGCTCACCCGAGCCGAGGAGTTCCCCTCCCAGCTCGGCGACGATCTGGCTCAGTCGGACATCGCTCACTTGCCACCGTTGGCGTTGAGGGCCTTGATCACCTTGTCGGTGATGTCCACGCGCGGGCTGAAGTGCACCGCATCCTGCACGATGAGGTCGTACTTCTCCGCCTCGGCGATCTGCTTGATGACCCGGTTGGCCCGCTCGACGATCGCCGCCAACTCCTCGTTGCGACGCTGGTTGAAGTCTTCCTGCAGCTCGCGGCGACGGCGCTGGAATTCGCGGTCCTGCTCGACCAGCTCGCGCTGGCGGCGTGCCCGCTCGGATTCGGACAGCGTCGGGGCGTCTTTCTCCAGGCGCTCGGAGCTGGCTTTCAGCCGGGCGCCGAGCTCGTTGAGTTCTTTGTCGCGCCTCGTGAACTCGGCCTCCAAGCGGCTGGTGGCCGCCTTGGCTGGCGCGGAATCGCGCATCACGCGGTCGCTGTTCACGTAGCCGATCTTCAGCTCCTGGGCCTGCACGACCTGGGCCGTCCCGAAGGACACGAGAACGGCCGTCAGGGCAGCCAATGCGAGTTTCTTCATCAGAATGCGGTTCCGATCTGGAATTGAATGCGCTCGATTCTATCGCCCGGCTGCTTGCGCAGCGGGATGCCATAGGCCAGCTTCAGCGGCCCCACGGGAGAGATCCAGCTCAGCCCGATGCCGCTGGATGCGCGCAGCTCGTCGAAGCGGATGCGGTCGTCCTCGCCGAAGACGTTGCCCACATCGACAAAGCCGAACAGTCGCAGCGTGCGATCGTTGCCCGAGCCCGGGAACGGCACATAGAGCTCGCCGTTGAGGTTCAGCCGCTTGGCGCCTCCCACATAGGCGCCGGTGGCGTCCACCGGACCGAGCGACCCCTGGCCGAAGCCGCGCACCGTGCCCAGGCCGCCGCTGTAGAAGTTCTTGAACACCGGGAAGGGACGCCCCTGCAGGCCCTTGCCCCAGCCCACCTCGGTGTTGAGTGCCAGCGTGAAGTCCCGGGTGAGCGACAGGTACTGCTGGAACTGGTAGTTCGTGCGCAGATAGCGCGTGTCGCCCGCGACGCTCCATTCGGCATTGACGCGCTGGTAGCGCCCCCGTGTGGGCACAAGGGCACTGTCACGGTCGTCACGCGTCCAGCCCAGGGTCAGCGGCACGCTCAGGCTCGCCGGGCCGAAGCGCTCGCGATAGCGGAAATAGCTGTTGGGCAGGGCCCCGGGCTCGCCGCGGATCTCCGTGCGCTCCACGCCGATGCCGACGAACACACGGTCGTACTCTGTCACCGGGATGCCGAAACGGATCGAGGCGCCCGGCGTCACCAGCTTGTAGTCACTGCCCTGGCTGGACAGCGGCTGGGTCGTGCGGTAGTACACATCGATGGAGCGCGACACCCCATCCATCGTGAAGTACGGGTCGACCGTGCTGACCACCAGCGTGCGGTTGTAGCGCCCCGTGTTGAACTCCACCCCCAGGTAGTTGCCCGTGCCGAAGATGTTCTCCTGCTTGATCGCGGCCGTCAGCGTGAGCTTCTCGGCACTGGAGAAGCCCGCCCCCAGCAGCAGGTTGCCCGTGGGCTTTTCCACCACGCGCAGGTTCAGGTCCACCTGGTCGAGCGAGCCCGGCACTTCCTCCGAATCGATGCTGACCTCGCTGAAAAAGCCCAGACGGTCGACACGGTCGCGCGACAGACGGATGCGCTCGCCGTCGTACCAGGCCGACTCGAACTGACGGAACTCGCGCCGGATGACTTCGTCACGAGTGCGGGCGTTGCCGCTGATGTTGATCCGCCGCACATAGACACGACGCTGGGGGGTGGCCACCAGCGCGATGGCCACGCGTCCGGTCGCGCGATCGATGTCGGTGCGCGGTTCGATGCGCGCGAAGGCATAGCCGAAGGCGCCAAAGCGCTCGGTGAAGGCGCGCACCGTTTCGGCCACCGCTTCGGCACGGTAGGGCTGGCCGGGCTGGATGCTCACCAGGGCCTTGAAGTCGTCCTCCTTGCCCAGGTAATCACCCTCCAGGCGTACACCGGTGACCACATAAGGCTGGCCTTCGCGCACGTTGATCGTGATCGTGATGTCCTGCTTGTCCGGCGAAATTGCCACCTGGGTCGACTCGATCGCGAATTCCAGGTAGCCGCGGTTCAGATAGTGCGAGCGCAGCTTCTCCAGGTCGGCGTTGAGCTTGGCCCGCGAGTAGCGGTCGGACTTGGTGTACCAGCTCATCCAGCCGCCGGTGTTCAGGTCGAACAGGCCTTTGAGCTCGCGCTCGGAGAAGGCGCGGTTGCCGGTGATGCGGATCTCGCGGATGCGCGCCTGTCCGCCTTCGGTCACGGTGAAGGTGACGTTGACGCGGTTGCGCTCCAGCGGCGTCACCGTGGTGATCACCTCGGCGCCGTAGAGGCTGCGCGACAGGTACTGGCGCTTGAGCTCCTGCTCGGCCCGGTCGATCAGCGCCTGGTCGTATGGGCGGCCGTCGGTGATGCCCACCTCGCGCAAGGCCTTGGTGAGCGTCTCGCGGTCGAATTCCTTGGTTCCCACGAACTCGACACCGGCGATGATGGGGCGCTCTTCGACCACCACCACGACCACATCGCCCTCGACCTCGATGCGCACGTCCTTGAACAGGCCGGTGGCGAACAGCGCGCGCAGCGCGGCCGCCCCCTTGTCATCGTTGTAGGTGTCACCGATGCGAAACGGCAGGGATCCGAAGACCGTACCCGGTTCGGTGCGCTGCAGGCCTTCGACGCGGATGTCGCGCAGCACGAAAGGCTCGGCAGCCCAGGCAAGCGCTCCGTGCATGACCGCCAGAGCAGCCGCCGCCAGGACGCGCAACCGGGGGGAGAAACGAGGCTTGGAGGATGTTGTGGAGTTTTTGCGCAGCATGCGGTCAGTGCAGACCCAGAAGACGGGCGACGTCGTTGTAGAGCGCGAGTGACATCAGCATGAGCATGATGGCTACGCCGCCGCGTTGCAGCCGTTCGAGCCACACCTCGGAGACCGGCCGCCCCGTCACTGCTTCGAAAAGATAATACATCAGGTGCCCTCCATCGAGGACGGGCAAGGGAAGCAGGTTGAGCACGCCCAGGCTCACGCTCACCAGCGCGAGAAATCCCAGATAGTAGGCCATGCCCAACTGCACCGACTGGCCCGCGAAGTCGGCAATGGTCAGAGGCCCGCTCAGGTTCTTCAGCGAGGCATCGCCCACCACCATCTTGCCCAGCATGCGCAGGCTCAGGACCGAGACCTCCCAGGTGCGGCCCAGGGCATAGCCCAGGCCATCCAAAAAGCCGTAACGGACGGTGACGAACTCGACCGGCTGGCCCACGAAGGCTTCGATGCGCCCGAGGACCTGATCGCCCTGGCGATGCATCGAGGGCGTCACATCCACCTCGAGCACCTGTCCGGCACGCTCGATGCGCCAGCGCATCGGCACCGGTGCACCGTCCCGCACGGCCTGCCGGATGCGCTCGCGCAGGCGTGCGGCATCCTGGATGACCTGACCATCTACGCTGAGCACGCGGTCGCCCCGGCGCAGACCCGCGCGCGAGGCCGGCCCGTCGGCCAGGATCTCGCCAAGGACGGGTTCGCTGTATGGTGCCCCGAGGCCCACCTTCGACATGAGCTGGGCATCGACCTCGCGCGTGCCCAGGCTGGCCAGCGGCAGCCTCACGGTGCGGGGATGGCGTCCCTGGGGATCGGTCACCTCCAGGTCGAGATCGCGCTCGCCCACGGCCGCCTCGGTGATCTGCCAGCGCAGGTCGCTGAACGAGCGCACCGGCTCGGTCTGCCCGTCGGGCGTGCGCACGCCCTGCACCCAGTCACCCGCGCGCAGGCCGGCCCGCTCGGCCAAGCTGCCGGCGGCCGGCGCCCCCAGCACGGCCTTGGGCTCATCCATGCCGATCCAGCCGACGGCCGCGTACAGCAACACGGCCAGCACGAGATTGGCCGCCGGGCCCGCTGCGACAATGGCGGCCCGGGCCTTCAGGGGTTGGCGGTTGAAGGCCTGATGCACCTGCTCCGGCGGCACCATGCCCTCGCGCTCGTCGAGCATGCGCACATAACCGCCAAAAGGCAGTGCACACACCACGAACTCGGTGGCGTCGGGGTGGCGCTGGCGGCGCCACAGGACCCGGCCGAACCCCACCGAGAAGCGCAGCACCTTCACTCCGCAGGCCCTCGCCATGCGGTAGTGCCCCCACTCGTGCACCACGATGAGGATGCCCAGCGTGACCAGAAAGGCCAGGACGGTGATGATCATGCCGAAAGCTCCGTGACGATGCCGCGCGCCTGGTGCCGGGCCCGGGCATCCAGTGCCAGCAGCGCGTCCAGACAGTCGCGCACGTCCGTCTCGGGCAGCACCGCTTCGAGGGTGCGCAGATTCACCGTGTGAATCTGGTCGAAGCGGATGGTTCCATCCAGGAAGGCGGCGACGGCCTCCTCGTTGGCCGCATTGAGCACGGCGGTGGTGCCATGCCGGGCCGACAGGGCCTGCCAGGCCAGGCCCAGCCCCGGAAACCGGCGGGGATCGGGGGCCTCGAAACTCAACGCCGTCGTGCGCGTGAGGTCCAGCAACCCGGCGCCCGAGGCAATGCGCTCGGGGTAGGCCAGGCCATAGGCGATGGGCACCTTCATGTCGGGCGTGCCCAACTGGGCCAGCACCGAGTGGTCCTTGCACACCACCATCGAGTGCACGATGCTTTGCGGATGGATCAGCACCTCGATGCGCTCGGGCGGCAGATCGAAGAGCCAACGCGCCTCGATCACCTCCAGCGCCTTGTTCATCATCGTGGCCGAGTCCACGGAGATCTTGCGTCCCATCACCCAGTTCGGATGGGCACAGGCCTCCTGCGGCGTCACGGTGGACAGCGTGGCCGGGTCGCGTTCGCGGAAAGGCCCGCCCGATGCGGTCAGTACGATGCGTTCGATCCGCTGCGGCCAGGTCGCGGGGTTCTCGGGCAGACACTGGAAGATCGCCGAATGCTCGCTGTCGATGGGCAGCAGCGTGCCTCCGCCGGCACGCACCGCCTCCATGAACAGCGCACCGCCGACCACCAGCGCCTCCTTGTTCGCCAGCATCAGCTTCTTGCCCGCACGGGCCGCGGCCAGACAAGGGCGCAAGCCAGCCGCCCCGACGATGGCCGCCATCACGGCATCCACGTCGGGATGGGCCGCCATGTCTTCCAGGGCCTGATCACCGTCGAGCACCTCGGTGCGCACGCCCGCCTCGCGCACCGCCTGGCGCAAGGCACGCGCCGCGGCGGCATCGGTCATCACGGCAAAACGCGGCTTCCAGCGCAGACATTGCGTCAGCAGGGTCTGCACGCGCGTGTGCGCCGTCAGCGCCACGACCTCGAAGCGATCGGGATGCAGCGCCACCACGTCCAGCGTGCTTGTCCCGATCGAGCCCGTCGAGCCCAGGATGCAAAGACGCTGAACCATGGTCACAGGCTCCCCAGGGCCATCGCGATCGGAAAGACGGGCAGCAAGGCGTCGATGCGGTCGAGCACGCCGCCATGGCCCGGCAGCAGACCACTGCTGTCCTTGACGCCCGCTGCGCGCTTGACCAGGGACTCGAACAGATCCCCCACCACGCTCATGGCCGTCAGGAAAACACACACCACCACCAAGCCGCCCAGGCCCCACCGCGCCTGCAACGCCGTGTAGAGGCTGGGACCGTCGGCCAGGCCGCTGCGGTCGAAGGCGATCCAGGCGCCGGCCAGCACGAGCACGCCGGCTCCTCCGCTCCACACGCCTTCCCAGCTCTTGCCCGGGCTGATCGCCGGAGCCAGTTTACGCCGGCCGAAAGCCCGCCCGCCAAAGTAGGCGGCGATGTCGGCCACCCACACGAGGCACAGGACCGACAGCAGGTGGTTGACCCCCACCGCCATGGACTGGTTCAGGGCCAGCCAGGCCAGCCACAGCAGCAACACGCCCAGCAGCCAGCGCAGGCCGGCTGGCACGGCCGACCAGCCCGACACACCGCCGCGAAGCGCCCAGGCGCCGCCCAGCACCCACAGCATCAGGGCCAGCCACCACAGGGGCGCGAGGCCCCGGTCGGCGGACCAGCCGGCCCAC
Source organism: Caldimonas hydrothermalis (assembly GCF_056746695.1). Classification (NCBI taxonomy): domain Bacteria; kingdom Pseudomonadati; phylum Pseudomonadota; class Betaproteobacteria; order Burkholderiales; family Sphaerotilaceae; genus Caldimonas; species Caldimonas hydrothermalis. The sequence continues at coordinate 127,806 of NZ_JBWQXA010000009.1, read as the reverse complement.
CACAGCCCCGCACACCCCAGGGCCATCAGACCGCCGGTGGCGTAGGCCGCCCCCTTCGACGGCAAGTTCAGGCGGGACCATTCCCACCCAGCAGCAGCCAGCAGCACGGTGCTGAACAGTGCGAACGGACCGGGATGGGAGGCCAGCAGCGCAGGCAGAGCCAGCAGCAGCAGCACGACGGCCGTGATCACCCGTTGCTTGAGCATGGTCAGGCCTCGCGCACGGCATTGCCGGCCTCGGACACACGGCCGAAACGCCGGTCCCGGCGTGCGTAAGACTGCAGCGCGCGGTCGAGTTCCACGTCGTTGAAATCGGGCCAGAGGCAGTCCGTGAAGTGCAGTTCGGTGTAGGCCGACTGCCACAGCAGGAAATTGCTGATGCGCATCTCCCCACCAGTGCGGATCAGGAGGTCCGGGTCCGGGGCATAGGACAGCGACAGATGGCGTGCGATGGCGGCCTCGTCCAGGTCCTCCGGCCGCACCCCGGCCGCCAGCGCGCGGCGACAGGCCTGCACCACGTCCCAGCGCCCCCCGTAGTTGAAGGCCACCGTGAGCGTGAGGCCGTGATTGTGTTGCGTGGCCTCCTCGGCCTGCGTCCACGCCTGGTTGACCTGGTCCGACACTGCCGTGCGGTCACCGACGATGCGCACCCTCACGCCCTTGCGGGCCAGCTCGCCGAGGTGGCGCCCCACCGTGCTGAGCACCAGGGACATCAGGCCACTGACCTCCTCCTGCGGGCGTTGCCAATTCTCGGACGAAAACGCAAAGACCGTCAGATAGGGAATGCCGCGGCGCGCGCAGGCCTCGACCGTGCGCACCAGCGCATCGACACCGGCCTTGTGGCCCATGCCACGGGGCATCAGCCTGCGGCTGGCCCAGCGTCCATTGCCGTCCATGATGATCGCGACGTGACGCGGCATCATGGCTGCGGCTCCTTGCCGGGCAAGGTCAAGCGTGCGCGCGCGATCAAGCGGGCCCTCAGACGGCCATGATCTCAGCTTCCTTGGCAGCGATCAGCTTGTCGATCTCGGCCACGGTGCGGTCAGTGAGCTTCTGGATCTCGTCCTGGGAGCGGCGCTCCTCGTCCTCGGTGATCTGCTTGTCCTTGAGCAGCTTCTTGGCATGCTCGTTGGCGTCGCGACGCAGGTTGCGCACGGCCACCTTGGCCTCCTCGCCGGCATGACGCACCACCTTGGTCAGCTCCTTGCGGCGCTCCTCGGTGAGCGGGGGCATCGGCACGCGCAGCAGGTCGCCTTGCGCCGCGGGGTTCAGGCCCAGGTCAGACTCGCGAATGGCTTTCTCGATCTTGGGGCCCATGCCCTTTTCCCAGGGCTGCACGCTGATCGTGCGGGCATCCAGCAGCGTGACGTTGGCCACCTGGCTGATGGGCACCATCGAGCCGTAGTACTCGACGTGCACCTGGTCCAGCAGGCCCGGATGGGCCCGGCCGGTACGGATCTTCGCGAGCTCGTGCTTGAAGGCCTCGACCGACTTGGCCATCTTCTGCTCGGCAGTCTTCTTGATGTCAGCGATGCTCATGGAAAACGTGCTCCTCAAACATGGACCAGGGTGCCCTCATCCTCGCCCAGCACCACCCGCTTGAGCGCGCCGGGCTTGAAGATGCTGAACACCTTGATCGGCAGCTTCTGGTCGCGGCACAGCGCAAAGGCCGTCGCGTCCAGCACCTGCAGGTTCTTCACAATGGCCTCGTCGAAGCTGATGCTGGTGTAGCGTGTGGCTTCGGGATCCTTCTTCGGGTCGGCGGTGTAAACCCCATCGACCTTGGTGGCCTTGAGCATGATCTGCGCGCCGATCTCCGCGCCGCGCAGCGCGGCGGCGGTGTCGGTGGTGAAGAAGGGATTGCCGGTGCCGGCGGCAAAGACCACGAGCTTGCCCTCTTCCAGATATTGCAGGGCCTTGGGCCGGACGTAGGGCTCGACGATCTGCTCGATGCCGATGGCCGACATCACGCGGGCGGTCATGCCCTCCTGGCGCATCGTGTCGGCCAGGGCCAGGGCGTTCATCACCGTGGCCAGCATGCCCATGTAGTCCGCCGTGGCCCGGTCCATACCGACCGAGCCGCCAGCCACGCCACGGAAGATGTTGCCGCCGCCAATCACCACGGCCACCTCGCAGCCCAGGGCCGTGACCTCCTGGATCTCGCGCACGATGCGCACGATCGTGGCGCGGTTGATGCCGTACGCATCGTCGCCCATCAGGGCTTCACCCGAGAGCTTGAGCAGGACGCGTTTGTAGGTCGGCATGCAGATCCTCCGATCGTGGGCAGCGCGTGGAAAGTGTATCGGTTCGGCGGACGGCGGGACTCACTGACCCTTGGCAGCGGCGACCTGGGCGGCCACCTCGGCGGCGAAGTCGTCCTGCTTCTTCTCGATGCCCTCACCCACGACGTACAGGGTGAAACCCTTGACGGTGGTGCCGGCGCCCTTGAGGTACTGGCCGACGGTCTGCTTGCCATCGGCGGCCTTGACGAACACCTGGTCGAGCAGCGAGACCTCCTTGAGGAACTTCTGCACCGAACCCTCGACCATCTTGGCGACGATGTCGGCCGGCTTGCCGCTTTCGGCAGCCTTCTCGGCCGCGATCTTGCGCTCCTTGTCCACCAGGTCCGCGGGCACGTCGGCGGCCGACAGCGCGGCCGGCTTCATCGCCGCCACATGCATGGCCACGTCCTTGGCGGCCACGTCATCCCCATCGAACTCGACGATCACACCGATGCGGGTGCCATGCAGATAGTGAGCCAGTTTGCCACCGCCGGCATAGCGCTTGAAGCGGCGAATGGTCATGTTCTCGCCGATCTTGCCGATCAGGCCCTTGCGCACGTCCTCGACGGTCGGCCCGAAACCTTCCATCGACAGCGGCAGCGCCGACAGGGCCACGATATCGGCAGGGTTGTGCTCGACCACGAGGCCGGCCACCGCCTTGGCGAAGGCCAGGAAGGCGTCGTTCTTGGACACGAAGTCGGTCTCGCAGTTGACCTCCACCAGCGCGCCGGTGGTGTCGTTGATCGAGGCGGCCACCACACCCTCGGCGGTCACGCGCGAGGCGGCCTTGCCGGCCTTGTTGCCGAGCTTGACGCGCAGGATCTCCTCGGCGCGGGCCATGTCGCCATCGGCCTCGGTCAGCGCCTTCTTGCACTCCATCATCGGTGCGTCGGTCTTGGCACGCAGTTCGGCCACCATGCTTGCGGTAATTGCGGGCATCTTTGTTCTCCTATGTCGCAGGCCGCGCGCATCAGCGGCGCGGCCGGGGTCGGGTGTACGTTTTGCGTTGAAAAAAAGGGGCTGAACCAGCCCCTGGACGAGTGTGTGGGCGGTCCTCAGGCCGTCTCGTTTACTTCCACGAACTCGTCTTCACCGGCGGCGGCCTGAACCACCTCGCTCACGGCGTTGGCACGGCCTTCGAGCACGGCATCGGCCACGGCACGGGCGTACAGGGCTACCGCCTTGGCGGAGTCGTCATTGCCCGGGATGACGTAGTCGATCTCGGCCGGCGAGTGGTTGGTGTCAACGACACCGATCACCGGGATGCCCAGCTTCTTGGCCTCGGCCACGGCGATCTTGTGGTAGCCCACGTCGATCACGAACAGCGCATCGGGCAGCGCGGTCATGTCCTGGATGCCGCCGATGTCCTTTTCGAGCTTGGCGAGCTCGCGCTGAAACAACAGAGCTTCCTTCTTGCTGAGCTGGTCCAGGCCGGCTTCGACCTGGGCCTGCATGTCCTTGAGCTTCTTCAGCGAAGCCTTGACGGTCTTGAAGTTCGTGAGCATGCCGCCCAGCCAGCGCTGGTCGACGTAAGGCATGCCGGCACGCTGGGCTTCCTGGGCAACGATCTCCCGGGCCTGGCGCTTGGTGCCCACCATGAGGATGGTGCCGCGGCGGCTGCTGAGTTGGCGGACGAACTTCATCGCCTCCTCGAACATCGGCAGCGTCTTTTCGAGGTTGACGATGTGGATCTTGTTGCGATGGCCGAAGATGTAGGGGGCCATCTTGGGGTTCCAGAAGCGGGTCTGGTGTCCGAAATGGACGCCGGCTTCCAGCATTTCACGCATGGTGACGGGCATGTGAGCGCTCCAAAAGGTTGGGTCTAGAATCCGGCGCCAATCGCCGGGCTTCATGCCCAGGCGACACCTTTCGCATCTCTCGAGGCCCCGCCCCGAGGCCATTCGATGGCCGGATTCGCGTTTTTCGTCTCCTGCAGCCGCAAGGCTTGCCAAACGCCTGCAGGTAAACCCAAAGAGTATAGCACCACACGCCATGCCCGAAGACCTCACCGCCCTGCGCTTGCAATTGCATGAAGGCCGCCGGCACGCCGTCGAGCTGGTCGAGTCGGCCCTGGCGGCTGCCCGGGGGCCGGCGCGCGCGGCCTTCCTGCGCCTTTTCGAGGCCCAGGCCCGGGTGGCGGCCTTGGCAGCGGACCAGGCCCGGGCCGCCGGCGCACCCACCGGGCCGCTGGCCGGGCTGCCGGTGAGCATCAAGGACCTCTTCGACGTGGCCGGTCACCCCACCACGGCGGGCTCGCGGGTCCTCGCCGACCGGGCGCCGGCGACCCACGATGCCGCCGCCGTGGCCCGCTTGCGCCGCGCCGGGGCGGCACTCATCGGGCACACCCACATGACGGAGTTCGCCTACTCGGGCGTGGGCTGGAACCCGCACCACCCTCCTGCGGCCAATCCGGCGACGGCCGCACTCGACCCGGCGACCCCGCGCATCCCCGGCGGCTCCAGTTCGGGCGCCGCCGTTTCGGTGGCCACCGGCGCCGCCTGGGCCGCCCTGGGCTCGGACACAGGCGGCTCCATCCGCATTCCGGCCGCGCTGCAAGGGCTGGTGGGCTTCAAGTGCACCGCGCGACTCGTGCCACTGGACGGCTGCATCCCGCTCTCACCCACGCTCGATACGGCTTGTGCGATCACCCGCTCGGTGCGCGACGCCGTGCTGCTGCACGAGGTCCTGGCCGACCGCCCGGTCCGGCGGCTCCCCCGTCCGCCGGGGCGCTGGCGTCTGGGTGTGCCGCGCACGCTGATGCTCGATGCGCTGGAGCCGACGGTGGCTCGCCGGTTCGAGGCCGCGCTGTGCGGGCTGCGCGCCGCGGGCTACCCCATCGAGGAATTCGATCTGCCGGAGCTGACCGAACTGCCCGCGCTGCAGACGCACTGCAATTTCCCGGCCGCGGAAAGCTGGGCCTGGCACCGCACGCTGATCGAGGCGCACGAGGCACGGTACGACCCCCGCGTGGCCCGGCGCATCCGCAGCGGCCAGGACATGCAGGCGGCCGATTATCTGGCCCTGCAGCGCGCACGCGCCGAGTGGATCGAACGTGTACAGGCCCGCATCGCCGGCTTCGATGCCCTGCTCTCGCCCACCGTGCCGTGTGTGGCCCCGCCGATCGCCCAGATCGCCGACGATGACGCTGCGTTCTTCCGTCTCAATGCGCTGCTGCTGCGCAACCCGTCGGTGGTGAATTTCCTGGACGGCTGCGCCCTGTCGTTACCCTGCCCACCTGCAGGCGACTGGCCGGTTGGACTGATGCTGTGGGCCGGGGCCGGTCAGGACGACGTGCTGCTGAGCCTGGCGCTAGCGGTGGAGGCGACGCTCTCGCCGGCGAACACCGCCTGCGGCCTCGCCTGAGCCGGCGACGGGGGCGGTTTCGGCAGGCGCCCGCTTTGCAGGCCGGCTCAGGCGCGATATCGTGCCGTCTCCAGCACTCCTGCGCCGCGCCTTGTCCACCTCTTTGCCTGTCCCGCTGCCGGTCCTGTCCTGTGATGAGGCCTGGCCCCTGTACCGCACCGCCACCAGCCGCGAGATCGAGGCGGCCGCGCAGGCCGGCCTGCCCGCCCCCCCTCTGATGGCTCGGGCGGGCCGTTCGGTGGCACGCCTGGCCCTGGCCATCGCACCGCACGCACCGTCGGCCTGGATTGCGGCCGGGCCGGGCAACAATGGCGGCGACGGCCTCGAAGCCGCCGTCCACCTGCGCGCGGCCGGATGGGCCGTGCAGGTCCATCTCTGGGCCGATCCGCAGCGTCTGCCGGCCGATGCCGCCAAAGCCCTGGAGCGGGCGCGGCAGGCCGGGGTGCCCATCGTCGCCGGCCAGGACGTCGAAGCCCCCACCGGGCTGCCGGCAGGCAGCCTGGCCATCGACGCCCTGCTCGGCCTGGGTAGTCGCCGCGCCCCGGAAGGTCCGATCGCTCGGGCGGTGCAGGCCCTGCGCCGCCACCCAGGCCCGGTGCTGGCGGTGGACCTGCCCACCGGTCTGGAGGCCGACACTGGAGGCTGCCTGGGCGGCAGCCCCGACGCAGCGGTGCGCGCCGACCACACCCTGAGCCTGCTGACGCTCAAACCCGGCCTGTTCACCGCCGATGGACGAGACCTGGCAGGACGGGTGTGGTTCGACGGTCTGGGCATCACCCCCCAGGCGCAGGCGGACGCCTGGCTCGGTGCCAGCAGCCGGCCCCTGCCCGCACGGCGCCATGCCCAGCACAAGGGCAGCTTCGGCGAGGTGCTGGTCGTCGGGGGCACGACCGGCATGACTGGGGCGCTGTGGCTGGCCGCACGGGCGGCGCTGGCGGCCGGTGCCGGACGGGTCTACGTCCAGCCGCTGGACCCGCAGGCGGCGCTGCTGGACCCTGCCCATCCCGAGCTGATGGGGCGGCGGGCCCAGGATGCCGCCTTGCTGCCCACCGACGCGCTGACCGTGGTGTGTGGCTGCGGCGGGGGGGCGGCCATGGGTGCCGCCTTGCCATGGTGGTTGGGACGCGCCCCGCGCCTGGTGCTCGATGCCGATGCGCTCAATGCCGTGGCCGCCGACGCTGGCTTGCAGCTTCAGTTGCAGCACCGCGCCCGTCGTGGGCAGGCCACCGTGCTGACCCCGCATCCGCTGGAGGCGGCGCGGCTGCTGGGCGCGGCATCGTCCCGCGAGGTGCAGGCCGACCGCCTGGCTGCCGCCCAGACCCTGGCGGCGCGCTGGGGCTGCACCGTGGTGCTCAAGGGGTCGGGCACCGTGGTCGCACAGGCTTCACGCGCCCCATGGATCAACCGCAGCGGCAACGCCGCCCTGGCCACGGCCGGCACCGGCGACGTGCTGGCAGGCTGGCTCGCTGGCTTGTGGGCCCAGGGCCTCGACGCCTGGGAGGCCGCCACCCTGGCGGTCCACCAGCACGGCGCGGCAGCCGACCGCTGGGTCGCCGAGGGACACACTGGCCCACTGCGCGCAGGGGTGCTCGTGGAGGCCTTGCAGGGCTAGGCCCCCCGCCCCCCCGGACACAGGCCGCCATGGATGCGCCGGACTAGCGGCTGCGCCGGGGGCTGCGCGGCTTGGACGGCTTGGCAGCCGCCCGCTTCGCCCCCGCACGCGTGGCGCGGGGAGCCGTCGTCACGCCGGCCTTGGCCGAGCGGGTGCGGGATTTGGCCTGGCGGTCGGCCGCTTCCACCTCGGCCAGTCGGGCCTGTCGGCTGCCGGCCGCCCCCTTGCCTGCACGTGGTCCGACGCGCTCGTCGCCGGCCTCGTGCACCATGCGGAAATCGATCTTGCGCCCGTCCAGGTCCACGCGGATGACCTGCACCCGCACGCGGGCGCCGACCGTGTAGCGCACGCCGGTGCGTTCGCCACGCAGCTCCTGGCGCACTTCGTCGAAGCGGTAGTACTCGCCTCCGAGCTCGGTGATGTGCACCAGGCCTTCGACGTAGAGCGCATCGAGCTGCACGAACAGGCCGAAGCTCGTGACCGCGCTGACCGTGCCGCTGTATTCCTCGCCGAGGTGGTCGCGCATGAAGCGGCATTTCAGCCAGGCCTCGACATCGCGCGAGGCCTCGTCGGCGCGGCGTTCGCAGGCACTGCAATGGATGCCCGCGGCCTCCCATTGCGCCATCTCGACCGCCGGGATCTTGCGCGATGCGCCCCGCCGGGTCGGCGCCGGCTCCTCCAACAGCCCCCCCAGGCGATAGCGCTGCCCCTGCAGCAAGGCCTTGATGACCCGGTGCACAAGCAGGTCGGGATAACGCCGGATCGGGCTGGTGAAATGTGTGTAGGCCTCGTAGGCCAGTCCGAAGTGCCCAGAGTTGACCGGGGTGTAGATGGCCTGTTGCATTGAGCGCAGCAGCATCGAGTGGATCTGCGCCGCATCGGGCCGATCCTTGGTGGCCTGGGCGATGGCCTGGAACTCCCGGGGATGCGGCTCGTCGCCGATCGTCAGCCCCAGGCCCAGCGCACGCAGGTAGTTCTGCAGGATCGTGCGCTTCTCCGGCGTGGGGCCCTCGTGCACACGGTACAGCGCCGCGTGATTGGCGCGGGCGATGAAATCGGCCGAACAGACGTTGGCCGCCAGCATGGCCTCCTCGATGAGCCGGTGGGCCTCGGTGCGCACGCGCGGCACGATCTTCTCGATGCGGCCGTTGTCGTCGCACACGATCTGCGTCTCCACGGTTTCGAAGTCCACTGCTCCACGCGCGGTGCGCTCGCGCAGCAGCGCACGGTAGACCTCGTGCAGATGCAGCAGATGAGGCACCAGCGCCTGGCGGCGCATGGCCTCGGGGCCACGCGTGTTGGCCAGGATGGCCGCCACCTCGGTGTAGGTGAGCCGCGCATGCGAGCAGATCACTGCCGGGAAGAACTGGTAGGCATGGATTTCGCCCTTGGCATTGATGAGCATGTCGCACACCATCGCCAGCCGATCCTCGTCGGGATTGAGCGAACACAAGCCGTTGGACAGCTTCTCCGGCAGCATCGGGATGACCCGGCGGGGAAAATAGACCGAGGTTGCACGCTCGTAGGCGTCGGCATCCAGCGGATCGCCGGGCCTGACGTAGTGGCTGACGTCGGCGATCGCCACCACCAGGCGCCAACCCTTGCCTCGGCCCACGCGGGCCGGCTCGCAATAGACGGCGTCGTCGAAGTCGCGCGCATCCTCGCCGTCGATGGTCACCAGCGGCACATCGGTCAGGTCGATGCGGTGCTTGCGGTCGGCCGCGCGGATCTTGTCGGGCAGCTTGGCGGCCTGGGCCAGGGTCTCGGGCGAGAACTGGTGCGGCACCTCGTACTTGCGAACGGCGATCTCGATCTCCATGCCAGGGTCGTCGATCTCGCCCAGCACCTCGGTGACGCGGCCCACCGGCTGCGAGTACATCGACGGCGGCTCGGTCAGCTCCACGGCCACCACCTGCCCGGCCTGGGCCTTCGCGATAGCGTTCTTCGGGATGAGGATGTCCTGGCCGTAGCGTTTGTCCTCGGGCGCGACCAGCCACACGCCCCCCTCGTGTAACAAGCGGCCGATGATGGGCGACTTCTTGCGCTCGATGATCTCGAGCACGCGCCCCTCGGGCCGGCCCTTGCGATCGTGCCGCACGACGCGCACGCGGTCGCGGTGCAGCACGGCGCGCATCTCCTGCGGCGAGAGATAGATGTCGGCCTGACCGTCGTCGCGGCGCACGAAACCGTGGCCGTCGCGGTGGCCGATGACGGTGCCCTCGACCTCGCTGAGCAAGGTGGCGGCAACCGCGGGGCTTGCAGTGTTCGAATTATTGATGATAGAATCTCCTTCTGTTCTGACACACCAACGCTTTATTTAAAGCGTTGTATGAGTTAAGAGCATGAGCCCAGGTGGCGGAATTGGTAGACGCACTAGTTTCAGGTACTAGCGGGTAACACCGTGGAGGTTCGAGTCCTCTCCTGGGCACCAGACACAAAAGCCTCGCATCCATGATGCGGGGCTTTTTCGTTTTCCGCACGCAGTCGCTTGGGAGTGTGCCGCCTCCCGCCGCGCCTAGGCGAACGGACCAGCCGCTGCTGTGCAACCACTGGCCCGCAGCGCGATGCTCCAGGTGGATCAAAGGCTGGACAGCGCTCAAACCTGGTACTTCTTCGCCAGCCCTTCGGGACGCAGCGTGTCGTACTCCTCGAACGGCTGATGGATCCAAGGGCTCGTGGGCAGCAGTTCGACGTGATAGTCCGGCATGTAGCTGGACACGCCCTTGACCCAGATGACGGCCGAGCGCAGCTCCGTGATGGCCGGCATGCCGCGCAGGCGTTCGACCACGGCCTTGAGGGTCACGCCGGAGTCGGCCAGATCATCGACCAACAGCACCCGGCCGGCCAGCTCGCCCTTGGGCATCGTGATGTACTTGGCCATGTCCAGCCGGCCCTGGATGGTGCCGCCTTCGGCACGGTACGAGCTGGTGGACATGATGGCCAGCGGCTTGTCGAAGACGCGCGAGAGCACATCACCGGGTCGCATCCCGCCGCGCGCCAGGCACAGGATCTGGTCGAAGGCCCAGCCCGAGTTGTGCACCTTCAGCGCCAGACGCTCGATGAGCATGTGGTACTCGTCCCAGGACACGTAGAGGTGTTTGCCGTCGTCGGTCAGCATGCAGGCTCCTTGCGCTCGCTTGTCGTATCGGTCATGCGGATGGGTATGTTGAGGGGGTGGGCTGGCGGGCGGGGTCAGGCTTTGTACGGATGGCGCAGCAAGATGGTGTGCTCCCGGTCCGGTCCGGTGGACACCATGTCGATGGGGGCCCCGATGTGCGCTTGCATGCGCTCGAGGTAGGCCCGTGCATTGGCCGGCAGGCGGTCCCACTGCGTGATGCCGGCGGTGCTGTCCTTCCAGCCCGGCAAGGTTTCGTACACGGGCCGGCAGTTGACGATGTCGTCGGCGTCCAGCGGCAGGATGTCGATGCGCTGGCCTGCGAGTTCGTAGCCCACGCAGATCTTGATCTCGTCCAGGCCATCGAGCACGTCGAGCTTGGTGATGCACAGACCCGAAATGCCGTTGATCAGCACCGAGCGCTTGAGCGCGGCAGCATCCAGCCAACCGCAGCGCCGGGCGCGACCGGTGACGGTGCCACGCTCCTGGCCCACGGTGGACAGGTGGTGGCCCACGGTGCCCGGCTCGTCGATGGGCAGTTCGGTGGGGAACGGGCCTGAGCCTACCCGAGTGGTGTAGGCCTTCGTGATGCCCAGGATGTAGTGCAGCTTGTCCGGCCCCACGCCCGAGCCCGCAGCGGCGTTACCGGCCACGCAGTTGCTCGAGGTCACGTAGGGATAGGTGCCGTGGTCGATGTCCAGCAAGGTGCCTTGGGCCCCCTCGAAGAGGACGTGGCCGCCCTGCAGATTGGTTTGATGGATGCGCACCCCCACGTCAGCCATCATGGGCCTGAGCTGCTCGGCCACCTTCATCGCATGCTCAAAGATGGGCTCGTAGGCCAGTGCGCTCGACTTGAGATAGCCCTGCAAGACGAAATTGTGCAGGTCCAGCAGCTCGCGCAGCTTGGCCGCGAAGCGCTCGGGATGCTTGAGGTCCTGCACGCGCAGCGCCCGGCGCGCCACCTTGTCCTCATAGGCCGGGCCGATGCCTTTGCCGGTGGTGCCGATCTTGCCGGCGCCACTGGACTCGCGCAATGCCTCGCGGGCGCGGTCCACCTCCACATGGAAGGGTAGGATCAGCGGGCAGGACTCGCTGATGTACAGGCGCGAGCGCACGTCCAGGCCGGCGGCCTCCAGGCGTTCGATCTCTGAGAGCAGGTGGGCCGGATCGACCACCACGCCGTTGCCGATGTAGCAGGCCACGCCCTCGCGCATGATGCCCGAGGGAATGAGTTGCAAGGCGGTCTTCTTGCCCTTGATGACCAGGGTGTGGCCGGCGTTGTGCCCGCCCTGGAAGCGCACCACGGCACTGGCGTGGTCGGTGAGCCAGTCCACCACCTTGCCCTTGCCTTCGTCGCCCCACTGCGTTCCGACCACAACGACGTTGCGGCCCCGGGTGTGCTCAGTCATGTCAAACGGTCCCAATCGAAAAGATGTCTGTCGGCGAACCACCCGCGTTCACAGCGGGCGAACGACCCAGTGCTCGCCCTGCGCCACGAGTTCGCGATCGCATTCGAATTCCTGCACCTCGTGCTCGTGCCCGGGCAGCACGCACACGACGATCTCGCCCTGTTCGCGCAATCGGCGCACAGCCTCGCGCAGGCTGGCCTGCTCCCCCCAGGGTGCGCGCACGGCCGCGCGCGTGCCTTCCACACGGGCCAGGGCCACGACTTCCTTGAGGTCGGTGCTGAAGCCCACGGCCGGACGGTTGCGGCCGAAGACCGCACCGACCTCGTCGTAGCGCCCGCCGCGCACCAGGGCGTCGGGATGGCCGGCAGCGTAGACCGCAAAGCGCGCACCGCTGTAATACGCATAGCCGCTCAGGTCGGCCAAGTCCAGGCCCAGGGCCACGTCGGGGAAGGCCCGCGCGAGATGGTCGGTCAGCCAGGCGAGATCGTCGAGCGCTGCGGCGATGGCCCCGCGCTGCGGCAGGCGCCGACGGGCCTCGGCCAGGATCTCCAGCCCACCGTAGAGCTGCGTCAGCGCCAGCAGGCCCTCGCGGGACTCCGCCGGGAAGCCCGCCGTGAGCTGCACCAGCGTGGCCGTGTCCTTGGCGGCCAGGCTGCGATAGACCTCCCCCAACATCGAGGCATCCACCGGCACGCCGGCCAGCAGCGCGCGCACGATGCGGGCATCGGCCAGGTCCAGTGTCAGACCCTGCACGCCGACGCGTCGCAATGCGGTCAGCGCCAGCTCCTGCACCTCGAGGTCGGCCTCCAGGCCCGCATGGCCGTAGATCTCGGCGCCGAACTGCAGCGGCTCGCGGGTGGCACGCAGGCCGGCCGGCCGGGTGTGCAGCACCGGCGCGCAGTAGCACAGGCGCGTCACGCCCTCGCGGTTGAGCAGGTGTGCATCGATGCGGGCGACCTGCGGTGTGGCGTCGGCCCGCACGCCCAGCGTGCGGCCGCTGAGTTGGTCCACGAGCTTGAAGGTACGCAGATCCAGCTCGCCGCCTGCACCGGTGAGCAGGGATTCGAGGTGTTCGAGCATGGGCGGCATGACCAGCTCGTAGCCGCAGCAACGCGCGCAATCGAGCAGGACCCGCCGCAACTCCTCGATGCGCCGCGCCTCGGAAGGCAAGACGTCGGCGATGTGCTCGGGCAGCAGCCAAGCAGAAGACATGGGAAAGCGCCAGGGGATTGAAAATGCGATTGTACCGGCGTCGCCGACCGAGGCCGGCTAGGGAGGCACCGGACTCAGGCTGCCAGGACGAGCAGCAGCAGACCGGCCCCGAGGCTCAGCAGACCCAGGAAACGCAACTGGCCGTCGGTGAGCCGCAGGGCCTGCTCGAACACCCGGCGCCAGGTGCCCGGACTGACGAAAGGCAGCAGGCCCTCAAAGACCAGCACCAACGCCAGCGCAACGAGGATCACCTCCCCCATGCGCTCAGCGACGGCCCGGGGCGGTGCCGGTGCCGCTGCCCTGCATGGCGCGGAAGAAATCGCCGTTGGGGTCGATGACCATCACATCGGACTTGCTGCGGAAGCTCTGACGGTAGGCCTCGAGGCTGCGATAGAACTGCGCGAACTGCGGGTCGCGCCCGAAGGCGGCGGCATAGATGGCCGACGCCTGGGCGTCGCCCTGGCCCTTGATCTTCTGAGCCTCCCGGTAGGCCTCGGCGACGATGATCTCCCGCTGGCGATCGGCATCGGCCCGGATGCTCTCGCCCTCGGCGGCTCCGGTGGAGCGGCGTTCGTTGGCCACGCGGCGGCGCTCGGACTCCATGCGGCGGTACACGGCATCGGTGATGCTGGCGGAGAAATCCACGCGCTTGATCCGCACGTCGACGATCTCGATCCCGAAGCTCTTGGCATCTTCCGCCAGGCGAGCCTGCACGGCCTGCATGACGCGGTCGCGTTCGGTCGAAAGCACGGCCCGTACGGTGCGTCGCGTGACCTCCTCGTTGAACGCAGCCTGCACGATGGGCGCCAGGCGCACCTCGGCGTTGCGCACGTCGGCACCGTTGTTGTTGCGGATGAATTGACGCGGATCGGTGATGCGCCATTTGACCAGCCAATCGATCACCAGGCTTTGCTTCTCGGCGGTGAAGATCGGGCGGGTCTCCGGGCTGTCGAGGGACTGGATGCGCTTGTCCAGGAAGACGACGTTCTGGAAAGGGGGCGGCAGCTTGAACTTCAAGCCGGGCTCGCTGATGACTTCCTTGATCTCGCCAAGGGCATACACCGCGGCGAACTGGCGCTGGTCGACGACGAACAGCATCGACCCGGCCAGGACGACGGCCAGCAGCAGGGTCGAGACGATCATTCCGATGCGATTCATGGGGTCCTCGTGGTCTGCGCTCAGCGGTCAACGCACATCGCGCTCTCGGCTGCGCTGCGGGTCGCGCAGGCGGTTGTCACTGGACAGCGGCAGCGGCTGCTGGGTCTGGGTTTGGGTCTCGGCGGAAGGAGCCGCCTGGGCCGGCCCTTGCACCGCACCGGCCTGCATCAGCTTGTCCAGCGGCAGGTACAGCAGGCTGTTGTTGCGCGTGTCGATCATGATCTTGCTGACGTTGCTGTAGATCTGCTGCATGGTCTCGATGTAGAGGCGGTCGCGCGTGACGGCCGGCGCCTTCTGGTATTCGGCCAGCACGCTGCGGAAGCGGTCGGCATCGCCCTCGGCCTGCGCGATGACGCGGGCGCGGTAGGCCTCGGCCTCCTCCCGCAGACGCGCCGCCGTGCCCTGGGCGCGAGGGATCACATCGTTGGCATAGGCTTGGCCCTCGTTCTTCAGGCGTTCGCGGTCGGCGCTGGCCTTGAGGGCGTCGTCGAAGGCCGCCTGCACCTGCTCGGGGGCCTGCACGCTCTGGATGTTCACATTGGAAATCACGATGCCCGCGCGCAGGCGATCCAGTTGCGTTTGGATGGACTTGACGAGTTCGGCGGCGATCGCGTCACGCTGCTCGTACAGCACGGCATCCATCGCACTGCGGCCGACGATCTCGCGCACGGCCGACTCGGCCGCCTGGACCACGGCATCGTCGGGCCGGCGGTTCTCGAACAGGTAGTCCTTGACGTCCTTCAGGCGGTATTGCACCGTGAAGCGGATGTCCACGATGTTTTCGTCCTGGGTCAGCATGGACGAGTCGCGCAGGCCCGTGGCCTGAACGACGGACATGCTGCCCACGTCCACCGAGCGCAACTGGGTGACCGGAACGGTCTCGTGGGACTGGAAAGGATATGGCAAGCGCCATTTGAAGCCGGCCTCGGTGGTGTGGCTGTAGCGGCCGAAGGTCATGACCACGGCTTGCTGACCTTCCTGGACGATGAAGAAGCCGCTGCCTAACCAGATCAGTGCCACCACACCGACGATCAAGCCCGCCCCGATGCCCGCCCCTTTCATGTCCGGCGGTTGAAAGCCTCCGCCCGAGCCGTTGCCGTTGGGACGCTGCGGCCCGCCGGGTCGGCCGCCGAACAGTCCGCTGAGCTTGCGGTTGAAGTCGCGCCAAAGCTCATCGAGATCGGGGGGGCCGTCGTTGCGCCCGCCGCCGCCCGAACCCTGGTTGCGCGTGGGCTCACTGCCCTGGGGGTCGAGGCGGCGTCCCCAGCGCGGATCGTTCAGATTGAACAGCCCGCGCAGCGGGCGCAGCATGGTCACCAGCAGGGCTCTGAACAGCGCAAGCCCCACGCCGGCCAGGCGCTGGACAAAGCCGGCCTGTGCGGCGGAGGATTCGGAGAGGGAGCGAATGTTCATGCTCATGCGACAAGGACGGTGTTTCGGAGAGCATCCGGCAGGACCGCTCCGGGTTCGGTGGAAGTGTCGACCGCAGACGGCACGGGGAGCTGTGCCCCGAGGGCTGCCTCGGCCACGGCGCGGCGCAGGCTGTCCAGCCCTTCCCCGGTGGCTGCACTGACGAACACCCGCGGCACCGAGCGGTGCGGCGCCAGCTCGAAGCGATCGACCATCTCCCGGGGACGCTGGCTGAGCTCCAGCCGGTCCAGTTTGTTGAAGACCAGGATCTGAGGGAGTTCCGCAGCCCCGATCTCGCCCAGCACGCGCTGCACCTCCTCGACCTGCTCACGCCACAGGGGGCTGGCGGCATCGACCACGTGCAGCAAAAGGTCGGCGTCGGCCGCCTCCTGCAGCGTGGCCTGGAAGGCCTCGACCAGGCCATGAGGCAGGTCGCGGATGAAGCCCACCGTGTCGGACAGGCTGACCGCGCAGCCGGCGTCGGCGAGGTAAAGCTGGCGCGTGGTGGTGTCCAGCGTGGCAAAGAGCTGGTCGGCCGCATAGGCGCGTGCCTTGACCAGGGCATTGAACATCGTGGACTTGCCGGCGTTGGTGTAGCCCACCAGCGAGACCTTGAAGGTGCCGTTACGCTCGCGCGAGCGACGCTGCGTCTGGCGCTGGCGCTTGACGCGGTCGAGCTGGGCCTTGAGCGACTTGATGCGCTGGCCGATCATGCGCCGGTCGAGTTCGATCTGCGTCTCGCCCGGCCCCCCCCGATGCCCCACCCCGCCGCGCTGGCGCTCCAGGTGGCTCCAGCGGCGCACCAGGCGGGTCGAGAGGTATTGCAGCCGGGCCAGTTCGACCTGCAGCTTGCCTTCGTGGCTGCGTGCGCGCTGCGCGAAGATTTCCAGGATGAGCATCGTTCGGTCGGCCACAGGCACACCGAGAAAGCGTTCGAGATTGCGCTGCTGGGCCGGGGACAGCGCCTGGTCGAACAGCACGCCGGCAGCGTTGTGCTGGCCGACCAGGGCCTTGATCTCCTCGGCCTTGCCCTGCCCGACGAACAGGGCGGCGTCCGGGGCCTTGCGGCGCGCCGTCAGCCGCGCCACGGGGGTGTCGCCGGCCGACTGCGCCAGCAAGGCGAGCTCGTCCAGGGTCGGATCGAATGAGGAGCCAGGGCCAAGATCCACCCCCACCAGGATGGTGGGCTGGGGCACATCCGCTGCCGGGGCATTCAAGGTCTGTGTCACCTCAGGCGGGTGGCGAACGCCGCCCGGCCGGGCCGGGCCTGCTTTCGCGCATCAGTGGGATTCAGTCTGCTCGTTAGGATGGAAATTCACCGCACGACCGGGCACGACAGTGGAGATGGCATGCTTGTAAACCATCTGGGTGACGGTGTTGCGCAAGAGCACCACATACTGATCGAAAGACTCAATATGGCCCTGCAGCTTGATGCCGTTGACCAGGTAGATCGAGACCGGCACGTGCTCTTTGCGAAGCAGGTTCAAAAACGGGTCTTGGAGGAGTTGCCCTTTGTTGCTCACGATATTCTCCGTGTTGGATATTTTGGAAGACGCACGTTAACACACCACCGTGCGCATTCCGGGGATTAGTCAGGAATCCTTGTCTGAGAAGGGGTTGCGGGACGAGCGCATTTCCACCCTCAGAGGTGTGCCCACCAGCTTGAAATGATCCCGGATGCGCCCTTCGAGGTAGCGCTTGTAGGCGTCGGTGACGTGCTCGAGCGAATTGCCGTGCACGACGACCACCGGCGGGTTCATGCCCCCTTGGTGCGCATAGCGCAACTTCGGACGGAACATCCCGGAACGCTTGGGGGCCTGGTGCTGCACCGCCTCGTGCACCAGCCGGGTCAGCACCGGGGTGCTCATCTTCTTGAAGGCCGACTCATGGGCCTGGGCGATCGCCTTCCACAGCGGCCCCAGCCCCTGCCGGCGCAGCGCGGAGATGTGCAGCCGAGGGGCAAAGCGCAGGAAGGCCAAGCGCTGCTCGATCGAGCGCTCGAGCATCTGGCGCTGGTAGTCGTCCACCGCGTCCCATTTGTTGATCGCGATCACCACCGCCCGGCCGCTGTCGAGGACGTAGCCGGCGATGTGAGCATCCTGGTCGCTCACCCCCTGAGTGGCGTCGAGCAGGAGCACCACCACGTGGGCCTCGGAGATCGCCTGCAGGGTCTTGACCACCGAGAACTTCTCGATCGCTTCGAACACCCGCCCCTTGCGACGCAGGCCGGCGGTGTCGATGATCTCGAAGCGTCGGCCGTCGCGCTCCAGCGGGACGCGGATGGCATCGCGCGTTGTGCCGGGCAGATCGAAGGCCACCAGGCGCTCCTCACCCAGCCAGGTGTTGATCAGCGTGGATTTGCCCACATTGGGCCGGCCCGCGACGGCCAGACGGATGACGCGGTCCTGCGGCTCCTGTGCCGGCTCCCCCTCGTCGTCCTCGGGCGGCGGCGGCAGATGCTCGAACACCGCATCGACCAGGCTGCGGATGCCCTGGCCATGGGCGGCGGAGACCGGCTGCGGCTCGCCCAGTCCGAGCTCGAAGAACTCGGCCAGCTGCGGGCCGTCTTGCATGCCTTCAGCCTTGTTCGCCGCCAGCACCACGGGCTTGCCGGTGGCGCGCAGGTAGCGGGCGATGTCGTGGTCCTGGGCCGACAGGCCGGCGCGCACGTCGACGACGAAGACGATGGCATCGGCCTCGGCCACGGCCTGGCGGGTCTGCTTGGCCATCTCGCGCACGATACCGCTGTCGGCGTCGGGCTCGAAGCCGCCGGTGTCGATGACGATGTAGTCCCGCCCGCCGAGCCTGCCATCGCCGTAGTGGCGATCGCGGGTCAGGCCGGCGAAGTCGGCGACGATGGCATCGCGGGACTTCGTCAGGCGGTTGAACAGCGTGGACTTGCCCACGTTGGGCCGCCCGACGAGGGCGATCACGGGTTTCACGACGAGGTCCCCCGTGCAGCGGTTCATTCGGGACGCCATGCGATGAGGCTGCCCGCACGGGTCAGCACCACCAGGCGGTCGCCCACCTGAAGGGGCGCGGCGGCGATGCCGCTGCCGTCGGTGGCGGCACGGCCGACCGGCTGCCCGTCACGGCGAGACAGGAAGTGCACATACCCCTGCCCGTCCCCCACGATCACGCTGTCACCGGCGGCCAGCGGGGCGGTCAGGCCCCGGAAGCGCAGCGCCTCCACGGTCCAGGCCACCTCCCCGTCACGGACCCGGTAGGCGGTGATGCGGTCGGTGCCGTCCACGCCGTAGACCTGCTCGGCGTCCATGGCCAGCCCCACCGAGCCGTTGGACGCCTTGCTCCACAGCAATCCCGCGCGGCGCGCGTCCACGCAGCCCACAGCAGCCTGGAAGGAGCGCACGCACACGGTCTCGCCCAAGCGTGCCGCCGGCCCGACGAGATCGGCCAGCCGTTCGACCTCGTTGGTGCCGCGCGGCGTGGCCACCGGCACTTCCCAGCGCACGCTGCCGCGCAGTGGGTCGAGTCCCGCCAGTCGGGGCCCCTGCCCCACCAGCAGCGTGTCGCCCACGGGGAGCAGCACGCCCTGTTGGGCCAGGGTCAGCGGTTCGCCGGGACGCTGTAACACCCACAGTCGCGCACCGGTGGCTGCATCGAAGGCGTGGACGGAGCGGTCCTGGGCATACACGAACACGCGCTCTCCGGCCACCAGGGGAGCGGTCAGTGAGCGTGCCGTGAGGCGCTGGCGCCACAAGACCTCACCATCGCGCAAGACGACTACTTCGTTGTCGCGCGTGAGCACCGCCACGTGCCGACCATCGCTGCCCACCCCGGCCGACAAGGGCATGTCGAGCTGGGCACGCCAGCGCCACTGTCCCGTCGCGGCATCGAGCAGGCCCACCGACCCATCGTCTGAGGCCACCGCGATCATGCCGCCTGCCGCCTGCAGACGCACCGGCATACGCACCGGGCCCACCGATTGCCGCCAGGCCACCGCCACGCGCACGATATCGGGGGCAGGTTGCACCAGCGGTGTCGGTTCGGGCCGCTGGGGCGCGCTCGAGCAAGCTGCCAGCAGGAATGCCGCCGCCCCCACGGTTGCCAGGCGCCACATCAGCGCACCTCCCCGGCCGACTCGGACGGGGCGGCGCCCAGTGCGGTCAGCTTGGCCTCGACCACACGCCGGTAGTCCAGACCGGGATCGAGCGAGCGATGGGCCTTCTCATATTCCTGGCGGGCCTGATCGGGTCGGCCCTGGGCCAGATGAATGTCGCCGCGGCGGTCGGCCGCCAGGCCTTCATAGGCCGCAGGGATGTCCTTGCTGACCAGGGCCAGGGCCTCGTCGTACGCCTTCTCGTCCAGCAACAGGCCCGCCAAGCGCAGACGGGCGATGATGCGCAGATCCGGCTCCGAGGCCTGGTCGGCCACCCAGCGCAGCGTGTCGCGGGCCGCAGGGAGCTGGTCGCGATCGGCCAGGGCCCGGGCAGCCACCAGCCCCGCCTGCCCCGCATAAGCGGTGCGCGGGTGGCGCGAGCGAAGATCCTCGAACGCCTGCCGCACCTTGTCGATCTCGCCGGCCTGGGCTGCCTGCTCCAGGGCGTCGTACAGCGCGCTGGCTTTGGCGCCCTGATCGCGCTGCCAGTAGTTCCAGCCGTTCCACGCGGCAAAGGCCCCGAGCACCAGGATGAGGGTCCAGGTGATCAGGTTGCCATACTGGCGCCAGAAGTGCTTGAGTCGTTCGACTTGCTCTTGTTCTTCGAGATCGAGATGGGTGGCCATGGAAAGGTTCGTCCAACGGCAGCCCTTACGGCCGCCAAACAGCAGATTATGCGTCGAGCAGTTCGGCCGCCCAGGCGGCCGGGCTGTCCAGGGGGCGCAGCACCTGGGGTTGCTGGGCGTCTCGCAGGGCCTTGACGGCCACCTGCCCCTGCGCCAGCTCGTCCTCACCGAAGACCAGCGCAAAGCGTGCACCGCTGGCATCGGCTTTCTTGAACTGGCTCTTCATGCTGCCCGGCCCGTCCTTGCCGGCCGCATGCATCAGCACCGACACACCGGCGGCGCGCAGGCCCTCGATCAACTGCAAGGCGCGCGGCAGCGCCGAGGCCTGCGGGATGACGGCGTAGGCGTGAGGGGCCGGTGCGCCAGGCTGCACCCCCAGCTCCTTGAGCAGTTCCAGCACCCGCTCCACCCCCAGGGCCCAGCCCACCGCGGGCGCCGGCTTGCCGCCGATCTGCTCGATGAGGTAGTCATAGCGCCCCCCGCCGCACACCGTGCCCTGCGATCCCAGGCGGTCGGTGACCCACTCGAAGACGGTGAGGTTGTAGTAGTCCATCCCGCGCACCAGGCGCGGATTGATGCGGTAGGCCACACCGTTGGCATCGAGCGCCGCCCGGACGGCGTCGAGATGCTTGAGCGAAGCCTCACCGAGAAAGTCCATCAGTTTCGGCGCCGCCTCGACGAGCGATTGCATGGCAGGGTTCTTGGTGTCCAGGATGCGCAGGGGGTTGCTGTGCAGCCGGCGCTGCGCATCGACGTCGAGCTGGTCGCGGTGGCGCTCGAAGTAGGCGATCAGCGCCTCGCGATGGGCACGGCGCTCCTGCGGCTGCCCGAGGCTGTTGAGCTCCAGGCGCACATCGGTCAGACCGATGTCGCGCCACAGGCTGCGGCACATGAGGATCAGCTCGGCGTCCACGTCCGGGCCGGCAAAGCCCAGGGCCTCGGCCCCGATCTGGTGGAACTGGCGGTATCGGCCGCGTTGAGGCCGCTCGTGGCGGAACATCGGGCCCATGTAGTAGACGCGCTTGCCACCGTCGTACAGCAGCGAGTGCTCGGCCACGGCACGCACCACACCGGCGGTGTTCTCGGGGCGCAGCGTGAGCTGGTCGCCGTTCATGCGGTCCTCGAAGGAGTACATCTCCTTCTCGACGATGTCGGTGACCTCCCCGAGCCCGCGCACGAACAGCGCCGTGGGCTCCACGATGGGGGTGCGAATGTTGGCGTAGCCATAGCGCGCCATCAGTGCGCGCACCTTGTCCTCGAACCATTCCCAGCGCGCCGAATCCGGCGGCAGGATGTCGTTCATGCCTTTGATGGCCTTCAATGCTTCTGCCATGTGTGCTCTTCTCGTGATGCCGCCGGGCCCCACCCCCCGTGCGCGCGCAGTGTCTCAGGTCCGTGGGGCCGGTGCGGCCTGCGAGGCCTGGCCGAAACGCCGCTCGATGTACTCCTCGACCAGGCGCTGGAAGTCCTGCGCAATGCCCTCCCCGCGCAGCGTGACGGCTTTCTCGCCATCGATGTAGACCGGGGCAGCCGGCGCCTCGCCGGTGCCGGGCAGGCTGATGCCGATATCGGCATGCTTGCTCTCGCCAGGCCCATTGACGATGCACCCCATCACCGCCACCTTCATCGCCTCCACGCCCGGGTAGCGGGCCCTCCACACCGGCATCTGTGAGCGCAGGTAGTCGTCGATCTGCTTGGCCAGCTCCTGGAACACGGTGCTGGTGGTGCGCCCGCAGCCCGGGCAGGCTGTCACGCTGGGCACGAAGGCGCGCAGACCCAGGGCCTGCAGGATCTCCAGGGCCACGACCACCTCCTGGGTGCGCGCTTCGCCGGGCTGGGGCGTGAGGGAGACGCGGATCGTGTCGCCGATGCCTTCTTGCAGCAGCACCGACAGCGCTGCTGCCGAAGCGACGGTGCCCTTGGTCCCCATGCCGGCCTCGGTGAGCCCCAGGTGCAGCGGATGGTCACAGCGGGCCGCCAGTGCCCGGTAGACGCTGATCAGGTCCTGGACGCCGCTGACCTTGCAGGACAGGATGATCTGCTCGCGGCGCATGCCCAGCTCCTGCGCACGACGCGCCGAGCCCAGGGCCGAGGCCACGAGCGCCTGGTACATCACCTGCCGGGCATCCCAGGGCTGCTTGCGCTTGGCGTTTTCGTCCATCAACTGGGCCAGCAGCTCCTGGTCGAGGCTGCCCCAGTTGACGCCGATGCGCACCGGACGGTCGTGCCGCAGGGCCACCTCGATCATCTGCGCGAACTGGCGGTCGCGCTTGTCGCCTTTGCCCACGTTGCCCGGGTTGATGCGGTACTTTGACAGCGCTTCGGCGCAGCCGGGGAACTCGGTGAGCAGCTTGTGGCCGTTGTAGTGGAAGTCGCCGACGAGGGGCACGTCGATGCCCATGCGGTCGAGCTGTTCGCGGATGGCGGGCACCGCCTGCGCCGCCTCGGGGGTGTTGACCGTGATGCGCACCATCTCGGAGCCGGCCAGGGCCAGCTCCTTGACCTGGATAGCCGTGCCGATGACATCGACGGTGTCGGTGTTGGTCATCGACTGGACGCGCACCGGCGCATCCCCGCCCACGGTGACCACGCGCGATCCCCAGGCCACACGGGCCTGCAACGAGCGCCGCGGCGCTGCTTGCGCGGCCGCGATCGGGGTTTCGTCGTCGAGGGTCTGCAAGCTTGCGGGACTCATCGTGCTCACCGGATGTCGAAACGGGCGACGTTCTCGCGCCGGAAGGGGGTCATGTCGAAGACCTCGCCGCGCACACGAAGTTCGGTCGCGTCGGCATTGCCCACACGCACGCGCATCGGGAAGGCGCCTTCCAGCGCCACTTCCTCGCCAGGGGCGAGCAGCCTGGACAGCAGAGTCCGCCCGTTGGCGTCCTGGATCTCCACCCAGCTCTCGGCACGGGTGCGCACCACCACGGGTGGCGCAGAGGGGGCCGGCACCGAGGCCTGGGAGACCGCCGCCGGCGCCGAGGCCGCTTCGGCGTCGGATGCGGGGGCGTCGAGGCTGGCCGCCGGCTCCACCGGCACCACCTCCACGGTGACGCCGCTCGTCGTCGCAGCGCCATCGCGGCCGAGCCAGGTCTGCCAGGTGCTCGTGGGGATCCACCACAGCACCATCGAGCCGGCCATCAGCAGCGCCGCCCCCCAGACCGCCGGGCGCCGCAGCAGGCCCAGACCGGGAAGGCCCTCGCGCGGCTGTGCCGGATCCCGGAAGGGCTGGTTCAGCCCCTGCGCCACCTCCTCGAGCTGTGACAGCGTGCCCGGCGAGGGCAGCAGGGCCAGGACGGGCGCCGGATCGATCTTGAGCGAGCGGCACACGGTCTGGGCCAGGGCCCGGGCGAAGGTCGCGTCGGGCAACTCGTCGAGACGGTCGGCTTCCAGCGCTTCGAGCTTGCGCACCGAGACCTTGATCGACGCGGCAAGCTGGGCGATATGCACGCCCTGGGCCAGACGCGCCGCCCGGATCATCTCACCGGCACTGGGCTCGGTGGGCCCCTGCGCAGTCTGCCCCTCAGTCATCGAAACGCCCCCGCTCAAAGTTGGCGGCCTCGCGCGATTGCGGGAAGCGCTGGCGCAGTTCACGACCGAGTTCGTTGGCCCCGCCGCGGTTGCCCAGGCGGTGCTCGATGCGCGCAGCCAGCCACAGGCTTTCGGCGTTGACCAGCTCGGGAACGGCATTGACCCGCCGCACGTAAAAGCGCGCGCGTTCGTACTCGCCTTCGCGATAGAGCACCAGCGCGAGGTTCATCGCGGCCACCGGGTTGCCGGGATCGAGTTCGTAGGCCCGCGCCAGCGTCTTCTCGGCCTCGGCCACTTGGCCGGCATTGGCCTGACACACGCCCTTGGCAACCAGGGTGCGCGCAACCTCGCGGTACTCCGGCATCGCCAGGGCCCGGTTGAACTGCGCAAACGCATCGGCATAGCGCCGTTGCTGGCATAGGAACCAGCCGTAGTTGTGTACCGCCCCTGCATCGCGCGGATCGAGCTGCATGGCGCGGCGGAAACTTTCCTCGGCCGGCCCCGCCTGTCCCAGGGCGGCATGGATCAGCCCGGCCAGGTTGTGGGCATCGGCCATGTTGGGCTGCAAGGCAAGCGCCTGGCGCACTTCATTGAGGGCCGTGCCATGCTGGCCCTGACCGAAATAGGCCACGGCCAGGTCGAAGCGGATGCGTGCACGGCGCTGAACCTCGCCTTCGTCGACGCGCCCGGTCTGGCTGCTGCTGCCGCTGGCCGCCGGCGGCGCGGAGGCACAGCCTCCCAGCATCAGCACCAGGGCCAGCCCTGCAGCCAGCCAGACGGGCATGGGGCGTTCGCGCACGCTCATGAACGGGTCTCCTTCACGGGGCACCGCCCGATGCCGGGCGGACCTGGATGCGGATGGGCTGGCGGGTCAGGCGGCGCTGGACGTTGGTGCGGTCGCGCACCTCGCCGGCCAGCTGCCCGCAGGCCGCGTCGATGTCGTCGCCCCGTGTCTTGCGCACGGTGGTGACCAGGCCCGCGTCGGTCAGGACTCGGGCGAAGGCTTGCACCCGCTCGCGCCCAGAGCGCTTCAGGCCCGAGGCCGGGAACGGGTTGAAGGGAATGAGGTTGAACTTGCAGCGCACCCGATCGCGCACGAGCGCGACCAGTTCACGTGCATGGGCCTCGGTGTCGTTCACACCGTCGAGCATGCAGTACTCGAAAGTGATGAAGTCCCGGGGGGCCGACTCCAGATAACGCCCGCAGGCCTCGAGCAGCTCGGCCAGAGGATACTTGCGGTTCAGGGGCACCAGCTCGTCGCGCAGCGCATCATTGGGTGCATGCAGCGAGACGGCCAGGGCCACCGGGCAATCCTCGCGCAGGCGGTCCATCATCGGCACCACGCCCGAGGTGGACACCGTAACGCGC
The DNA here is from genome assembly GCF_056746695.1 of Caldimonas hydrothermalis. Taxonomy (NCBI): domain Bacteria; kingdom Pseudomonadati; phylum Pseudomonadota; class Betaproteobacteria; order Burkholderiales; family Sphaerotilaceae; genus Caldimonas; species Caldimonas hydrothermalis. The sequence continues at coordinate 102,601 of NZ_JBWQXA010000009.1, read as the reverse complement.
CGCCGCGACAGGCCGTAGCCATGGTCATCGAGCATGGTGCGCAGCGCCGGCACCAGGGCATGGTAGTTCTGTAGCGGCTCGCCCATGCCCATCATGACCACATTGGTGATCGCGCGTTCCCCGGCCGGCAGGCCCAGCCGCTGGCGCAGGTGGTGCTCGGCAAACCACAGTTGGGCGAGGATCTCGCCAGTGCCGAGATTGCGGCTGAAGCCCTGGTGGCCGGTGGAGCAGAAGCGGCAGCCCACGGCACAACCCGCCTGCGAGGACACGCACAGCGTGCCGCGGTCGTCCTCGGGGATGAAGACGGCTTCGACGGCATTGCCGTCGCCCACGTCGAAGAGCCACTTGATGGTGCCGTCGGACGAGGCCTGCTCGGTCAGCACCGGCAAGGGCCGCACCTGCGCCACGCCGACGAGCTTGTCGCGCAGGGACTTGGCCAGATCGCTCATCTGGCCGAAATCGCACACGCCCTTCTGGTGGATCCAGCGGAAGAGCTGGACGGCGCGGAAGCGCTTCTCGCCCAGCCCTTCGCAGTAGGCAGCCAGCCCGTCGAGATCGAAGTCGAGGAGGTTGACCGCCATGGGCATGCCCCGCGCAAGGATGCGAAGGTCTGCGGCCGCGTTCAGCGGCTGTAGACGTTCATGCCGGGGAAGAAGAAGGCCACTTCCACGGCGGCGGTTTCAGGGGCATCCGAGCCGTGCACCGCGTTGGCATCGATGCTGTCGGCGAAGTCGGCGCGGATGGTGCCTTTCTCGGCCTTCTTCGGGTCGGTGGCGCCCATCAGCTCACGGTTCTTCGCGATGGCGTTCTCACCCTCCAGAACCTGGACCATCACCGGGCCCGAGATCATGAACTCGACCAGGTCCTTGAAGAAGGGACGCTCCTTGTGCACGGCATAGAAGGCCTCGGCCTCACCGCGCGACAGATGCACCATCTTGGCGGCAACGATCTTCAGACCGGCCGCCTCGAAGCGGCTGAGGATCTGGCCGATCACGTTTTTGGCCACGGCATCGGGTTTGATGATCGACAGGGTGCGTTCGATCGCCATGAAATTTCTCCTGAATCAAGGACTTGGCAAAACCTTGGATTGTAACCCTTGCAGTGCGTTCACCGGCACCGGCAGGGCCCGACGTGGGGCCTTGCCTCCTCAGCGCCCGCGTCCGCCGCGCCGGCCACCGCCAGCCCCGCCCTTGTGACGGCCGCCCTTGCCGCGTCCAAGGTAGGCATCGGCGCCGATGTAGCCCACGCTGGTCTGCATGGGATCGGGCTGGCGCGGGGCGCCCTGGCGGGCCTTGGTCGACTGGGCAAAGCGCTTGTCGTAGGTCTGCTCCAGCGGATCGGGCGTGCCTGGGCGCACCCCGGTCGGGCGACCGCCCGCCCTCCCGCCACCGCGCCGCTTGCCGGGCTTGCCATTCTTCCCGCCACCCGATGCCGGGCGCGGCTGGTCGGCCCCGGTCAGGCGCCGTATCATGCGCACGTCCTGGTCGCCGAGCTCCACCCACACCCCGCGCTTGAGACCGCGGGGCAGCACGATGTGCCCGTAGCGGATGCGGATCAGGCGGCTGACCGTCAGCCCCACGGCATCGAACAGCTTGCGCACTTCCCGGTTGCGGCCTTCGGTGATGACGACGCGGTACCAGCGGTTGACGCCCTCGCCGCCACCGTCCTCGATGGACTTGAAACTGGCGAGCTGGCCATCGATCTTCACCCCCTCGAGCAGCTTCTGGCGCGCCTCGGGCTCGAGCGTGCCCAGCACGCGCACGGCGTACTCGCGCTCGACGCCAAAGCGCGGGTGCATGAGCTGGTTGGCCAGTTCGCCCGAGCTGGTGAACAGCAGCAGGCCTTCGGTGTTGAGGTCCAGCCTTCCGACCGACTGCCACTTGCCCTGCTTGAGCTTGGGCAGGCGGCGGAACACGGTGGGACGGTTCTGCGGGTCGTCGTGGGTGACCACCTCACCGGCCGGCTTGTGATAGGCGAGCACGCGCGGGGCTGGCGGTGCGATCTGCACCTTGATGGGCTTGCCATTGACGCGCACCTGGTCGCCGTAGGAAATGCGCTGGCCGATGTGAGCAGGCTCACCATTGACGGAGATGCGGCCTTCCAGGATGAGCTGCTCCATGTCGCGGCGCGAGCCGATGCCGGCCTGGGCCAGCACCTTGTGCAGCTTGGGCGCATCGGGCTCCGGCGCCAGCACGCGCTTGGCAACGGCTTCGAGCTCAGCAGGCTCCTCATCGTCCTGGGCTTCGTCGTAGCGGCCTTCGACGACGTCGGCAAACCGCTCGGCGACTTCACGGTCAGCAGCCTGGCCAGGCCCCTTGGCGGGTTGTTCCGACTTGCGTGCACCGGCCGAAGGGACTGGCGCCCCCTCCCCTTCACGCTCACCCCCGCGGCGGCCGCGCCGGTTGCGGCGGCGGCGGCCACCGCTGTCCGAGCCCTCGCCGGAGGTCTCGGACGGCGCCTGCGCCGCGTCCTGCACGACCGGCTCGGTGTCATGGGAGGGCGATCCGGAGGCAGGTGCTTCATCGTCGGACGCCGCGGACCGGGCTTCGTCGGGCACGCCTGGCTGCCCGCCGGTCGACGCCGCGGCGGTCTTGCGCCGACGGGCCGGCCGGGGCGCCGGGGCCTCGGCCGCAGCGGGCGAAGCGTCTTCGGCGGCCGCTTCGCCCGTCGTGACGGACACCTCGGCCTTGGGCTTGCGGGGGCTGCGCCGCTTGGGCTTCCCGGCGGTCTGCGCGGCCGCGGCCGGGGCATCGGCCGGCACGGTCGGGACGGACTCGGGCGATGGGGTTTCGTTGGCTTCAGGGTTCATGGCGCGACAGAGGTTCAGCGTCGGATTCGGAATCAGGTTCAGCCGGGGCCCGGGCCGGGGCGTCGCCTGGGGCCTCCCAGGCAGCGTCCGGTGCAAGCCCTTCAAGGGGGGGATCGTGGATCAGGACCTCGGCCGCCGCCGCCTCGGCATGTACGACCGGATCGACCGCCTCGGGGCGGTGCGGCGGCGGGCCGTCGACCCCTTCGGCCGGTGCCGGCGGCTCGACCTGCTCGACCAGGCCGGGTTCTGCGGTCGGATCCTCCCCTTGTGCGGCGGTCTCGATCGCGTCGAGCAGGGAGGACTGCTGAGGCAGATCCTCGGACGGCGCAGTGGCGGGGGAAGCACCGTCGAGCGCCGGCAACTGGTCCAGCGAGGACAGCCCCAGATCGTCGAGAAACTGTTTGGTGGTGGCGTACAGCGCCGGCCGGCCGGGTGCATCGCGATAGCCGATGGTGTCGATCCAGCCGCGGTCCTCGAGCTGTTTGAGGATCTGGCTGCTGACCGTCACGCCGCGGATGTCCTCGATGTCGCCGCGCGTGACCGGCTGGCGGTAGGCGATGATCGCCAGCGTCTCCATCGTGGCCCGGGAATACTTGGGCGGCTTCTCGGGATTGAGGCGGTCGAGGTACTCACGCATCTCGGGCCGGCTCTGGAAGCGCCAGCCCGTGGACACCGCCACCAGTTCCACGCCGCGGCCCTCCCAGTCACGCGCCAGTTCGTCGAGCAGCATGCGCAGGGTATCGGGGCCGAGCTCGTCGTTGAAGAGCGCCCGCATGTCGCGCAGCGGCAGCGGCTGGTGCGCGCAGATCAGCGCGGTCTCGAGGACGCGCTTTGCATCCTGTGTGTTCATTGGCCGTTTGTCGTCCTCGTCCGGGACCGGGCGGTCTGCATGTGGGGACACCGCCCGCGCCGTCTTGCCGCGACGCTACGGGCCCAGCCATGCCAGTGATCGCCGCGGGGATCGCCACGCCGGGTGCGCGGCCGCCCTCCTCGCCCGGCACAGCCCCCTGGAGGAGGCTCCGGGGCGGCGGGCAGCGGTATGTGCGTCTGAACCTATTGTAGCCCGGTGGACGGCGAAGTCCGTGGTCCGCCCGCCACGCACCGCCAGGCCCGGGCGAAATCGTCCGGCGCCGGCGCCTCGAAGGCCAGCGGCCGCGCCTGAACGGGGTGGTCCAGACGCAGTCGCCACGCATGCAGGGCCTGTCGCTGCAGGCCCAGGGCCTCATGCCCCCCGTACAGGCTGTCGCCGACCAGCGGAAACCCGCGAAAGGCCAAGTGCACCCGGATCTGATGGGTGCGTCCAGTGTGCAGGGTACAGCGCACCGCGGAACAGCCCGCTCCCACGGCCACGAGGGCCACATCGGTGCGTGCGTGCCGCCCGTCGGCGACCACCGCCATGCGCACACGCGAGCGCGGATCGCGCGCGATCGGGGCGTCGATGGTGGCCAGCGCCTGCGGCTGCCGGATCTCGCCGTGCACCAGCGCCAGGTACTCGCGATGGACGCTGCGCGCGGCGATGGCCCGCGTGAGCGCCGTCACGGCCTCCAGCGTCTTGCCCACCGCCATCAGGCCGCTGGTGTCCTTGTCCAGGCGGTGCACGATGCCGGCGCGCGGAAGGGCCGAAGCCCCCCCGTGGTGGGCCAGCAAGGCATTGAGCAGCGTGCCGGACCAATGGCCTGCCGCCGGGTGCACGACCAGGCCGGCGGGCTTGTCGATCACCAGCAGATGCTCGTCCTCGTAGACCACGGACAGGGCGATGGCCTCGGGCCGGAAGGCCTGACTCTGCGGCGTGGGGCGCAGCTCGAGCCGCAGCCGCTGGCCGGCCTTGAGTTTGCGACTGGGTTGGCGCACAGGCTGCCCGTCGAGCTGCACCGCTCCCTGCTCCACCAACTGCTGCAGCCAGGTGCGCGAGAACTCCGGCGCCAGGGCCACGAGCAGTCGGTCCAGCCGCTGGCCATGACCGGCAGCGTCGATCAGGGTCTCGCGGGTCTCGATCCGCTCGTCGTCGTGCAAGTCGTCCGGGAAGTCGGCCGAGCCCGTCTCGTGCGGGCGCTCGGCACAGGCGTCCCTCTCGGATGGGGGGGTGGCATGCGCCATATAGAATCCGTGCTTTGTCTGAATATGGAACGAGCGCAGGCCCGCGGCCTGCGCCGGATGGAACCGGGATGCACACTCACTTTGCCTTGTTGGCCCGGCGTTGCGCGCTGGCTCTCGCCGGTGCGGCCCTGCTGGCGGCCTGCAGCTCGACCCCGAAGGACGAGACGGCCGGCATGAGCGCCGAGCGAGTGTACTCAGAGGCCCGCGCCGACGCGGCTGCCGGCAACTACGAGCGTGCGATCCGCTTCTACGAACGCCTCGAAGGGCGCGCGGCAGGCACCCTGCTGGCCCAGCAGGCCTTGCTCGAGCTGGCCCACACCTACTACCGCAGCGGCGAACGTGCCCAGGCCCTGGCCACGATCGAGCGCTACATGAAACTCTACCCGGCCAGCCCGGCCTCGGACTACGCCCTCTACCTCAAGGGCCTGATCAACTTCAACGACAACCTCGGCCTGTTCGGCCGCTTCTCGCGGCAGAGCCTGTCCGAGCGCGACCAGCAGGCTTCGAAGGAGGCTTACCAGGCCTTCCGCCAACTGGTCGATCTCTATCCCGAGTCGGTCTATGCCGCTGATGCCCAGGCGCGCATGAACTTCATCGTGAACTCACTCGCCCAGTATGAAGTGCATGTCGCGCGGTACTACTTCCGCCGCGGCGCCTACCTGGCCGCCGCCAACCGGGCCCAGCTCGCGGTGCGCGACTACCAGCAGTCGCCGGCAGTCGAGGAGGCCTTGCACCTGATGGCGCAAAGCTACGACCGGCTGGGCCTGCCCCAGCTGCGCGACGATGCGCTGCGCGTGCTGCAGAGAAACTTTCCGCAAAGCATCTACCTGGGCCAGGCCGGCACCCGCCACCTGAACTGAAGCGCCTGAAAGGCGTGTGAGCGCTCCTCAGGACGCTGGGGCCGAGGCGGCCAGCTCCATCAGCCAGGCCAGGGCGTCGTCCTCGCTGTCGAGCCAGCGCATCGGTGGCAGGGCCGCTCGCAGCCGGCGGCCGTAGGCCATAGTCGCCATGCGCGGATCACAGACGACCAGCAGGCCGCGGTCGCTTTCCGTGCGGATGAGGCGACCCGCCCCTTGCTTGAGCGCCACGGCCGCCTCGGCCACGAACAGATCGTTGAAGGCACTGCGGCCTTCAGCCTCGAAGCGGCGCACCCGGGCCTCGATGAGGGGGTCGTTCGGCGGCGGAAACGGAAGCTTGTCGATCACCACGCACTGCAAGGCGTCGCCGGGCACGTCGATGCCCTCCCAGAAGCTCTGGGAGCCCACCAGCACGGATTGCGGATGGGCCAGGAAGTCCTGGATGAGCTGGCGCTTGGGGGCGTCGCCCTGGCGCAGCACGGTGATGGCTCGGCCCTCGGCCTCGAACTGCTCGCGCAGGGCCTGCGCGATCGGCTGCAGGGCTTTGAGTGTGGTCGTCAGCACGAAGCTGCGCCCGCCCAGCGCCGCAGCGAGCCGTCCGGCCAGTGCGGCCACGGCCGCCGGGTGCCCCGGCTCATTGGGCCTGGGAAAGCGGCGCGGCACGTAGACGCAGGCATGAGACGGGTAGTCGAAGGGGCTGCCCACGCGCAAGACGGTCGCTTCGTCCAGGCCGGCCGGTTCGGTGAACCAGCTCAGCCGCTCGTCGTCGCCCAGCGTGGCCGAGGTGAAGACCCAGGCCTTGGGCGAGGATGCGAGTTGCTCGCGCAGGGTCTCGCGGATGTCGAGCGGCGACTCCACCAGCCGCACCTGCTGGGCGCCGAGGTCGATCCAGCGCACACGCCCGGGCGGTGCAGGCTGCGCAAAGGCCTGCGCACGCTCGGCCACGAGATCCAGCCGCTCGGCCAGCCGCGTGAAGTCCGGCGCCGCACCGGCCACCGCCAGCACCGCCTCGTGGCCGGCGCCGGCCGCCTGCGCCACGCCATGCAGGGCCCCATTGAAGGCGTCGCGTCCGGCCCGCTCCTGCCAGCGCAGCTTGACGGGGCCGCGCAGATCGTGCAGCGGCCCGGCAGCGGCCAGCCGCAACTCGCGCGCTGCGCGCTCGATTCCACCCGCCAGGGTGTGCCAGTCGCGCAGGCCGCGCGCATGCTGCAGGCCGGCGGCCAACAGGTCGCGGGCCAGTTCGATGAGCGCTGCCGTGCCCAGGGTAACGCCGAGGAACTGCACACCGGCCTCGGCCAACTGGTGGGCCTCGTCGAAAACCACGACATCCACCGTCGGCAGTAGTTCGGCCATGCCCGTCTCACGCAAGGCCAGGTCGGCGAAGAACAAATGGTGGTTGACGACCACCACGTCCGCAGCCATGGCCTCGCGACGTGCATTCATCACATGACAGCCCCGGTAGCTCGGGCAGTCGCTGCCCAGGCAGTTGTCGCGGGTGGAGGTGACCAGGGGAATCACCGGCGAGCGGTCATCCAGCCCGGGCAGTTCGGCCAGATCGCCGGTGGACGTGCCCTGGGCCCACTGCTCGATGCGCGCCAGGGCGCGTACCGCGCCGCGGTCGGGCCACTGGGCGGTGTGCCGGGCCTGCTGCAGCCGGTGCAGGCACAGGTAGCTACCCCGGCCTTTGAGCAGCGCCGTGCGCAGTGGCAGGCCGAGGGCGTCGCGCACATGCGGCAGGTCGCGCAGGAAAAGCTGATCCTGCAGGCTCTTGGTGGCCGTGCTCACCAGCACCCGCCCGCCGCACAGCAGTGCAGGCACCAGGTAGGCGTAGGTCTTGCCCACCCCGGTGCCGGCCTCGGCCACCAGAACCCGACGGTGCGCGACGGCCTCGGCGATGGCCGCAGCCAAGCGCGTCTGGATCTCGCGCTCGCGGAAGCCGGCATCGGCCCGGGCCAGCGACCCCTGGGGCCCGAAGGCCTCGCGGGTGGCGGCAACGAGCGCATCTTCGGACGGCGCGCCCGACGGGTTCATCGCCACCCCTTCCGGGGGATGCCACGTTGCGGCCGCCACGGCTCAGGCCGGTTCCCGCGGGTCGAGTTCGGCCTCGAGGCGGGCGATCTGGTCGCGCAGCAGGAGCCGGCGTTTCTTGAGGCGTCGCAGCGCGAGCTCGTCACGGGGTGTCTGGAATTCGGCGCCGTCGATGAGGCTGTCGAGATCGGCATGTTCCATGCGCAACTCGATCAGCCGACGCTGAGGCGAGTGCAGGTTTTCATCCATGGCCCATCACCGTTGAAATTTCCCGGCGCAGCGCGAGATGGCTGGATTATAGTTTTGGTCTATCCACGCCCTTTTCCCATGAGCACATCTTCTAAGGGTTACCGCCTGAGCGCGGCCACCGGCATCCACCGGGGCGACCGCATGTACCAGCAGGATCAGGTGGACATCCTGGTCCATGCACGCGTGCCCGGCTGCATGCTGGCGGTGGTGGCCGACGGCATGGGCGGCAAAAGCGGCGGTCGCAAGGCTTCCGACCAGGTCGTCCTCACTGCCCGACAGCTGTTCGACCGCTACTCGCCCACCACCGAGGATGCACGCGACGTGCTCAAGCAGCTCGTGCTGGAATCCCACCTGATGATCAAGCTGACGGCCATCACCGCCGAAGAGGAGCCGCACAGCACGGTGGCCGCCTTCCTCGTGAGCCCGAACCGCGAATGTGACGTGATCCATGCCGGAGATTCGCGTGTCTATCACTTCCGCGGGTCGGACATGGTCAGCCGCACCAAGGACCATTCGTACGTGCAGCGCCTGGTCGACGAGGGGCAGATCACCGAGGAAGAGGCCAACACCCACCCGCAGTCGAACCTGCTCACGGGCTGCCTGGGCACGTTCCAGGACCCGCCGATCACGCTGCACCACATCGACCGGCTCGAGATCGGCGATTCGCTGCTGGCCTGCAGCGACGGCTTGTGGCATTACTTCACCCCGCGTGAGCTCGGGGCCATCGTCAACACCCTGCCTCCGCGCGAGGCCAGCGAGATGCTGGTGAGCAAGGCTCGCCAGCGCGCACGGGGCGGTGGCGACAACCTCTCGCTGGCGCTGGTGCGCGTGGACCTGCTGACCTGAGGAGAGGAGTCGGCGCGCCCTCCCCCTGCGTGACCCGCCGGATTCAGGTCAGGCGCGTGTCGACTTCGCGCCGCTGCAGCGACAGGAATTCCCGGGACTGCATTTCGTTCAGACGCGAAACCGTGCGCGGAAACTCGTGGGCCAGCGGGCCTTCGGTGTAAAGCTGTTCCGGCGGCACTTCGGCCGACATGATGAGCTTCACCCGGCGGTCGTAGAGCACGTCCACCAACCAGGTGAAGCGCCGGGCTTGCGAGGCCATGCGCACCGGCATGTGCGGCACGTTGGACAGCAGCACGGTGTGGAACTGCGAGGCCAGCTCCAGGTAGTCGTTCTGTGAGCGTGGCCCGCCGCACAGCTCCTGGAAGTCGAACCACACCACCCCGCCGGCACGCCGTCGCGCGCGAATCTCGCGCTGCTCGATATGCAGAATGGGGCTCTCGTCACGCGCCTCGGCCAGCTCCTCGAAGGCCTGGGCCATTTGCGCATCGGCCTGCTCTCCCAGCGGGCAGTGGTAGAGCTTGACATGCTCCAGCGTACGCTGCCGGTAGTCAGTGCCGTTGTCGACGTTGATGACCTCGAGGTGCTGCTTGAGCAGCTCGATGGCCGGCAAGATACGGTCGCGATGCAGCCCGTTGGGGTAGAGCCCGTCGGGGTGGAAGTTCGAGGTGGTGACGATGCTGACGCGGTGCTTGAAGAGCGCTTCGAGCAGGCGATGCAGAATCATTGCATCCGTCACGTCGGCAACGTGGAACTCGTCGAAGCAGATCAGGCGGTAGCGTCGCGCGATACGGCGACCCAGTTCGTCCAGCGGGTTGACCGTGCCCTTGAGGTCTTGCAGTTCCCGGTGCACCTCGCGCATGAACTCGTGGAAGTGCAAGCGGGTCTTGCGCGTGAGCGGCACGGCCTGGAAGAAGCAGTCCATCAGGAAGCTCTTGCCCCGCCCCACCCCGCCGTACATGTACACGCCCCTCGGGAGGGGGGGACGACGCAGCAGCTTGGTCAGCGCGTTCGAGCGCCGGGCCTTGTAGTCGGCCCATTCATCCTGACAGCGCTGCAGGGCAGCCACGGCGCGCAGTTGTGCGGGGTCGCTGCGGTAGCCGCGCGCCTTCAGCGTGTCTTCGTACAACCGGGCGACGCTCGTCATGGCGGTCCTGCATGTTCAAGAAAAAGGGCGACGGTGAAGTCGCCCTGGGGCCATGCCTGTGCTTCGATCTCAGAAGTTCAGGGTGCGCTTGTCCACGGCCAGCGCTGCCTCCTTCGTAGCCTCGGACAGCGAGGGATGCGCATGGCAGATGCGGGCGATGTCCTCGGCACTGGCCTTGAACTCCATGGCCACCACGGCTTCGGCGATCAGTTCGGAGGCAAACGGCCCGACGATGTGCACGCCCAGGATCTCGTCCGTCTTGGCATCGGCCAGGAACTTGACCATCCCGGTGGTGTCGCCCAGGGCCCGCGCGCGGCCGTTGGCCATGAAGGGGAAGGTGCCGGCCTTGTAGGCCCGGCCTGCCGCTTTGAGCTGCTGCTCGGTCTGGCCCACCCAGGCGATCTCGGGGCTGGTGTAGATGACCCAGGGGATGGTGTTGAAGTTGACGTGCCCGTGCTGGCCGGCGATGCGTTCGGCCACGGCCACACCCTCTTCCTCGGCCTTGTGGGCCAGCATGGGGCCGCGCACCACGTCGCCCACCGCCCAGACGTTGGGCAGGTTGGTCCGGCAGTCGTCATCCACCACGATGGCGCCGCGTTCGTCGAGCTTCAGGCCCACGGCCTCGGGGTTGAGGCCTGTGGTGTTGGGCACCCGGCCGATCGAGACGATGAGCTTGTCCACCTGTAGCACCTGGGCCTGGCCCTTGGCATCGGTGTAGGCAACGCTCACGCCCTTCTTGCCGGCCTGGACCTCGCCGATCTTCACGCCCAGCTCGATCTTCAGTCCCTGTTTGTCGAAGGCCTTGCGGGCCTCCTTGGCGATCTGCTCGTCGGCTGCGCCCAGGAAGGTGGGCAGGGCTTCGAGGAGGGTCACCTGGGCACCCAGGCGACGCCACACCGAGCCCATCTCCAGGCCGATCACACCGGCACCGATGACGCCCAGCGTCTTGGGCACCGCCGGGATGCGCAGCGCCCCGTCGTTGGACAGGATGGTCTCCTCGTCGAAGGCCACGCCGGGCAGCGCGCGGGCGCTGGAGCCGGTGGCCACGATGATGTGCCTGCCGGTGAGCGTCTCGGCTTTCTCACCGGACACCTGGATCTCGTAGCCGCCCTCGACTGCCTTGGAGAACGCCCCGCGCCCATGGAAGAAGCTGACCTTGTTCTTCTTGAACAGGTAGAGGATGCCGTCGTTGTTCTGCTTCACGACGCTGTCCTTGCGGGCCAGCATCTTCGCCACGTCGATGCTGAGATTGCTCAGCCCAATGCCGTGGTCGGCGAAGTGGTGCGCCGCGTGCTCGTAGTGCTCGGACGACTGCAGCAGGGCCTTGGACGGGATGCAGCCGACGTTGGTGCAAGTGCCACCCGGGGCCGGGCCGCCCTTGCCGTTCTTCCACTCGTCGATGCAGGCCACCTTGAAGCCCAGTTGGGCCGCGCGGATGGCGGCGATGTAGCCGCCGGGGCCACCGCCGATGACGATGACGTCGAATTGTTGGCTCATTCCAGCGCTTCCTCAGATGTCGAACAACAGGCGGGCCGGGTCTTCCAGTGCTTCCTTCATCGCCACCAGGCCGAGCACGGCCTCGCGACCGTCGATGATGCGGTGGTCATAGCTCATGGCCAGGTAGTTGATCGGGCGGATCACGATCTGACCGTTCTCGACCACCGGACGGTCCTTGGTGGCGTGCACGCCCAGGATGGCCGACTGCGGCGGGTTGATGATCGGCGTGGACAGCATCGAGCCGAACACGCCGCCGTTGGAGATGGAGAAGGTGCCGCCGGTGAGTTCCTCCAGGCCGAGCTTGCCATCTTTGGCCTTCTGGCCGAACTCGGCGATCTTCTTCTCGATCTCGGCAAAGGTCATCTGGTCGGCGTTGCGCAGGATGGGCACCACCAAGCCGCGCGGCGAGCCCACGGCGATGCCGATGTCGAAGTAGCCGTGGTAGACGATGTCGTTGCCGTCGACCGAGGCGTTCAGGATGGGGTACTTCTTGAGCGCATGCACCGCTGCCTTCACGAAGAAGCTCATGAAGCCGAGCTTGACACCGTGCTCCTTCTCGAACTTTTCCTGGAACTTCTTGCGCATCTCCATCACCGGGGCCATGTTGACCTCGTTGAAGGTGGTGAGGATGGCATTGGTGGCTTGGGACTGCAGCAGGCGCTCGGCGATGCGGGCGCGCAGCCGGCTCATCGGCACGCGCTGCTCGGGGCGGTCGCCCAGGTTCAGGCCGGGGGCACTGACCTGCGGCAGCGGCTTGGCCACGGCGGGGGCGGCGCTGGCCGGCGCCGGGGCGGCGGGCCGAGCCCCGGCTTCGAGGGCGCCGAGCACGTCACCCTTGGTGATGCGACCGTCCTTGCCGGTGCCGCTGACCTGGGCGGCCGTGAGCTGGTGCTCGGCCATCAGCTTGGCCGCGGCAGGCATCGCCACATCCGACTTGGCGCCACCGGCCGCCGCAGGCGCCGGCGCAGGGGTCACCGCGGGGGCGGCAGCCGGTGCAGCCTTGACCTCCAGCGGGCTGACCTGGGCCTGGCCCTCGGTGTCGATCTTGGCGATGACCTCGTCGCTGACGACGGTGTCGCCGTCGTTCTTGACGAGCTGGACGATCACGCCGGCCGCCGGCGCGGGCACTTCCAGGACGACCTTGTCGGTCTCGATCTCGATGAGGATCTCGTCGGCGCTGACGGCTTCGCCCAGACGCTTTTTCCAGGACAGCAAGGTGGCTTCGGCCACCGATTCGGACAGTTGGGGAACCTTGACTTCGATGATTGCCATGATCGTTCTTTCGCTATGCGTGTCGCCGCGCACAGGGGCCGCCGCGGGCAGCCCCCGTCAACGCATCCGGGCGAGGCGGCGCGGCGCCGTCGTCGACCCGGGACCGGGACTTACTTGGTGAGCACGAACCCCTTGAGCTTGGCAAAGGCCTGCTCGAGCAAGGCCTTTTGCTGCTCCTGGTGGAGGTGGGCATAGCCCACGGCCGGCGAGGCCGAGGCCGGACGGCCGGCATAGCCGAGCTTCTGGCCTTCGAGCATGTTCTCGTGGATGTAGTGCTGCACGAAGAACCATGCACCCTGGTTCTGCGGCTCGTCCTGGCACCACACGACGTCGGTGGCGTTGGGGTACTTCTTGAGCTCGGTGGCAAAGGCCTTGTGCGGGAAGGGGTAGAGCTGCTCGACGCGGATGATCGCCACGTCGAGCGCCTTCTTCTCCTCGCGCTTCTTGACGAGGTCGTAGTAGACCTTGCCGGAGCAGACGATCACGCGCTTGACCTTGGCCGCCTCGATCTCGGCGTTGAGCTCGCCGATCACGGTGCGGAACTCGCCCTTGGTGAATTCGGCCAGCGGCGAGGTGGCGTCCTTGTTGCGCAGCAGCGACTTGGGCGTCATCAGCACCAGCGGCTTGCGGAACATGCGCACCATCTGTCGGCGCAGCACATGGAAGATCTGGCTGGCCGTGGTGGGCTGGCAGATCTGCATGTTGTTGTCGGCGGCGAGCTGCATGAAGCGCTCCAGGCGCGCCGAGCTGTGCTCGGGCCCCTGGCCCTCATAGCCATGCGGCAACATCAGCGTCAGGCCATTGGCGCGCCCCCACTTGACCTCGCCGGAGGCGATGAACTGGTCGATCACCACCTGGGCCCCATTGGCGAAGTCGCCGAACTGGGCCTCCCAGATCACCAGCGTGTTGGGGTCGGCCGAGGCATAGCCGTACTCGAAGCCCAGCACCGCCTCTTCCGACAGGATGGAGTCGATCACGACGAAGGGGGCCTGGTTGTCGGCCACGTTCTGCAGCGGGATGTAGGTGCCCTCGTCCCACTTCTCGCGGTTCTGGTCGTGCAGCACGGCATGGCGATGGGTGAAGGTGCCGCGTCCGCAGTCCTCGCCCGACAGGCGCACCGGATAGCCGCTGGCCACCAGCGAGGCAAAAGCCAGGTGCTCGCCCATGCCCCAGTCAACATTGATCTCGCCGCGGCCCATGGCGGCACGGTCGGCGATGACCTTCTCGACCAACGGGTGGAGCTTGAAATTGCCCGGAATGGTGGTGATGCGCTCGGCCAGGCGCTTGATCTCGGCCAGCGGCAGCGCAGTGTCAGCCGCGTCCGTCCACTTCTTGCCGAGGAAGGGCGTCCAGTCGACGGCGTACTTGCTCTTGAAGTTGGTGAGCACGGGATCGACGGTGTGCTTGCCCGCGTCCATCGCGGCGCGGTAAGCCTTGACCATCTCCTCGGGCCCGTCCTCGGGCAGCACGCCCTGGGTCACCAGCTTGTCGGCATAGAGCTTGCGGGTGCCGGGGTGCTTGGCGATCTTCTTGTACATCAGCGGCTGGGTGAGCGAGGGGGTGTCCTGCTCGTTGTGGCCCAGCTTGCGGAAGCACACGATGTCGACGACGACGTCCTTGTTGAACTCCTGGCGGTAGTCCAGCGCCAGTTGGGTGCAGAACACCACGGCCTCGGGGTCGTCGCCGTTGACGTGCAGCACCGGCGCTTCGATCATCTTGACGACGTCGGTGCAGTACAGCGTCGAGCGGGTGTCGCGCGGGTCGCTGGTCGTGAAGCCGATCTGGTTGTTGATGACGATATGGACCGTGCCGCCGGTGTAGTAGCCGCGCGTTTGCGCCAGCGCCAGCGTCTCCATCACGACCCCCTGGCCGGCGAAGGCGGCGTCACCATGCACCAGCACGGGCAGCACCTGATCGCCTTCCTTGTCGCCACGGCGATCCATGCGGGCCTTGACCGAACCCTCGACCACCGGGTTGACGATTTCCAGGTGCGAGGGGTTGAAGGCCAGGCTCAGGTGCACCGGGCCGCCAGGGGTGGAGACATCGCTGGAGAAGCCCTGGTGGTATTTCACGTCACCGGCGGGCAGGTCTTCCTTGGCGGTGTGCTCGAACTCGGCGAACAGGTCCTTAGGCATCTTGCCCAGCGTGTTGACCAGCACGTTGAGGCGGCCCCGGTGGGCCATGCCGATCACGATTTCCTGCACGCCCTTCTCGCCGGCGCGCTTGATCAGCTCGTCCATCGCGGCGATGAAGCTCTCGCCGCCTTCGAGCGAAAAGCGCTTCTGCCCCACGTACTTGGTGTGCAGGAAGCGCTCCAGGCCCTCGGCCGCCGTCAGGCGCTCGAGGATGGCCTTCTTCTTCTCGCCGGTGAATACCGGCTTGGAGCGCGAGCTCTCCAGGCGTTCCTGCCACCACCGCTTCTCGGCCGGCTCGGTGATGTGCATGAACTCGGCACCGATGGTGCCGCAGTAGGTCTCACGCAGGGCCTGCAGGATCTCCCGCAGGGTCATCTGTTCGGCCTTGGTGAAGTAGGTGTTGGTCGCGCTGAAAGTGATGTCCATGTCACTTTCAGTGAGGTCATAGAAGGCCGGTTCGAGCTCGGGAATGCGAGGACGCTCGTGACGTTTGAGGGGATCGAGGTCGGCCCAGCGGGAACCGAGGAAGCGATAGGCAGCGATCAGGGACTGGACGTGCACCTGCTTGCGCGCCACGGCCAGGTCGGTACTGCTGGCCTTGACCGCGAAGGCGTTGGACTTGGCGCGCTGAGCGAAGGATTCGATGACGGGCGCGTGCGCGACATCGCGCGAATCGCTGCCGTCGACCGCAGGCACGTTCTGAAGGGCGTCGAAATAGGCGCGCCAGTTGTCAGGCACCGAGCCCGGGTTGTCGAGGTAGGCCTCGTACAACTCTTCGACGTAGGGGGCGTTGCCCCCGAACAGGTACGAGTTGGACCTGTATTGCTGCATCATCTCGCTCACCTCATGCCCCGGTTTCCAGGGCTGTTGGCTGGTTGATCAACCTTCCGCGACACGGCTTGACCGGTTGGCGGATTGCGACCCGCCTTCACTGTGGATTCACTCAGAAACCAGCAAAGGGGACGGGAAGGACCGAAAGTCTGAAGGCATGACTCTAACACTCCTGGCGGTCAGCGGCCAATCCGCAATCTCCACATCGGCGGCCGGGCGCCGGGCCTTCAGCCTCCCGCACGGCAGCCCGGCGCGTGTGCGGCGGTGTCGCGCAGCCTGTCGAATTCCTGAGGATCGACCGGTGGGGCAAACAGGTAGCCTTGGAACTGGTCGCAGCCGGCGGCGCACAGGAACTGCCGCTGCAGATCGGTCTCGACACCCTCGGCGATGACCTTGATGTGCAGAGCCCGCGCCATGCTGACGATGGCGCGCACGATGCCGGCATCGCTCTCGTCAGCCGGCAGCCCGGCGATGAAGGAGCGGTCGATCTTGAGCTTGCCGATGGGGAAACGCTTGAGGTAGCCCAGGCTGGAGTAGCCGGTGCCGAAGTCGTCGATCGCCAGGCGCACACCGAGCTGTTCGAGCTGCTGCAGGCGGCTCAGCGCCTCCTCGGCGTCTTGGATCAGGATGGATTCGGTGAGCTCAAGCTCGAGCCAGCCGGGCGCCAACCCGGCAGCCGACAGCACACCGGCCACGCGCTCGACGAAGTTGGCCTGCTGGAACTGCAGGGCCGACACGTTGACCGAGACTTGCAGCGCACGCCCCCGGGCCTGCCAGCGCGCGGCCTGCTGCACCGCCTCGGTCAGCACCCAGTCGCCCAGGGCGACGATAAAGCCGCTTTCCTCGGCCACGGGGATGAACTGGGCGGGCGAGACGTCGCCCAGGTCCGGGTCCCGCCAGCGCAGCAGGGCCTCGGCGGACAGCACCTCGCGGGTCTTGATGTCCACCTGCGGCTGGTAGGCCAGGCGGAAATGGCCGGCTGGCAGGGCCTGGCGCATGGCATGGTCGATCTTCATGCGCGCCAGCAGGTCCACGTTCATCTGCGGCTGATAGAAGCGAAAGCTCGACCGGCCACGCTCTTTCACCCGGTACATGGCCGCGTCGGCGTTCTTGATGAGGTCGTTGGCGGTGGCGCCGTCATCCGGATACATCGCGATGCCAACGCTTCCGGTGACCGTGAAGCTCAGTTCATCGAGCTGCACCGGGACGGTCAAGGCCTCGAGGATGCGTCGGGCGGTTGCCTCCGCGCCACGCACGTCGGCCTGGTGGAGCAGCACGACGAACTCATCGCCGCCGTAGCGGGCCACGGTATCGACCTCGCGCACGCAGCGCTTGAGCCGGTCGGCCACGTCCACCAGCACGCGGTCTCCGTAGAGGTGTCCCAGCGAGTCGTTGATCTGCTTGAAGCGGTCGAGGTCGACGAACATCACCGCGAAGCGGCCATGTTCTCGGCGGGCCATCGCGATGGCGAACTCCACGCGCTCGGTGAACACCAGGCGGTTGGGCAAGGCGGTCAGTGCGTCGGTGTAGGCCAACTCCTCGATGCGCCGCTTGGCCGCCAGCTTGTCGGTGAGATCCTTGACGAAGGCGATGTAGTGCAGCGTGCCGCCGGCGTCGTCGGACAGGCGCACCATCGAGACTTGGCAGGGGCCGCTGCTGCCGTCGGCACGCACGTAGTGCAGCTCGGCCTCGATGCTGCCGCACTCGTCGACGGCCGAGCGCAGGCGATCGATCGCCCCCGGATCGGCCGGATCGTGGACCAGCTCGTTCCAGCGCTGCCCCACCAGCGTCTGGCACGCGCTGCCACACAGGCGGGCACAGGCGGGGTTGGCCGCCAGCACCTTGAGCTGCCCGTCAGTGATGAACACGGCGTCGGGGCTGGCATCGAACACCTTGGCGGCGAGCTGGAGCTGGGACTCCTGCGCCAGCTGTTGCGTGATGTCGCGGAAAGAGTAGACGCGACCGATGGGCCGGCCCCGGCTGTACTGGGGCCTCGTGACCCGCTCCATCACGCGGCCCGATCGCAACGCGATGAGGTCGGTGGTCTCCAGCAGAGGCGAGCGGGCAATGAGGGCGAGCTTCTCGTCGTAGGCCTGCACGTCGGCCACGGCCTCGCGCAGCCAGGCGAAGATGGCCTGGTCGTCACGGCGCAGCATCAGGGCCTGCGGAAAACCCCAGAGGTCGGCCAGGCGTTGGTTGTAGCCGCGGATGCCCCCGTGCAGGTCGACGGCCAGGATGCCGTCGGCCGTGGATTCGAGGGTGGCACGCAGCTCCGACACCAGCCGTTCGAGTTCGTCCTCCACGCGCCGCTGCTCACTGCGGTCGCGCAGGCTGACGAGGAACAGCGAATGGCCCGGCGCCAGGCGCAGCAGGCTCACGCGGCGCTCGACCTGCACCGTGGTGCCGTCGGGGCGGCATACGAGGCTGTCGGAGAGGATGCGGTCGCTCAGACCGGCCGCGACATCCTCCCAGAAGACCAGGTCCTCCGGCGTGGCAGCCAGCTCGATGGCGGCCTTGCCGACCAGGCTGCCCTCACTCACGCCCAGCAGGGCATGCGCAGCCTGGTTGGCCGCGACCACGCGCAGGTCCACCGGATCGACCATCCAGACCGCCTCGAGCATGCCGTCGATCAGGTGCTGGAGCACCGGCATCAGGCTGGGCGCACTCATACAGACCCCTCGGGCTCGGGTGCCGATGGGTCCACGGCCCGTTCAAAGAAGTAGCAGATGCGCTGGCGCGGGGACAGATAGTCCAGTGCGACGCGCGGCAGTTGCAAGGGTTTCAGGCTGCGCCGAACCCCCAGGTCAGGGTGGGCCTCGAGATCGACGACCAAGGCCTCCTCGGCCGGCACCTTGGGGTCGTGCACGATCACGCGCGGTTTGAGCGGGCGCGCCGAATTGACCGAGACGACCAGTGCGAAGCGCCCGTCGGTGAGCTCGACGACCGAGCCCGGCGGATACACCCCCATCATCTTGATGAAGGCGCTGAGGGTGAGCGCATCGAAGCGCGCCTTCATCTGCGCGAAGATCAGCGACAGCGCCTCATGCGGCGTCAAACTCTTGGCCGGGTTGAGCGGGTTGCACAGGTTGTCGTAGCGGTTGACCAGGGCGACGATGCGCGCCAGCGGGCTGATGCGCTCACCCGGCAGCCGCTGTGGAAAGCCCCGGCCGTCGGCCTGTTCGTGGTGCTGGGCCACGACCAGCGTGGCCTGGGGGCTGAGCTTCATCTTGCGCGCCAGACTCACGCCATGGGCCACATGCTCCTGATAGAACTGCAGCTCGGCCGAGGTGGAGAGTTCGTCCTTCCAGCGCACGCGGTCGGGCAGTTCGGTCTTGCCCAGATCGTGCAGCAGGGCGCCCAAGCCCACGTCGCGCAGCTCCTGTTCGCCCAGCCCCATGGCCCGACCGAGCAGCATCGACACCACCGTGACATTGAGGCTATGGGACGAGGCGCGGTCGCCCGCGCCCTCGTGGAGCAGGCGGATGCAGGTGTCGTGGGCCCCATCGATCTTGTCCAGAAAGCCGCTGACCATGCTCTCGGAACGCTCGCGGGCCGCCTCGGGCTGGCTGTGCGCGATCTCGGTGATCTGCCGGAATTCCTTGGCGGCCTGGTTGAACTCACGCTCGCAAGCCGCCAGATGCGCCCGCTGCGAAGCCAGCAAGGCGCGCCGGCGGGCCCGCAACGCCACTTGCGGATCGGCCGGCAGCGCATCGGCGGCCGCCGGCTGCGGCCCGGCCTGGCCGCCCACCAGAGCCAGCAGCCCCGGATCGCTGCGGGAGGGATCCCATCGCACCTGCTGCAGACCCAGGCCACGGATGGTGGCGATCTGGTCGTCCGAGGCGATGCGGAAACTGCTCATCGCAAAAGGGTGTGCCATCCAACCCACGTCGAGATGCACATACATGCCGACCTTGAGTTGGTGGACGTCGACGAAAAGCGGAGCCTGAGGGTCTTTCATCCTGAACATGCGCTGGACCGCAAATGTATCCAGCTTTCGGGACTTCGACCGTTTCAGTCCGTTCTTGAGCTCGACTGTGGCACATCCCCCACAAGGGGGAGGCCGGACGCCGCCGCCGTCGTGGGGCACTGCTGCCGCAGTGCCTCGTATGCCGCTCAGGCCGGCAGGGCCACCATCGCGCGGATCTGCTGCAGGGCCGAGGGGTCCTCGATGGTGGTCAGGTCACCGGGGTCGCGGTGTTCGCACACGGCCTGGATGGCGCGGCGCAGCAGCTTGCCCGAGCGGGTCTTGGGCAGGACCGTGACAAACCGCACACGAGCAGGCCGTGCGACGGCGCCGAGCTGCTGGTCCACCACCTTCATGATCTCGCCTTCGAGGGCCAGGGCCTGCGCCTCAGTGGCCGCCTGCGCTGGATCTTTCAGCACCGCAAAGGCCATGGCCACCTGGCCCTTGAGGTTGTCGGCCACGCCCACCACGGCCACCTCGGCCACCGCGGGGTGGCTGGCGATGCTCTCTTCGATCTCGCGCGTGCCCAGGCGGTGGCCGGCCACGTTGATGACATCATCAGTGCGGCCGAGGATGAAGTAGTAGCCGTCCTCGTCGCGAATGGCCCAGTCGAAGGTGCTGTAGACCTGCCGGTTGGGCACGGCGCTCCAGTAGGTCTTCACGAAGCGCTCGTCGTCGCGCCAGACGGTTTGCATGCAACCCGGCGGCAGCGGCCCCTCGATGGCCAGCACGCCCTTCTGGTGCGCTCCGATCAGCTCCTCGCCGGTGGCCTCGTGCAGCAGCTTGACGCGATAGCCGTACATCGGCACGCCGGGCGAGCCGAACTTGCTGGGCTTGTTTTCGACGCCGTTGGCAATCGTCAGGATGGGCCAGCCGGTCTCGGTCTGCCAGTAATTGTCGATGACGGGCTTGCCCAATGCGTCGGCGATCCATTTCGCGGTGGGCTCGTCCAGCGGCTCACCGGCCAGGAAAAGCGCACGCAGGCTGGACAGATCGTGCTTCTTCAGGAAGGCCGCATCGTGCTTCTTGAGCACCCGCACCGCAGTGGGCGCGCTGAACATCACCGTGACCTTGTACTTCTCGACGAGCTGCCACCAGATGCCCGCATCGGGCCGGATCGGCAGGCCTTCGTAGAGGATGGTGGCCATGCCGGCGATCAGCGGGCCGTAGACGATGTAGCTGTGGCCCACCACCCAGCCGATGTCGCTGGTGGAAAAATAGGTCTCGCCGGCCTGGCCGCAGAAGATGTACTTCATGCTCGCGGCCAGGGCCACCGCATAGCCGCCCGTGTCGCGCTGCACCCCCTTGGGCCGGCCGGTCGTGCCACTGGTGTAAAGCGTGTAGCTCGGGTGGTCGGCCGTCACCCACACGCAGGGCACCTGGGCGTGCAGGTGCTGCTCGCGCAAGGCGGCGTAGTCGACATCGCGCCCGGCCACGCGCTCCATCGGCGCCAGGGCACGATCGACCAGCAGCACGCGCTCGGGCTTGTGCTGTGCCAGCCGGATGGCCTCGTCCAGCAGCGGCTTGTAGGGCACCACCTTGCCGGCGCGGGAGCCGGCATCGGCGCTGACGACCACGCGCGGCTGCGCATCGTCGATGCGGCTGGCCAAGCTGACGCTGGCAAACCCGCCGAAGACCACCGAGTGGATGGCCCCCAGCCGCACACAGGCCAGCATCGCGAACACCGCCTCGGGGATCATCGGCATGTAGATCAGCACGCGGTCGCCCTGCTCTACCCCCAGGGACTGCAGCACCGCAGCCATGCGCTGCACCTCGGCATGCAGTTCGCGAAAGCTGTAGACGCGCTCGGTGCCGGTCTCGGTGGACACATGGATCAGCGCGGCCTGGTCGGAGCGCTGTGCGAGATGGCGGTCCACCGCGTTGTGGCACAGGTTGGTCGTGCCGCCGACGAACCAGCGCACGAACGGAGGGCGGCTGTGGTCGCAGATGGTCTGCGGCGGCTGTAGCCAGTCGATCAGCCGGGCCTGCTCGGCCCAGAAGCCGTCCCGGTCCTCGATCGAGCGTCGGTAGAAGGCTTCGTAGTTCATGCTGTGTCTCCTCGCAGGGGGTACGGCCCGTCGTTTTGGGAGCATCGATTGAAGGCAGGCACGCTGACGGCCCCCTGACAGCCGACCGCGGCGCCACCCGTCCATCGTGCCCGCTTGCCGGGCGCCCCGCCAGAGGTTCGACCCGACCCGGGGTCCAGACGGGACGGACCCATCGAGGACTGTTTCGAGATATTGCTGCTAAGTGATTGTCATATCGCAAATTTCTTGACGAGACCCGTGACGTTGACCTATGGTTGCGGCGATGCAAATGTCCTGCTCGCGCCTGGTCGGTGTGGTCTGCCTGATGGCAGGCCTGACGGGGTGTGCCTCGGTGGCACCACCTCCGGCCACCGCCCCCGCAGGCGACCCGATGTCCGCCTTCCTGGCCGAGCGTGGATGGTCCCCCTCCCCGCCGGCCGCCCCGGAGCCCGAGGACGCCCCGGCCGCGATCGACCCCCAGGCACCGAACGCCCCGCCGGCAGTGCAGGATGCCGCCGCCCAGGCCGTGGTGACGGCGATGAGCTTTCTCGGTGTGAGCTACCGCCGTGGCGGCAATTCGATCGACGAGGGCTTCGACTGCAGCGGCTTCACCCGCCATGTGTTCGACACGGCCCTCGGGATCGGCCTGCCGCGCCGCGCCGAGGAGCAGGCCCGGGCCGCCGGCCTGGTGCCGGTGCCGCGCAGCGAGCTCAGACCGGGAGACCTGGTCTTTTTCAACACGCTGCGCCGCGCCTATTCGCATGTGGGCATCTACGTGGGAGAGGGCAAGTTCATCCACGCCCCGCGCAGCGGCGCCCAGGTGCGCATCGAGGACATGCGCATGCGCTACTGGAGCCAGCGCTACAACGGCGCCCGGCGCGCGCAGGTGCTGGTGGCCACCCCCTCCCGCACCACCGGCGGCCGGGGCTTGCCGGCGCAGCAGGCCGCCGAGGCGGCGTTCCCCCTCGCACATTGACCCCGCCTACGGCGGCGGCCCGGTGCGGCGTTCGCCCGCAAGCCTTGATGCGCGGCAAGCCCCGGGACGGGCCGATGGACCATCCGGCCCGCGCCGATGCACAATCGGGGCCATGGCAGAGAAAGTGATCCCGCTGGCCGATCACCGTGTCCGGGCCTCCGTGCCGCGGGTGCCGGACCAGTGGCGCTCGCCCGACGGGCCGCTCAGCGACCGCCTGGGCCGGCCCTTGCGCGACCTGCGCATCTCGGTGACGGACCGGTGCAACTTCCGGTGCAGCTACTGCATGCCCAAGGAAGTCTTCGACAAGCACTATCAGTTCCTGCCCCACAGCGCCCTGCTGAGCTTCGAGGAGATCACCCGGCTGGCCCGGCTGTTCGTCGCTCACGGCGTGCGCAAGATCCGGCTCACGGGGGGTGAGCCCCTGCTGCGCAAGGACCTCGAACGCCTGATCGAGATGCTCGCTGCCCTGCGCACGCCCGACGGCCAGCCCCTGGACCTGACGCTCACGACCAACGGCTCGGTCCTGGCGCGCAAGGCGCGGGCCCTGAAGGAGGCCGGCCTGCAGCGCGTGACCGTCAGCCTGGATGCGCTGGACGATGCGCTGTTTCGCCGCATGAACGATGTCGATTTCCCGGTGGCCGACGTGCTGGCAGGGCTGGAGGCCGCCCAGCAGGTCGGCCTGGGGCCGCTGAAGGTCAACATGGTGGTCAAGCGCGGCACCAACGACCACGAGATCGTCCCGATGGCCCGCCATTTCCGCGGCACCTCCATCGTGCTGCGCTTCATCGAGTTCATGGACGTGGGAGCGACCAACGGCTGGCGCATGGAGGAGGTGCTGCCCTCGGCCGAGGTGATCGAACGCTTGAGCGCCCACTTTCCGCTCGAACCCATCGACCCGAACTACCCCGGCGAGACCGCCGAGCGCTGGCGCTACCGCGACGGTGGCGGCGAGATCGGCGTGATCTCCAGCGTCACCCAGGCCTTCTGCCGCGACTGCAACCGCGCCCGCCTGTCCACCGAGGGCAAGCTGTTCCTGTGCCTGTTCGCCCAGCAAGGGCATGACCTGCGCGCCTTGCTGCGCGCAGGCTGCACCGACGAGCAGATCGCGGCAGCCATCGGGCTGATCTGGCAGGACCGCGGAGACCGCTACTCCGAGTTGCGCGCAGCCCTGCAAGCCGACACTGGCACCGCCTTGCGCAAGGTCGAGATGCACTACATCGGAGGCTGAGCATGGCGCGCGCCCCGCTGCTGGCCCCCGCCGTCAAACGGCGCCTGCTGGCCGCCGTGCTGGCCAGTGTGATGATCCCCTGGCTCATCGGCTCTTGGATCAAGGCCGGCCTGCAGGAGGGGCTGCACGACGATGCGCACCGCGCGGCGCAGCTCGTCGACTACATCGTCACCGGCGGCATGGTCTTCCTGCTCGCGATGGTCGTCACGGTGGCGGTGGGCTGCGTCGTGGTGGCCGTGATGCAAGGCGCTCGCCACCTGGGCGATCCCTTCCCCAACGAGCGCAATGATGGATCCTGAGCTCATCACCGGCCTGATCCTGGCCGGCGGCCGCGGCAGCCGCATGGGCGGGGTCGACAAGGGCCTGCAAAACTACCGCGGCCTGCCGCTGGCCCTGCATGCGCTGCTGCGGCTGTCGCCGCAGGTGGGTCGCGTGATGATCAACGCCAACCGCAACCTCGGCGCCTACGAGTCCTTCGGCGTGCCGGTCTGGCCCGATGCCCTGCCCGACTACGCCGGGCCGCTGGCAGGGTTCCTGGCCGGGCTGGAGCATTGCGAGACGCCCTATCTCGTCACCGTGCCCTGCGACTCGCCGCTGTTTCCGACCGATCTGGTTCATCGGCTGGGGACGGCCCTGCAGGCCCAGGACGCCGAGATCGCGATGGCGCGCACCGGGGACCAGGTTCAGCCCGTGTTCACACTGATGCGGACCTCGCTGCTGGAAAGCCTCGTGCGCTACACGCATGCGGGCGGACGCAAGATCGACCGCTGGACGGCCCAGCACCACACCGTGGAGGTGCCATTCGATGACGAGTCGGCCTTTGCCAATGCCAACACCCAAGACGAGCTGGTGGCGCTCGAACGCGGCGGCGGTTGAACGCGCCCCGCTGATCGAGGTGCGCCGTCTGGGCCCGGAGGACCTGCCGGCCTACAAGCTGCTGCGCGACGAGGCCCTGCAGCGCCACCCCGAATCCTTCACGTCAGACGCCGAGACCGAGCGGCTGCGCAGCCCCGAGAGCTATCTGGGACGGCTGGGCCTGAGCGAACCGCTGGGCGGCACCTTCCTGATGGGGGCCTGGGTGGACGGCGAGCTGGCCGGCTCGGTGGCCTGCGAGCGCGAACTCAAGCGCAAGCTGCGCCACCGCGCCAACATCGTCGGCATGTACGTGCGCGAATCGCACACCCGCCTGGGCATCGGCCGCCAGTTGCTCGCGGCTTGCCTGGACCTGGCGCGCCAGGCCCAAGGCCTGGAGATGCTGACACTCACGGTGACGGCGTCCAACGAACGGGCCTTGCGCCTGTATGAGCGGGCGGGCTTCAAGGTGTACGGCCTGCTGCCACGGGCCATCCGCGTCGAGACCGGCCGCAAGGTGCAGTACTTCGACAAGGCTCACATGGTGTTGATGCTGTGAACGGCGCCCCCCGATGACATCCCTCGAACAGATCGCCTCCTGTGTGAGCGGCTACGACCCGGACGCCCTGCCCGTGGAGAAGGCGCAGGAGTTCATCCGCCGCTTCGTCCCTCGCGTGGACACCGTCGAGAAGCTGCCCCTGCGTACGGCGCTGGGTCGCGTGCTGGCCACCGACGTGATCTCGCCGATCGATGTGCCGTCGCACGACAACTCAGCCATGGACGGCTACGCGCTGCGTGGCACCGACCTGAGCGCCGACGGCCCGACACGGCTGCGCATCGCGGGCACCGCGCTGGCCGGCCAACCCCTCGAGCAGCGGGTGGCGCCCGGCCAGTGCGTGCGCATCATGACCGGCGCCGTGATGCCCGAAGGGCTGGACACCGTCGTGCCGCAGGAGTTCTGCCAGGTCGAGGGCGAAGTCGTGATCCTGCCCGCCGGCGCCGTGCGCGCTGGCGACAATCGCCGGCTGCGAGGGGAGGACCTCGCACGGGGCCGGCCCGCGCTGTCGGCCGGGAAGATCCTGCGTCCGGCCGACCTGGGCCTGCTGGCCTCGCTGGGTCAGGCCGAAGTGCCCGTCCTGCGCCGCCTGCGGGTGGCCTTCTTCTCCACCGGCGACGAACTGCGCTCCATCGGCGAGCCGCTGGAGGCCGGCTGCGTCTACGACAGCAACCGCTACACGATCCACGGCATGCTGCAGCGCCTGGGCGTGGAATTGCTCGATCTCGGGGTCGTGCGCGACGATCCCCAGGCCCTCGAAGCCGCCTTCCGGCAGGCCGCCGAGAGCGCTGACGCCATCATCACCTCGGGCGGCGTGAGCGTGGGTGAGGCCGACTTCACCAAGCAGATGATGGCGCGGCTGGGCGAGGTGGCGTTCTGGCGCATCGCGATGCGCCCAGGCCGGCCCATGGCCTTCGGCCGCATCGAGAGCCGCGGCCGCCAGGCAATCCTGTTCGGGCTGCCCGGCAACCCCGTGGCGGTGATGATCACCTTCTACGCCTTTGTGCGCGAGGCCCTGCTGGCCATGGGCGGGGCCACGCCGCAACCGCTGCCCCTGCTGCGTGCACATGCGCAGCAGCCCCTTCGCAAGAAGCCCGGGCGCACCGAATACCAGCGTGGCATCGTGCGCCAGGTGGACGGACGCTGGCAGGTGCGCATCACCGGCTCGCAAGGTTCGGGCATCCTGCGTTCGATGTCGGAAGCCAACGGACTGGTGGTGCTGCACCATGATCAGGGCGATGTCGCCGAGGGCGAGCTCGTGGACGTGCTGCCCTTCGAGGGCCTGATCTGAGCGTCCCCGGGGCCGGGCGCTTCAGGCGCCCACCGCCTCCTCCACCGAGCGCGTGATCGGCCCGGGCGTGCTGCGGCGCGCCAACAGGGTGTACATCGTGGGCACCACGAAGAGGGTCAACAAGGTGCCCACCGTCATGCCCCCCACAATCACCCAGCCGATCTGCTGGCGGCTCTCGGCGCCCGCGCCTGTGGCGATCGCCAGGGGGACTGCGCCCAGCACCATGGCGCCGGTGGTCATCAGGATGGGCCGCAGGCGCAAGGCCGCGGCACGGCGCGTGGCCTCCATGAGGCCCAGGCCCTGCTGGCGCTGCTGGTTGGCGAATTCGACGATCAGAATGCCGTGTTTGGTGATCAAGCCCACCAGCGTGATCAGGCCGATCTGCGAGTACACGTTGAGCGTGCCGCCGGTGAGATTCAAGGCCGCCAGGGCACCCACCATCGACAGGGGCACCGACAGCAGGATCACGAAGGGATCGATGAAGCTCTCGAACTGGGCGGCCAGCACCAGGAAGATGAAGAACAGCGCGAGCACGAACACCAGGCCCAGCGCGCCGCTGGAGGCGCGGAACTCGCGCGAGACGCCGTTGAGTTCGGTGGCGTAGCCCGTGGGCAGCAGCCGCTCGGCGGTCTCGTCCATGAACTTCAGAGCGTCGCCCAGGGCAAAGCCCGGCGCCAGGTTGGCCGTGATGCTGACTGAGCGGCGCTGGTTGAAGTGGTTGAGCTCACGCGGGGAGACGGCCTCGCGCACCGTCACCAGCGACGACAGCGGGATCATGCGGTTGTCGCGGCCACGCACGAAGAGCCGCTCGATGTCGTTCGGGCGCGAGCGCCCGGCGGCTTCGGTCTGAACGATCACGTCGTACTGTTCGGCGTCGCGCTTGAAGCGCGTGACGTTGCGACCGCCCAGCATGGTCTCGACCGTGCGTGCAACCTGGTCGACCGGAACACCGGCATCGGCAGCGCGCTCGCGGTCCACCTCGAGGTAGATCTCCGGCTTGTTCAGGCGCAGATCGATGTCGGGTTGCACGAAACCGCCATGGCGGTTCATCGCCTCGACGAACTGCTGGGCCACCTCGTGGAGGTTCTCGTAGCTGTCGGAGGTAAGGATGACGTAGTTCACCGAGCGCTCACGGAAACCTTGGCCCAGCGACGGCGGGGTGATCGGGAAGGCGCTCACACCGGGCAGCGCAGCCAGCTTGGGCTGGAGCTCGCGCGCGAGCTGCTGGGTGTTGCGCTTGCGCTCGTCCCAGTCGATGGTGCGCATGAACGAGATGCCCTGCGACACCGTCGGGTTGCCAGCCACGACAAACACACGGTCGAATTCGGGAAGGCTCGCGCCGATGCGCTCGATCTCGAGCATGTACTTCTCGGTGTAGGCCAGGGTCGAGCCGTCCGGGGCATTGACCGTGACAAGCACGACGCCCCGATCCTCCATCGGAGCCAGTTCGCTGCGCATGCCGGCAAACAGCCACCAGCTGGCCCCGGCGCTGGCCAGCATGGTCAGCATCACGATCCAGCGGTGCCCAAGCACCCACGACAAGGCCCGCTCATAGACATCGGTGAGGGCCACCAGCATGCGCTCCATGCCACGGTCGAAGCGGCTGGGCTTGGGGTTGTGACGCAGCAGCTTGGAGCACATCATCGGCGACAGCGTGAGCGCCACGAAACCCGAGATGATCACCGCACCGGCCAGGGTCAGCGCGAACTCGATGAACAGCCGTCCGGTGCGCCCCGGCGTGAAGGCCAGCGGCGCATAGACGGCCGCCAGCGTGAGCGTCATCGCCACCACGGCAAAGCCGACCTCCCTGGCCCCCTTGATCGCCGCGGCGAAGGGCTCCATGCCCTCCTCGATGTGGCGATAGATGTTCTCCAGCACCACGATGGCGTCGTCCACCACCAGGCCGATGGCCAGCACCAGCGCCAGCAGTGTCAGCGTGTTGATCGTGAAGCCCACCGCGGCCATCAGCGCAAAGGCCCCGATCAGGCACACGGGGATCGTGACGAGCGGGATGATCGACGCCCGCAGCGTGCGCAGGAAGACGAAGACCACCAACGCCACCAGCACCACCGCCTCGGCGATCGTGGTGTAGACCGCCTGCACCGAGCGTTCAATGAAGACCGAGTTGTCGTTGGCCACCTGCACCGTCACCCCCTCGGGCAGCTCTTGTTGCAGGCGCGGCAGGACGGTGCGCACGCCTTCGGCCACCTCCAATGGGTTGGCCGTGGCCTGCCGGATCACCCCCAGAGACACCGAGCGCTGGCCGTTCAGGCGCACGCTGGAGCGTTCGTTGGCCGCCGCCTGCTCCACGCGCGCCACGTCGCGCAAGCGCACCGTGTAGCCCGACACCTGGCGCAGCGCCACCTGAGCGAACTGCTCGGGTGTGTTGAGGTCGGTCTGGGCCGTGACGCTGAACTCGCGCTGGCGGCCCTCGATGCGCCCGGCCGGCACTTCGAGGTTCTGGCGCCGCAAGGCATCCTCGACGTCCTGCACGGTCACACCATAGGCGGCGAGCCGGTCGGGGTCGAGCCAAACGCGCATCGCGTACTCGCGCTCTCCGCGCACCAGCACGTCGGCCACGCCCGTCACGGTCTGCAGCCGCGGCTTGACCACCCGGGTGATGAGATCGGTCACCTCCAGCGGCGACAAGGTGGTGGTGGTGAAGGCCAGCCAGATCGTCGGAGAGGCATCGGCCTCCACCTTCGAGATGACCGGCTCGTCCACCGAGTCGGGCAATCGACCCCGCACCCGGGCCACGCGGTCGCGCACCTCGGCCGCCGCGTCGTCGGGGTTCTTGTCGAGCTTGAAGCGCACCGAGATCTGGCTTTGCTCCTGGCGCGAGATCGAAGTGAGGATGTCCACGCCCTCGATCCCAGCGATCGAATCTTCCAGCGGCTTGGTCACCTGCGACTCGATCACCTCGGAGGAGGCACCGGCCAGACGGGTGGACACGGTCACCACCGGTTCGTCGATGCGCGGGTACTCGCGCACCTGCAGCCTGTCGAAGGACACCAGCCCCACCAGCAGGATCAGCAGGGACAGCACCGTGGCCAACACCGGCCGGCGCACGCAGACTTCGGAGATTCTCATGGTCGGACTCCGGGCTGGCCGCGGTCACCCGGCCGCGACGGTGCGCAAGCCGCTGCGGCGCGCGTCGCCAGGGGTGCGGGTGGTTGCGGGTGCCGAAGCCGCGTCAGCAGGACGCGGTGTACCGCCGATGTCGACCACCCGCAACGGCGTGCCGTCGCGGGCGATGCGCTGATGGCCAGCCGTGACGACCGTGGCCCCCGCCGGCACGCCCTGCACGACCTCCACACGGCCTTCGCGGCGCTGACCGAGCACCACCTCGACGCGACGCGACACCCGGGTGCCGGCGGGCATCCCCTCGCCGCCTTCGACGACGAGGATCACGTACTGGCGGCCGCCTTGCGGCACCACCGCCTCCTCGGGCACCATCACCGCATCGACGCGCGTGGACAGCACCGCATCGACACGGGCGAACATGCCCGGTCTGAGCAGGCCCCGGGGGTTGTCGATGGTCGCCCGCACGAGCACCGAACGGCCGTTGACATCGACCTGGGGTTCGAGTGCCTGCACCCGGGCCTCGAAACGCTGCCCCGGCAAAGCATCCACGCTCACCTGGGCGGCCTGGCCCACACGCAGCTGGGGCAGGTAGCGCTCGGGCAACCGGAAGTCCACATGGATCGTACGCAGGTCTTCCAGGCTGACCAGGTCGGCGCCCTCACGAACGTAGTCGCCCACGTTGACGAGGCGGATGCCCACCATCCCGTCGAAGGGCGCCACGATGCGCAGTCGCTCGAGCTGAGCCTGGGCCAGCGCAAGCTGTGCCTGCGCCACCTGCAGATTGGCCGCCCCCTGCTCCACCGCCGCCTGGCTGATGAAGTTCTGCGCCAGCAGTTCTCGGTTGCGGGCATCGTTGGCCCGGGCGATGCTGAGCTGGGCCTGCGCCTGCTGCACCTGGGCGCGCACCAGGCTGTCGTCGAGCTGCACCAGCAGCTGCCCGCGGCGTACCGGCTGTCCGTCTCGAAACCCCAGTGCAGCCACCCGCCCGGAGACCTCGGGGCGCAGCATCACCCCCTGATGGGACTTCAGGGTGCCCACGGCCTGGGCTTCCTCGGCCACGGACACCGACTGTGCCAGGCCGACCTCCACGGCCACGGGTCCGGACGGTTGGCCCGCGCGCACCGGGGCGGATGCCGCCGCCCCCCCGCCTGCCACCGAGGGGCCAGGCTTCGAACCGGGACCGACGTGCTGGTACCAGTAGGCCGCAGCACTGGCCAGCGCGATGCCGACCACGGCGACGAGGGCGTGCAACTTCTTCATGGGGGTGCAATGGTGCGGGAACGTCCACAATGTACGCGCAAGCCGCATCTCCGGTTCACACTTCTTCACAAGTCCCGGCGGCCGGCCGGTCGCACATCGCACAGGCTGGCATCAGCCCACGCTGGCTGCCCCCCGGTTGGCCAGCGCGTCGGCGCGCTCATTGCCGGGGTCGCCGGCATGGCCCTTCACCCAGCGCCAGTGCACGCGGTGCAAGGCGGCCAAAGCCTCCAGCCGCTGCCACAGCTCGACGTTCTTCACCGGTTTGCGGTCGGCCGTCTTCCAGCCGCGCGCCTTCCAGGCCGGCAACCATTCGGTGATGCCCTTGCGCACGTATTCGCTGTCGGTGTAGATCGTCACGTCGCAACTGCGCTTGAGGCTGGCCAGGGCCTCGATCACCGCGGTGAGTTCCATGCGGTTGTTGGTGGTCGAGCGTTCGCCGCCGAACAGTTCCTTTTCGTGGGAGCCTGAGACCAGCCAGGCACCCCAGCCTCCCGGGCCCGGGTTACCCTTGCAGGCACCATCGGTGTAGATCACCACCTGGGGTCGGGGAATCGCTGCGTTCATGGACGGGTGTCTTTCCTTGCATCGGGGGTCAGGACGAGCGCGGACCGGATCCGTTCGAGGGCGGGTGAGGATCGCGGCGCGCCACCACGGCCGGTGCCGACTTGGCGCGCTGGCGCTGCTTCCAGGCCGGCCCGATCAGGCGCATGCCACGCACCCGCTTGGCCGCCACCAGGAAGTAAACGGCGCCCAGCACCGGCCACCAGCGGTCGCCGGCCGGCTCCATCCAGCGGTAGCGGTCCAGCCACGACTGGGTACGCAGCAGCGGGCGGTAGCAGCCGAAGCGGCCGCCCTCGATCTCGAAGTTGAGCAGCCGCAGCCAGTCGCGCAGCCGCCAGTAGCCGATGAACTCGCCGGTCTCGGGCAGCGGCGGTGCCCCCAGGCCGAGCCGCATGCCTATGCGCGCGCAGCGCTGCTGCAAGCCCCACAGGCTGGCCGGGTTGAAGCCCAGGATGAGCACCTTGCCCTCAGGCACCAGCACCCGCTCGACCTCGCGCAGCGTCTGATGCGGATCGCCGGCCAGCTCCAGGCTGTGCGGCAGCACCACCAGGTCCAGGCTCTGGGTTTCGAACGGCAGGGCGTGGAAGTCGGCCACCACCGCATGGGGCGTGGGCGGCGGCGCACAGGAAGGCCCGCCGCCTTCGGGCGGCGGTGCAGGCGGCGGGGTCTGCGGCCCGGTGTGGCCGCCGGCGGGCGGGCGATCGAGCATCACCCAGCGGTGCGGCATGCGGTTGTGCCGCAGCGCATCCAGACAAGGCCAGCCCAGTTGCACGGCATGGAACCCGAAGAGGTCCACCACGGTCCGATCGACCTGCTCGCGTTCCCAGGCCAACAAGTACCGGCCCGCCGGGGTGAGCAGCCACTCATCCAAACCTATAATTCGACCGTCTTGCCTCATGAAACTGCTTGCCTTACCCGCCTTCGCCGACAACTACATCTGGATGCTCCACGATGGCCGCGAAGCCCTGGTGGTCGATCCGGGCGAAGCAACGCCGGTGATCGAGGCCTTGCAGACCCATGGCCTGAGGCTGAGCGGCATTCTAGTGACCCATCACCACGGCGACCATGTCGGCGGCATCGATGCCCTGCGCAGCGTGCTGCACGGCCCGGTCTACGGCCCTGCGCGCGAGGCCATCCCGCCCCCCTACACCCCGCTGTCCGATGGCGACCGGGTGCATTGGAACGGGCTGGATTTCGAGGTGATCGATGTGCCCGGACACACGGCCGGGCACATCGCCTACTGGAGCCCGCGCGTGGGCGACAGCCCCCTGCTCTTCTGTGGCGACACCCTGTTCTCGGCCGGCTGCGGTCGTCTGTTCGAAGGCACGCCCGCACAGATGAGCGCCTCGCTGGCGCGACTGGCAGCGCTGCCGGGCACGACGAGGGTGTGCTGCGCCCACGAGTACACGCTGGGCAATCTGCGCTTTGCGCAGGCCGTCGAACCGGGCAACGCCGCGCTGGCCGAGCACCTGCGTCACTGCGAGGCCCTGCGCGGGCGCGGCCACCCCACCTTGCCAAGCACCATCGCGCGCGAGCGCGCCATCAATCCCTTCCTGCGCTGCCGCGAGCCCGAGGTCGTGGCCGCAGCCCGGCGCCGTCACGCCGCGGCCGACGACGCCGTGGCCGTCCTTGCCGCCTTGCGCGAATGGAAGAACGAATTCCGATGATCCCTGCACTCCCTTTGCGCCTGCCCCGCCCCATCGGCACGCTGGTGTCGCTGGTCCTGCTGGGCCTGGCCGGTTGCGCCAGCCTGCCCTCACCCGCCCCGGCCCCGGTGGAAGCGCTCTCCTCCGCAGCGCCTGCATCAGCGGCACCGGCCGAAGCCGCGTCGGTGGCCGCAGCCCCCTTGCAGCCCGTCCCAACCGAGCCCGCCCCGGCCCCACTGCCGGCAGCAGCCGTGATCGTGCCCGATGCCCACGGCCCGAGCAGCGCGGCCGACGTGGGCGACGTCCCCGACGAGGTGGCCTCGCGCGACCTGTGGGAGCGCATCCGCGAAGGCTTCGCGATGCCCGACCTCGACAACGAACTGGTGCGCGACCGCGAGCGCTACTATGCCGCCCGCCCGGACTACATGCAGCGCATGACCGAACGGGCCAGCCGCTACCTCTTCCACATCGTCGAGGAAGTGCAGCGCCGCGGCCTGCCCACCGAGCTGGCGCTGCTGCCCTTCATCGAGAGTGCCTTCAACCCTCAGGCTCTGTCGAGCGCCCGCGCCTCAGGCATGTGGCAGTTCATTCCCTCTACGGGCCGCCACTACGACCTCAAGCAGAACATCTTCCGCGACGAGCGGCGCGATGTGCTGGCCTCCACCCGCGCGGCGCTCGACTACCTGACACGCCTGCATGGCATGTTCGGTGACTGGCATCTCGCCTTGGCGGCCTACAACTGGGGCGAGGGCAGCGTGCAGCGCGCCATCGCGCGCAACCGCCAGCAGGGCCGCCCGACCGACTACGAGAGCCTGCGCATGCCAACGGAGACGCGCTACTACGTCCCGAAGCTGCAGGCCATCAAGAACATCGTCGCGCGCCCCGAGGCCTTCGGCCTGTCGCTCACACCCATCGAGAACCACCCCTACTTCCTCACGGTGGAGATCCAGCGCGACATCGACGTGGACCTGGCCGTCTCGCTCGCCGGCCTGGAGCGAGCCGAGTTCATGGCCCTGAACCCTCAGCTCAACAAGCCCGTGATCCTGGCCGCCGGGGTGCCGCAGATCCTGCTGCCCTACGACAATGCCAAGCGGTTCATCCGCAACCTCGCCCGGCACGAAGGCCCGCTGGCCAGTTGGACCGCCTGGGTCGTGCCACGGACGCAGTCGCCGGCCGAGATCGCCCGCGAGGTGGGCATGAGCGAAGCGCAGTTGCGCGCGGTGAACAAGATCCCCCCGCGCATGGTGGTCAAGGCCGGCTCGACGCTGCTCGTGCCACGCAACGAACGCAAGCACCGGCATGATGTGGCGGGCCACATTGCCGACAATGCCACGCTGGCGCTGGCGCCCCACCGCCCGCCAGGCAAACGCATCGTCGTGCGCGCCGGCAGCAAGGACAGCGTGGCCAGCATTGCCCGCCGCTACCGGGTGTCTGCCACCGATGTGGCAGCCTGGAACAACGTGAGCCCCACCAGCCGCTTCACCCGCGGCCAGCGGGTGGTGGTCTACACCCGCGCCGTCCAGTCCACAGTGGCCAAGAAGCCGGCGGCCCGCACACAGGCCAAAGCCCCGGCGGCCAAACGGCCCACCGCCCAGGCCAAGGCCTCCCCACGCGCCAAGCAGCCGGTCAAGGTGGCACGCCAGTGACGCGCCGCGCGCGCAGCACGAAGGCGTTGGTGTGGGCCGCGGCCATCAGCCCGGCCTGGCCCGGCTGAGGCCCCACGCCCTCCAGGCCCTGCACCAACCGCCAGGCATTGCGCGCCGCTTCATCCTCCAACAGCCCGTCGGGCGAATAGCCCTCTCGCACCCGAAAGAAGGCCGCCAGGTACAGCGCGCGGTCGCCCAGGGCGTGCGAGGGTGGCACGGTGGCCAGGATGTCCGCCGGCGCGGCCGTCTGCAGCCAGCGCAGGGCCCGCAGCACGGCCTGCGTGAGGCCCTGCACGAGGTCCGGCCGCGACTGCACGTAGCTGCTGTGGGCAAACAGGCAGGTCGAGGGCAGCGGGCCATCGAAGACGTCCGCTGCCCCCCGCAGGGTGCGCGCATCGGCCAGCAGGCGCAGCTCACCATGCAGTTCGAGCTGCGTCATGACCGGGTCGGCGTGACTGAGCGCCTGGACCCGGCCATGATGCCAGGCCAGCAGTTCCGGCCCGCTGGCAGGCAGTTCGAGCCATTGCACCTCCGCCGGACTGAGGCCGGCCTTGGCGAGCAAGGCCTGCGCCAGCAGACGGCTCGACGGCCCCTCGGTGGCAACACCGATGCACTGGCCGCGCAGTTGCGAGACATGCTCGAAATACGGCAACTGGCGAGTCGACACGCCCATGGCCACCATCGGTGCCCGGCCCATCAGCACGAAGGACTGCCAGGGCCGTTCGCGAAGCCGTTGCAGAATGAGTTGCACATACGAGGCCGACACCACGTCCACGCGAGCCTGTTGCAGCGCCTGGGCCAGGGCCGTCATCGTGCCCAGGCCGACCAGGCGCACGTCCAAGCCCTCGTCGGTGAAGTAGCCGAGCTGCCCGGCCACGGTGAGCGGGAGGTGGAAAAGCGAGTCCTCCCGCAGGAGCCCGATCGTCACCCGGCGCCGCTGGCGCGGCCGCTGGGCCAGGGCCGCCGGGCCCGCCAGCCAAGCGGCCCCGGTCGCCGCCAGCACCAGCCAACGCCGACGGGACAGCCCACGAGGCGGTGAGGAAGCACGGTGGGATGGGGCCATGCCTGCACCTTAGGCAAGGCGGAAGCGCCCTCCCATCCGGATGGGTCCTGTCAGGGAAAGTCCGTGGGACGCGGCCCCCTGGGCCCCTTCAGCGTCGATCGACCAGGGCGTGGGCGATCGTGCCCAGGTCGACGTACTCCAGCTCGCTGCCGGCCGGCACGCCACGAGCCAGGCGCGTCACCATCAGATGCCGCGCCTTCAGGGCCTCGCCGAGCACATGGGCCGTGGCCTCGCCCTCGGCCGTGAAATTGGTGGCGAGGATGACCTCGCGCACCTGGCCGTCGGTGACACGCTGATACAACTTTGACAGGCCGATGTCGCGTGGGCCCACGCCATCGAGTGGGCTGAGCTTGCCCTGCAGCACGAAATACAGCCCGCGGTAGCTGCCCGTGCGCTCGATGGCGGCCTGGTCGGCAGGGGTCTCGACGACGCACAGCAGGCTGGCGTCGCGCTGCGGGTCCCGGCAGGTGTCGCAGACCTCGTCTTCCGTGAAGGTGTTGCACCGCCGGCAGTGACGCACCGCGCCGATGGCAGCCTGCAGCGCCTGTGACAGCCGTTGTGCACCGTCGCGGTCGTGCTGCAGCAGGTGGTAGGCCATGCGCGCAGCCGATTTCGGCCCCACGCCGGGCAGGCGGCGCAAAGCCTCGACCAGTTCGTCCAGTGCGCGTGTGGCCATGGCCGGCGCGACAACGGATCAGAACGGGAGCTTCATGCCGGGCGGCAGCGGCATGCCGGCGGTGAGCTTGCCCATCTTCTCCTGGCTCACCTCTTCGGCCCGACGCACCGCGTCGTTGAACGCGGCGGCCACCAGGTCCTCCAGCATGTCCTTGTCATCGGCCAGCAGGCTGGGGTCGATGCTCACGCGGCGCACATCGTGCCGGCAGGTCATCTGTACCTTCACCAGGCCGGCACCGGACTGGCCTTCCACCTCGGTGTGTGCCAGTTCCTCCTGGGCCTTGCGCAGGTTGTCCTGCATCGCCTGGGCCTGCTTCATCAGGCCTGCGAGTTGTCCTTTGAGCATGGTTTGGGTCCTTTCCTGGGAAAACGAGGCGGCCCGGCGCCGGCCGGCCGCCGAAGGGTCACAGCGGCCTGATCGAGCCGGGCACGACACGCGCCGTACTGAACTCCTGCATCAGCGACACCACATACGGGTCGTTGAGTATCGCCGCCTCGGCTGCCTGCTGGCGCATGGCCTTCGCCTGGGCTTCCCGGCGGGCGGGGGTGTCCTCGGTGGGGCCCACCGACAGATCCAGCGCCACCGCCTGGCCCAGCACCTCCGACAGCGCCGCCTGCAACCGGGAGCGCGCCTGGGCCGATGCGAGGGTCTCGCGTTCGACCTGGAGCTGCCAGCGCGCGGGTTGGGCCGCCTCGTCCACCGCGAGGCACTGGGCCTGCAGGGCCAGCTCGCGCACCAGGGCCGTCACCAGCCCCCGGTCGATCATCTGCAACACCAGCGACTGCCAGCGGTCTGCGAGCGGCGTGGGGGCCACCGGGGTCGCCACGGGTGCAGCCGCCGGCGCAAACGCCTCGTCGCGCGCGGGCCGGGTCGGCGGCTGCTCCTGCGAAGGGTGGAGACCGGCGGGCGCATCCTCTTCCCATGGCGGCGTGCCTGCGCCCCCCGGCAGCGAGGCGGTGGCCGGTGCCGGGGACGGCGAGAAGGCGACCGGCTCTTGCGGCAGCGACGGGCGGGGGGGCCGGGCTGCGACGGCCGGCTTCGGTGCGACCGGTGCCGGTGCCGCGCGCGGCGCCACGCTCGTGCGTGCCAAGGCCGCCGCGCTGCGCTGCAAGGACGCCGACGCCGGCCGCGCCGCTCCCGGCGTGGCGGGGCGGAAGGCCAGCATGCGCAGCAGGGCCATCGTCAGGGCCCCGTATTCGTCGGCGGCCAAGCCCAGCTCATTGCGGCCCTGCAGCGCGATGCTGTAGAGCAGTTGCGTGTCCTCGGGCGGCAAGGCGGCAGCCAGGGCCTGCAAGGTGGCGTCGTCCGGGTCGTCGGTCGTGCTCGCCTGCGGCACCACCTGGCGGACCGCCAGCTCCTGCAGCACCGCAGCCATCTCCTCCAGGGCACCGGAGGGCGACAGGCCGTGCAGGCGCATCGCGTCGACGACGGCCAGCACCGCCGGCCCGTCACCGGCGGCCAGCGCCTCGATCAGGCGGTACACGTGGCCGCGATCGACCGCGCCCAGCATCTGCCGCACACTGGCCTCGGCGAGGGCCCCCGAGCCGTAGGCGATGGCCTGGTCGGTCAGCGACAGCGCATCACGCATCGAGCCGCGCGCAGCCCGTGCCAGCAGCCGCAATGCGCCCGGCTCGGCGTCGATGCCTTCGGCGGCGAGCACCTGCTGCAGGTGCTCCAGCACGGTCTGCGGGGCCATCGGGCGCAGATTGAACTGCAGGCAGCGCGACAGCACCGTGGGGGGCACCTTCTGCGGGTCCGTCGTGGCCAGCACGAACTTCAGGTATTCCGGGGGCTCCTCCAGCGTCTTCAGCATCGCGTTGAAGGCGTGGTTGGACAGCATGTGCACTTCGTCGATCATGTAGACCTTGAAGCGCCCCACCACCGGCTTGTAGACGGCCTGATCGAGCAGTTGGGAAATTTCGTCCACGCCCCGGTTGGAGGCCGCATCGAGCTCGACGTAATCGACGAAGCGTCCGGCATCGATGTCCTTGCAGGCCTGGCACACGCCGCAAGGCGTGGCGGTGACGCCGCCCTGCCCGTCCGGGCCCATGCAGTTGAGCGACTTGGCCAGGATGCGCGAGACCGTGGTCTTGCCCACGCCGCGCGTGCCGGTGAAGAGGTAGGCATGGTGCAGGCGCTGCTGCATCAGCGCATTCGACAGAGCCTGCACCACATGGGCCTGACCCACCATCTGCTCGAAGGTGCGTGGGCGGTATTTCCGGGCCAGGACGAGGTAACTCATGGGGCGGATTCTACGGGGCGGGTCATCCCCTCACCCTTGGCTGGCGGCCGCGCGGCCGCGCTCGATGTCCACCGGCCGCAGCAGCAGCAGCCCGGCCACGAAGAACAGCCCCGTGGAGACGATGGCCAGCCGGTGGTTGCCAGCCGTCCACCAGGTCGCCAGACCATAGGTGATAGGCCCCACGATGGCGGCCAGCCGCACCGCAAAGGTCCACAAGCCGAAGAACTCGGCCAAGTGTTTCTGCGGCGCAAACAGGCCGGCCAGCGCACGCCCGGCCGACTGGCTGGAGCCCATGCACAAGCCGGCGATGACGGCTGCCGCCCAGAACAGCGTGGCCGACGTGGCCAGATAGGCCAGTACCACCATCGCGATCCAGCCCAGCAGCGTGAGGGCGAGCGAGCCCTTGTGTCCCAGGCGGTCCTGCAGGTAGCCGAAGCCGAAGGCGCCAAGAGCCGAAGCGATGTTGACGAGAAAAACCAGGGCCATGGTCTGCTGCTGCTGGAAGCCCAGCACCTGCTCGGCATAGACAGCCGCCAGCGCAATCACCACGGCGATGCCGGCCTGGTAGCTGGTGGTGCAGGCCAGCAGCCAGATGAAGTCGCGGTAGTGGCGCGCGCGCTGCCACGTTTGCCACAGTCGGTCGATCGAGGCGCGCAGCCCCCCTTCCCGCAAGGCTTGCGGCTGGGGCACGGCTCGCTCCTTCAGCAAAGTGAAGGTGACCAGCGAGGCGACGCCGTAGACCGCCGCGGTGATCACCATCGTGACCGGCACGAAGTGGGTGGCGGGCAGCCCCTGGGCCTGGGCCCACAGCACATAGGCCAGGCTCAGGCCCAGCGAAAGCATGCCGCCGAAGTAGCCGAAGCTCCAGCCCCAGCCCGAGACGCGGCCCAGCGCATGCTGGCGGGCCAGCTCAGGCAGGAACGACGCGATCAGCGATTCGCCATAGGCATAAAAGCTGTTGGACAGGATGATGGCCACCACGGCCAGCGCCACGTCGCCGCGACCCACCAGCGCCAGCGCCAGGGTGGTCAGCACGCAGCCGGCCGTCGTGAAGGCCAGCAGGCGCTTCTTGGCGGCACGCAGGTCGGCATAGGCCCCGATCGTGGGCGCAGTGAGCATCACCAGCAGGCACGAGGCTGACAGCGAGGCCGTCCAGGCCAGGGTGGCCCATTGCGCTCCTTGGGCCACCACGCCCACGAAGTAGGCGTTGAACACGGCCGTCAGGACGACGGTGGTGTAGCCCGAGTTGGCAAAGTCGTACATCGCCCACCCGAACACCTCGCGCTTGCGCACCCCCTCGTTCAGGGCTTGCTGGGGAAACACGGCCGCCATGGGATCTCCTTGTGCACGGTGGCGGGCATGATGCCAGAGCCGGGGCCCCCGCGCGTGTGGCAGGGACCGCACGGGCCGTGTCGATGGTGCCCCGGGCCGGAGTCGAACCGGCACGCCGCGTTTTCGGCGGCGGCGGATTTTAAGTCCGCTGCGTCTACCTGTTTCGCCACCGGGGCCCCGGGGGGCGAGTGTACGGGAGCGGCGCCGTCCGGCTTGCGTTCAGGCCCGGGGGCGCTGTGGCTGCGCGAAGAGCTTGCGCAGTTCGTCGCGCAGGCTGCGCATCAGCGACAGGTCGCGGTCGGACAGTTTGAAGCCATCGGGCTGTGCGTGGTCGGCATAGAGCGCGGCCGCCGTGTGCCGGCCGTCGCTGATGGGCAGGAGCATGAAGGCCGGGGCGGCCACGTGGGTACGGAACCACGCTGGCAGCTTGGTGGCAAGGCCCGGCACGGTGGCATCGCGGATGAGCGCGTCGGCCCCCTTGGCACACAGGGTGCTGAAGGCATCGGCCGCGTCGTCGCGCGCGAAACGGAAATGAGCGTTCAGCGACGCATCGGCCTCCCCCCAGACCCTGCGGGCCAGGAACCAGCCGCTGGCGGGCTCGAGTTCCACCAGCACCACGCGGCGGCAGCCGAAGTGACGCAGCACTGCCTGGCCAACGATGTCCAGACAGGTGTCGCGCCCTTCGCGGCGAAGCAGCGCGGTGCGCAGGTCGAGGATGGCCTGCGACAGCGGATGGACCGGCGATGCGCCGGCGGCCGGGATCGGGCCCGTGCGGGCCGGCCCCCGCGCGGTGGCATGCACGCCCGACGACCCCGTGACGCCCGTGACGGGGCTGCGCCGCGCCGAGGCCACCGGCGGGACGGCCGTGCCGGCAGCCTCCCAGACCTGCTGAGTCTGAATGCCCAGCGCCGCTGCGTACTGGTCGAGCCAGTGCACCGTGTGGGCGGGGATCTCGCGGGCCGCATCGCGTGTGCGCGTGCCCGCGACGACATTGCCCACGCCGCCCAGCAGGCGGAACCAGTCGCCGCGCCGCTGCGGCGCGCGCACCGGCGTGCCTGGCGATGGCGCACGCATCACGCGCAGCAGCTCCTCAGGCAAGCCCCAGGTGCGCCCCACGGCCACACCAAGGTCCTCGAAGGACAGGCCCAGCACGGCGCAGGCGGCCTGCTCCTCGCTCTGGCCCTGGCTGCGCGCGAGCTGGCGCACCTGGGCGGCCTCGTCGGGCAGGTGGTGCTGCACCAGCACGCGACCGAGGTTCTGCATCAGCGCGGCGATGTAGCTTTCCTCTTCCTCGGCCTGCGTGGGGCACAGGCGGGCGGCGGTGCGCCCTGCCACCCGGCAGCGTGCGTACTCGTCGGCCAGGGCCTCGCGCTGGGCGCTGTCGCGCAGGTCTTCAAGCTGGGGCAAGGTGCCGGCCAGATCGCGCAAGGCCTCGAAACCCAGCAGCGCAATGCTGCGCGAGACGGTGGTGATGCTGCCGCCCCCCACGGAGCTGAAGTAGGCGGCATTGGTCATGCGCAGCAGCTTGTGCACGAGAGCGACATCGTCGAGCACGGCCCGCGCGATCTCGTCGAGGTTGACTTGTTCGGCGCCGGCCAGACGGCGCACGCGGCGCACCGCCTCGGCCTGCACCGGCAGGTCGCTGTGCTGGGCCAGGCTGGCCAGCAGCCGCTGCAAGGTGCGCTGCGCAAGGGTGTCGCCGCTGCCGTCCAACAAGGCGGGCGTGAGCCAGTCCTGCAAGGCCTGGCGCAGCGCCTGGGCACTGTCCGGGCGCCGCAGGGGGTCACGCGCCAGTGCGGCATGCACGATGGCGCGCAGGCCCGCTTCGCCGGGTTGATCCAGCGCCCATGGCGGCAAGCTCAGATCTTCCGTCTGCAGACGTTCCAGGGCGCGACGCGGCTGGGCATCGGCCACCGCAGGTCGGCCCACCAGCAGTTCATACAGCAGCAGGCCCACACCATGCACGTCGCTGCGCGCGTCGGCCCGCAACCCGGCGGCCACCTCGGGCGCCAGGTACAGACCTCGCGCCGTTCCCAACCGGCCCGGATCGACGACCCGACCGGCCGGCTCGAACGCGCCGAGCAAGGCGCGGCCGGTGATGTCCAGCCAAACGGCAGCGGGCCGCACCTGTCCGTGCACCAACCCGGCGTCATGGGCATGGGCCAGTGCATCGAGCACGCCGATGGCCACCAGCACGGCCTGACGCACCGGCATGGTCTCATGGTCGGCCAACCATTGCGACAACACCATGCCGGCCAGCGGTGCACACACCAGCACGGCCCGGTCGGCCTCGATGCGGGCTTCGACCGCCTGCACGATGTTGGGATGGCTCAGCGCGCATTGCGCCTGGGTGGCCTCGCGCCAGGTGGCGGGCGTCAGCCGCGGCAGGGGCGGCTGCTGCCAGACCTGCAGCAGCCAGTCGCGCTCGGCCGCGACGTCACGCGCCTGCCACCAGGCGCTGTCGACGTCGCTGGTCATCAGGCGGACCAACTGGTAGCGCCCCAGCGATGCAGTCTGGGCCTCGGTATCGACGGTGCTCACATCAGGTCCGGGCAATTAAGGACGCGCGACATGGCCCGATTTCACCACGGCAGGCACCTCCTCTGACCGAGGAACTGCCGGGTGTTTGGCCTGCATCTTCCGCCCCGCCGTCCTCAGGGCGAAGCCTGCTTGAAGGCCATCACCGCCTGGTTGCGCAGGGTGCGCAGCAGCGAGAGCTCACGCTCGCCGACCGAGATCGCCCCGCAGTGGGCCTTGTCGGCGTAGATCAGCCCAAGCGGCGCCTGGCGCAGCATCAGCGGCAGCAGCAAGAAGGTGGGCGCATCGATGTGGCGGCGATACCAGTCAGGCAGCCGCTCGGCCAGGCTGGGCGCCGTGGCATCGGAGATCAGCGTGTCGGCCCCCTTCTTGCACACCAGGGCGAACAGGTCGGTGGATGACGGCGCCAGATCGATGCGGAACTGGGCCGCGACCTGCGCGGCATCCCCACCCAGGCCGAAGCGGCCGATCATCGTGCCGCTGCGGGCATCGCGCAGACACAGAAGCACACGCTGGAAGCCCAGCGAGCGGTACATCGCCTCCAGAATCATGCGCAGCACCTCGTTGAGCCTGCAGTTCTCGACGAGGGCGTTGCTGACGTCCTGGATGCCGGCCGCCAGCACCTGGGCCGCCCGGTCGGGGAGCGGTTCGGGTCCGGCCTGGGGTTCTCCGGCATGCGTCAAAACCACCGTGTCGAGGTCGTGGGCGCCCAGGCCGTCGGCATGGCCGGGTGCGGCCGCTCCGG
Source organism: Caldimonas hydrothermalis (assembly GCF_056746695.1). NCBI lineage: Bacteria > Pseudomonadati > Pseudomonadota > Betaproteobacteria > Burkholderiales > Sphaerotilaceae > Caldimonas > Caldimonas hydrothermalis. Next base: position 59,149 of record NZ_JBWQXA010000009.1, on the reverse strand, counting down.
CGTGGGTGTTCAGCAACCGCTCGCTGCGGCTGCCCGGTGCGATCTGGATGTCCATCGCGGGCACCATCTCGGCCATGCGCTCCCGCGAGCGCTGCACGGCCCCCAGCACCTCACGGTCGGACAGGCCCAGCGCAGCCACATAACGGGCCGCCACGGTCTTGAGCGCGTCGACATGGTCCGCACGGGCCGTGTGGAGCACGGCATCGGCCAGATCGTTGGCCGCGCAGGCCAGCAGGCGCAGCCGCTCGCCGGGCGTGTCGGGCTTCTTCAGCGGCGCATCGGCCGCCAGCTTGCGCATGCTGCGCTGCAGCGTCTCGGGCAGTCCCCAGTGGCGCGCCACGCCGATGCCCAGCTCCTCGAAGCTCAGGCCCAGCACCTGCACGGCCGCCTGAGCCTCTCCCGGGCCCGCTCCATGGTCGGCCTGCACGAGGCGTCGGACCTGCTCGGCCTCCTCCGGGAAGTAGAACTGGGCCAGGGTGCGCCCGAGATTCTGGAACAACGCCGCGATGAAGGCCTCCTCGGCCTCGCGGACGCTGACCGCCAGTTCGCGCGCCACGTTGCCGGCCATCAGCGAGCGCAGGAACTCCTCCTTCAGCGAGGCCGCATGGGCCTTGTCCTGCATGTGCTCCAGCACGACGAGCGACAGTGCCAGGTTGCGGATGCCCGCAAAGCCCACCAATGCGGCAGCCCGCGACACCGTGCTGATCGTGCCACCGCCGGCCGTGCGGAAGTGGGCCGAGTTGACGATGCGCAGCAGCTTGTTCGTCAACGCCACGTCCTTGAGGATCTCGTTGGCCAGGTGGTGGAGGCTCTCATGCTCCGAAGCCGCGATGCGCTGGATGCGCCCCACCGCATCGGTCAGCGCCGGAAAGTCGCTCTTGTGGCGCATGCGGCGCATCAGGAACTCCAGCGTGGCGTGGCCGCCGACCTCGCCACCATCGTTCTTGGGGACCTGCCAGGCCTGCAAGGCCGCGGCCATCTCGCCTGCGCTGGCATAGCGCACCGCGGTATCACGGGCCGTGGCCCGGTGCACGATAGCCCGCAGGGTGTCGTCCACCGGGTGCGGCAGATGGGGCGGCAAGGCCACATCCTCATGCGTGAGCCGGTGCAAGGCCCGGTAGGGATCGAGCTCCTGCACCGCGGGGCGGCCTGCAAGCATCTCATAGAGCACCAGGCCGGCAGCGAACACGTCAGCCTGGGCCGTTGCGGGACGGCCCTGGGCCAGTTCAGGGGCCATGTAGCCGGGCGTGCCCACCAAAGCCTCCTGCACGGCACCGTGACGCTGGTTCACGGCGATGCCGAAGTCCATCACCCGCGCGCGGCCGTCGCGGTCCAGCAGGATGTTCGAGGGCTTGAGGTCGCGATGGATCACGCCGGCACGATGGGCATGCTCGAGACCGTCGAGCACCCCCAGCAACAGGCGCACCGCCTCGGCCGCCGGCACGGCGCCGTGCTCGCGCAGGCGCTGCGACAGCGTGGGGCCTTCGACCAACTCGAACACGAGGTAGGGGTGCCGGTCGTGAACATCGGCCTCGAACAGCGGGACGATGTGGGGATGTGTCAGGCGTGCCACCGCGCGGGCCTCGTGCAGCCACTGGGTCAGCGTCTCGCCGTCGCTGGCCTGCATCCGGTGCAGCTTGAGGGCGACGTCGCGGTCCAGCCGCGGGTCGAAGGCCCGCCAGACAGCGCTCTGCCCGCCCTGGCCGAGAATCTGGCGCAATTCATAGCGGCCCAGGGTGCGGGCTGGCGGACGGACGGAGGCTGGAGACGGCATGCCGGCGCGCAGATGGACGGACGATGCCCGATTGGACACCCGGCTGGCCTGCCGCAAACCGGAAACAAGCCCCGTCAAGGCAGGCTTATTTCGCGGCGGGCATGACTTCCACGAGCCGGCCGTCGCCGGTGATGAAGGCCGCACGCACCGGCCGCTGCGGGTCTCCCGCCTCGACGGCACGCCGGTAGCGTTCCAGTTGCGCCACCAGCTCCGGGTCGGCCTCGGGGCGGGACTCGGTCTTGTAGTCCAACACCCACCATTGCTCCCCTTCAGCACCCCTGCGCAGCACCAGCCGGTCGATGCGGCCGGAGCGCCCGTCGGCCACGACCGGCACCTCGTTGCCGGCCCAGGCCAGCGGCTCGCCACCCAGCAGGGCGTGGATGCGCGCATCGCTCAGCATGCGCCGCACCACGTCCACAGCCGCCTGCGCCGTGGCTTCGTCGGCTCCGAGTTCTTCTGCTGCGGCCCACGCGAGGCCCTCCACTCGGCTCAGTGACGGCCCTTCCGGGCCAGCCAGCCATTCCAGGCAGCGGTGCACCACCTCGCCCAGCCGCGCTCCGGCCGACCGCGGCGCGTGGGCGGTCTCGGTCGCAAGGGGGGCCTGGCGTTGCAGGCTCGGCAATCGCCAGACCCGGACCTCGGCAGAGACAGCCTGCTGCGAGACAGCGGTTTGCGGCGATGTCGGCGTCCACGGCTCACAGACCGCCGCCAGCCGCGACCACCAGCTCGGCCCCTCCTGTCCCAGATGGGGCGCACTGGCACTGACCACGAGCCGCTCGCGTGCGCGCGTCATCGCCACGTACAGGCCATTCATCTCCTCGCGCGCACGCGCGGCGCGCTCCACGGCCATCGCCTCCTCCAGGCTGGGTGCCGGCTGCCGCTCGTCGGCAACGAAGGCAAAGCAGCGCGGCCGTGACTCGCCGGCCGGCCAGTCCACCAGCACGGTGGCGCTGTCGTGGCGGTCGGCGCTGCTGCGCCGTTCCGGGTCGGTGTCGATCACGAAGACCACGCGGGCCTCCAGTCCCTTGGCACCGTGGATGGTGAGCAGTTGCACCGCCTCGGGCGTGCTGCTCAGGGACAGCCCGGGCGAACGCCTGCGCAGCGCCTGCACGAATTGGTGCGGTGTCGCATAGCGGCCGCCGTCGAGTTCGAGCGAGCACGACAACAGGGCCTCCAGGTGCGCTTTCACCGACTCGCGCAGCTCCGGCGGCACCCGCTGCGCGTAACGGGCCGGCACGTCGCCTTCGGCGTAGATGCGGTCGAGCAGGTCGTGCGGCGGCAGATGGCGGGCCGCCTCGGCCCATCCGGGCAGGAGCGCGCGAGCCCGGCGCAGAGCCTGGCCGGCAGGTTCGCCCGACGCGGCCGCACCGGTCAGCGCCGCCCACCAGCCCCCGGCCTCCCGGGCGCGCTGTGCCAACCACACGAGCTCGTCATCGCCGGCGTCGAACAGCGGGGAACGCAACGCCTGGGCCAGCGACAGAGCATGTCCAGGTGACACCAGGGCATCCAGCAGGGCCACGAGGTCACGCACCTCCAGTGCGTCCATCAGGGCATGGTCCTCGGGGCTGGCACAGGCGATGTGCCGCTCGCGCAGGGCCTGGGCGACCCAGCCCAGCGGCGCACGCCTGCGCGCCAGCACCTGAATGTCGCCCGGCGCCACCCCCTCCACCCGCACCAAGTGCTCGATGGCCTGGGCCACGGCACGGGCCTCCTGGGCCCGCCAGGGCTCCTGCCCCTCGTGGCGCGGCTGCGTCAGGCTGTCACGCCACGCCGGTGCGGCCTGGGCCCGGGCCTCACGTTCAGGCCGCTCGATGCGCGGCAGCGCGCACACCCGCGCCGCCGGAGCATCGTCGCCATGCTCGGTGGTGTGAGGCCGGAAGCCCTCGTAGGCCCCCTCGGCCTGAGCCGTGCCGAACACCGCGTTCAGGGCGTCGATCACGGCCGGCGCGTTGCGTCGGGTGTGGTCGCATTCCAGCACCGAGCCGCCCAGGCCCTGCACCACCAGGGCCTTGGCCGCCTCGAACACCCTGGGCTCGGCCCGGCGGAAGCGGTAGATGCTCTGCTTGGGATCGCCGACGATGAACACCCCCAAAGGCCGCTGCCCGCTCGCCCCGCCGCCCGCCCCGGCATAGGACGACAGCCATTGCGACAAGGCCTGCCACTGCAGCGGGTTGGTGTCCTGGAATTCATCGATCAGGACCTGGCTCACCCGTGCATCCAGCCGTTCCTGCATCCAGGCGGCCAGCGCCCCATCGCCCAGCAGTGCCAGCGCGCAACGCTCCAGGTCGGCCATGTCGGCCAGGCCCCGTTGCCGCTTGACCGATTCGTAGGCCTGCAGCAGCACCCTGCCCAGGCGCACCAGGCGCTGGTGCTCACGGTGGGCGGTTTCCTGGGCCACGCCTTGCTGGATCTCGTCCAGCCAGGCCACGGCCTCGTCCAGACCGGGGGCTTCGAGATGCTTGCGCAGCGTACCCGACTGGGTGAACAGGGCCGCACGGACGGCCGAAAGCGCCGCCTCGTCGTCGGGCAGCGCCAGCGCCTCCTCCAGCGCCTGGGCCGCCTTGCGCGGTGTGGCGTTTTTTTGCGCCCCCAGGGCCCGGGCCACCGCCTGCAGCGCACCACGCACCGCGGGATGGCGCAGACGCTGGGCCGGATGCGCCAGCCCCGCAAACGCAGCCCGCCACTGCGCGGCCGCCGGCACGCTGGCGGCCAGGGTGCCGGCGGCATCGGCCAATTCAAACTCCACGCGCTTGTCGATCAAGCCCAGCAGCCATTCGCGCACGCGGCTGCGGGAATGCTCCCGCATCAACGCGGCCAGGTCCTCGCGCAAGCCCGGATCGCGATGCACCCGGCCCAGCCATTCGCGCCAGGTCGGCCCGGACAACTCGGCGCTGTCCTCCAGCAACTGGGCTTGCGGCACCAGGCCCAGCCGGTCGATCACCTGCAGCGGCGCGGACCGCAGGAGCTGGGCGAACCAGGCATGGAAGGTGCGCACCTCCACCTGTTCGCCCGCATCCAGCAAGCGCTCGTACAGGTCAGCCAGCACCGGGGCCTGCCGGCGGGCCTCGGGCTCGCTCAGGCCCCGCTCCACCAGGGCCTGCACCCGCGTCTCCTGGCTCGCCAGCGCCAGGTCCGCCAGCCACTCCATCAGGCGCGCGCGCATCTCCCCGGCGGCCTTCTTCGTGAAGGTGATGGCCAGGATCTCGCGCGCGGGCACCCCGTCGAGCAAGGCCCGCAGGATGCGCGACACCAGCATCCAGGTCTTGCCCGCGCCGGCACAGGCCTCCACGACCACGCTACGCCTCGGATCGCAGGCCTGGGCGTAAAACGCCTCGCGGCTGACCAGGTGCCCGTCGATGCGGTACGCCGCCACACGGGCGTGCCCCGATGCCGCCTTCATGCCAGCCCCTCCTGCCTCACTGCGGTCCAGTGCTCTTTGCGGCACAGGCCCGCCGCTGCGCAGTGCGTGCACGCCGGCCCCTCCCCCAAGGGCGGCAGCGGCGCGCCGGCCGCCAGCCGGGCAAGGTCTTCGGCCAGCCCCGCCCGCAAGGCGGCTGCGCTGTCGGCCACCTGCGGATGCTCGATCCACCTCACCGGCACCTCCAGCGCCAGGTAGCCGGCCTCCAGGCCCTCGGCCCCCGCGGCCGTCTCGGCAGCACCTTCCCACAAGGCCGCATAGAACGCCAGTTGTGTGTCTTCCAGCGGCTGACGCACGCGCGTGCGAAGGCTTTCCGCCGAGGAGATCTTGTAGTCGATCAGCCGGGCCCGGGGTGGTCGCTCCCCCTGCGACAGTCGGTCCACCCGGTCCAGCACCCCGCGCAGGTCCGCCGGCCCGCCCCCGGGCGCCGAGACGGCCCACTCCCCACGCTCGAAGCGCCAGCCCTGGGCCTCCTGGGCATGCAGCCATTCCACATAAGCCGGCGCCAACCGCTCGAACTGCAGCCACTCGGCCAGGAAGGCCGCCTCGTCCAGCCCCTGCGCCTGCCGCTGCGCCCGCCCAATCGCCAGCAGACGCTCGACATCGGCCTGCGGGTCATCACTTGGCACCGCCCGCGTGGTGTGAAAGGCGTGCAGCACCGCATGCAGCCAGTTGCCTTGGTCGCGCCGGTCGGGCTCGTCATCGAGCACCACCACCTCCTCCAGGCCCAGCATGCGCAGGGCAAAGAACCGATAGGGGCAGGCCCGCAGGGCCTCATAGGCCGTGGCGCTCACCTGCGACGGCAACAAGGCCGGCGCCGAGGGCTGCGTAGGCCCCACCGGGCAGGCGGGCAGGGTCTGCGGGACCAGCACCTGCGGCGCCGCCGGCCAATCGCCTCCGGCACGGCGCAGCGCCAGGCGCAGGGGCTCCAGCAGCGGCGACACCTGCAGCGGCTCGCCCTGGTGGCTGCGCCGCCACGACAGGCTCAACCGCGGGTGCGTGAGCACATGGCGCAGTGCCAGCCGCTCGCGCTGCCAGGCCTGCTCGCGGGTGGGCAGCGCCAGGTCACGCCGCTCGGCTTCGCTCAGGCAGCCCCCGACGGCCGCCGGGGCGCCCAGGTGGGTGTGGTCGCAACCGGGCAGGACCACCGCGGCAAAGGGCCGCAGCAGGCAACGCGACAGCGGGGCGATCACCACCTCGGCCGGCTCGGCCGGCGCCGGTCGGAACGACACGGCCTCCAGCACCTCGTCCACCCAGGCCAGGTGATCGGCCCGCTCCCATTCGAGCTGCCGCGCCTGCCGGCCGTACGGGCCTGCCGTGGCAACCCCCTCCTGCAGGCGCAAAGCCCGCAACAACTGGGCCCCGGCCGGATCGAGCTGCAGGCGCTCCCAGGCCCCGCACCGCTGCAGCCCCTGCGCAAGCGCCTGCTGCCATTGCGCCAGGCTCGCCCGCGTCAGGCGCTTCAGCGGCCCGCAGGCCTCGGCCCAGGCCTGCCACAGCGCCTGGGCCGCGGCGGGCAGGTGCTCCATCCGCACCCCTGCCACCCAGGCCACTTGCTGCCGGCGCAGCGCCGCCTCCAGCAGCGGAACCGCCGGGCCTTGTCCCGGCAAGTCCACGAATCCGCTCTTGAGCCAGTCCAGCAGCTCCTCGGTGGACGCACGCGATCCGCACAGCCGCAGCAGCCCCATCACGCAGGCACCCGCCCGGGTGGTGGAGAGCTTCCAGCCCGTCTCGTCATGGATGCGCACCCGTTCGCGCTCCAGCAGCGCCCGGATGCGGCGCACCAACCCCCGGTCCTGGGCCACCAGGGCGACCGGCACCTCCCCGTCGGCCACATGGCGCAAGACCCGGGCGGCGGCCCCCTGCGCCTCCTCCTCGGCGTCCTGACACACCGTCAGAGACGGCGCCTGCCCCGTCGGCGCGCTCCCGGCGGCCCCCGGGGGGTCGAGGTCCAGCCACAGCGCCGGCCCGCAAAACTGCGCCACCACCGATGCCATGAGGGCATCGGCGCCGCCGGCCTGCACCACCGCCCAGGCCGCGGGCTGCGCCTGGAACAGCCCGTCGGTGGGGACGGTGTCCCGCTGGCGCGCCCAGGCCCAGGCCACCCGTGCCAAGGCCCCCTCCACCTCGCCGGCGGCCACCTGGGCCGCCAGCCGGCCCTCGAGCCGCTCCTGCACGCGGGCCCACCAGGCCTCTCGCCGGTCGGGCGGCTGGCAGGCCGCCCCTTCCATCAGTTGGTGGGTCGTGTCCACGAGCAGCCGCACCCAGTGCCGGAACATCGCCGGGTCCTCCTGGGCCGTCTGCCGGGCCCAAGCCTGGCGTGCCAGCAATGGCGCGGCGGCCAGGCGGTCGATCACCGCATCGCCGGTGGGCACGTCCTGCGCCGCCTCCTCTCGCGGGCCCAGCGCGGCCGCCAGCGTCTCGGTGGTCTCGAATCGTGGCATCCAGCCGGCACCGGCGTGCCGGGCCCAGGCCTCGCGTGCCAGGGGCAGGTGTTGCGCAAAGGGCACGATCACCCAGAGATCACGCGCCACCAGGCCGTGCCGCCGGACGAAGTCCTGCAACACCATGGCCACCGCCCCCCACACGTCGGGCGGGCACGGCAGGCTGCGTCGTTCGAGCAAGGATGGGATCGAGGAAGACATGCATCGAAACGATTCGACCCACGCGGCCCCTTGCCGCGCGGACTCCCTGCCAAACCTAGGGCCGACAGGCTTTGTGTCAAAATCATTGTGCCTTGTCGGGCTGGCGGCCCGACGCACACGAGGATTGAACAATGAGCAGCGAGCTGATCAAACACGTCTCGGATGCGTCTTTCGACGCCGACGTGCTGCAGGCCGACAAGCCTGTGCTGGTGGACTACTGGGCCGAATGGTGTGGCCCGTGCAAGATGATCGCCCCCATCCTGGACGAGGTGGCCAAGGACTACAACGGCCGTCTGCAGATCGCCAAGATGAACGTCGACGAGAACCGAGAAGTGCCCGCCAAGTTCGGCATCCGCGGCATTCCCACGCTGATGCTCTTCAAGGGCGGCCAGCTCGCCGGCACCAAGGTCGGCGCATTGTCCAAGGCCCAGTTGACGGCCTTCGTCGACGGGCATCTATAATCAGCGCCAAAGTTGGCTGACGCCGGAGCCAAAAGCCCGGCGCAGCTCAACGGGCAACAGGTCGCTGAACACGCCGCTGCGCCCGATCGACGGCGCCCAGTTTCGGCTCACCACCCTTCCCAGATACAGCATCCGCGGACGTCGCGGGTGACGGCCGGTCCAGGCTGACAGGGCTGCATGCCGCAAGGGCATCGCTGCCGCCTCGCCGAGGCCTGGGCTCTTCCAGTTTCGACACCACACCGACCAGGGTTCCCACCCATGCACCTTTCAGAACTCAAAGTCCTGCACGTCTCGGAGCTCATCAAGATGGCCGAGTCGCTGGAGATCGAGAACACCAGCCGCATGCGCAAGCAGGAGCTGATGTTCGCGATCATGAAGAAGCGCGCCAAGCAGGGCGAGCAGGTCTTTGGCGATGGCGTGCTGGAAGTGCTGCCGGACGGCTTCGGCTTCCTGCGCTCGCCCGAGACCAGCTTCCTGGCCAGCACGGACGACATCTACCTCTCGCCCAGCCAGATCCGTCGCTTCAACTTGCACACCGGCGACATGATCGAGGGCGAGGTGCGCACGCCCAAGGACGGTGAGCGCTATTTCGCCCTGGTGAAGGTGGATCGTGTCAACGGCCTCACGCCCGAGGAGAACAAGCACAAGATCATGTTCGAGAACTTGACACCGCTCTTCCCGAAAGAGCAGTTCAAGCTCGAACGCGACATCCGGTCGGACGAAAACATCACCAGCCGCATCATCGACCTCATCGCCCCCATCGGCAAAGGCCAGCGTGCCCTGCTGGTGGCGCCGCCCAAAAGCGGCAAGACGGTGATGATGCAGCACCTGGCCCATGCCATCACGGCCAACCACCCCGACGTCTACCTCATCGTGCTGCTCGTGGACGAGCGCCCGGAGGAAGTGACCGAGATGCAGCGCACCGTGCGCGGCGAGGTCATCAGCTCCACCTTCGACGAACCCGCTGCCCGCCACGTGCAGGTGGCCGAGATGGTCATCGAGCGGGCCAAGCGCCTGGTCGAACTGAAGAAGGACGTGGTCATCCTGCTGGACTCCATCACCCGCTTGGCGCGCGCCTACAACAACGTGCTGCCCTCGTCGGGCAAGGTGCTTACCGGCGGCGTCGACGCCAACGCCCTGCAGCGGCCCAAGCGCTTCTTCGGTGCCGCCCGCAACATCGAGGAAGGCGGCTCACTCACCATCATCGGCACGGCACTGATCGACACCGGCAGCCGCATGGACGAGGTGATCTACGAAGAGTTCAAGGGCACCGGCAACTGCGAGATCCACCTCGATCGACGCATGGCCGAAAAGCGCGTCTACCCCTCCATCCTGCTGAACAAGTCGGGCACCCGCCGCGAGGAGCTGCTGCTCAAGCCCGAGATCCTGCAGAAGACCTGGATCCTGCGCAAACTCCTCTACCCGATGGACGAGATCGAGGCGATGGAGTTCATTCTCGACAAAATGAAGTCCACCAAGAACAACCACGACTTCTTCGACATGATGCGCCGAGGGGGGTGAGTCGGGACCAGAAACAGTCCCTGTGGACTGTTTCGCGCCCGACGAACCGGTCGAGCTCTGCGAGACCGTGGATTGAGTCGGGACCAGAAACAGTCCCTGCGGACTGTTTCGCGCCCGACGAACCGGTCGAGCTTCAGCCAGACCGTTGAGAGCGCTGGCATCGCTTCTCCCTGTCAATGCGATCCGCGTTGTATAATGTGTGGTTTCCCGCATTCCGGAAAGTGCGCCGAGGGGTTCGGCGTGGCTCCCGGCGCACCTGCGACCAAAGGACCCGGCATGAAAGAAGGCATTCACCCCAACTACCGCGAAGTGTGCTTCGTGGACCTGTCCAACGGCTTCCAGTTCGTGACGCGCTCGTGCGCGCCCACCAAGGAAACCATCAAGCTGGACGACGGCCGCGAACTGCCGCTGTTCAAGCTGGAAACCACCAGCGAGACGCACCCCTTCTATACCGGCACGCAAAAGAGCGTGGACTCGCTGGGTGGCCGCGTCGAGAAGTTCCGCAACAAATTTGCGCGCGTCGGTCTCAAGAAGTAAAGTCTTGCTCCCGGTGTCTGCCTGCGGCACGCACCGACCCCTCCGACAAGGCAGCCCGGTTTCCGGGCTGCCTTGTTCGTTTCCGGCCCGGTCGGCGCGCCCCCTGCCCCGGCGCCGCCGAATTCCTGCATGATGGCGCCCGTGCTGCATGCCTCCCATCCCCCCTTGAACCAACCCACCCCTGCCATCGTCACGCAGCGCGCCGCCCGGCGCCTGCCCCGTCTGGCGCTGCTGCTGCTGTGTGCTGCGTATGTGCTACCGGGCCATTTCGGCCGCGATCCCTGGCGCAATGCGGACGTCACCGCATATGGCTACATGCACGCCCTGGCACAGGGAGGCGACTGGTGGCACCCGACAATCGCCGGGCTCCCCTCGGACGGCGGCCTGTTGCCGTACTGGCTGGGGGCGCTGTTCATCCAGGCACTGGGCGGCTGGATCGGCCCGGAGCTGGCCGCGCGCGTGCCTTTTGCGCTCTTGCTGGCCACCACCCTGGCACTCACCTGGTATAGCTGCTACCACCTGGCCCGCACCGAAGCCGCCCAGCCGGTGGCCTTTGCCTTCGGCGGGGAGGCCCATCCGGTGGACTATGCGCGGGCCGTGGCCGACGGGGCCGTGCTGGCTCTCCTGGCCAGCCTGGGCCTGCTGCAGCTCGGACACGAGATCACTCCTGAGCTGGTGCAGCTCGCCGGCGCCGGTCTGTGCCTGTACGCCGTCTCGGCCAGCACCTACCGCGGCTGGCAGCCGCGTCTGGCGATGCTGGCCGCCCTGCCGCTGATGGCTGGCAGCGGGGCGCCCAGCTTGGCTCTGGCCCTGGCCGCCGCTGCCGGGCTCGTATGCTGGTGGTCTCATTACGAAGCCACCCGGGCATTCGCCCCCTGGGTGCTGGCCTCGGCCCTGCTGGCCGGGTTGCTGGCCACGGCCTTTGGAACCTGGGGCTGGCGCGTGCAGGAATGGCCGTCCGTGGCCCAGGTATCGCGGTTGCTCGTGTGGTTCACCTGGCCGGCCTGGTTGCTCGCCGGCTGGACCTTGTGGCGCTGGCGCCACCACCTGCGGCATCGGCACATCGCCTGGCCTGCGTCGATGGCTGCCCTCGCCGTGACCGCCTGCGTGGCGATGAACGGCTCGGATCGTGCGCTGCTGCTCGGCCTGCCGGCCCTGGCCGTGCTTTCGGCCTTCGCCTTGCCCACGCTGCGCCGGCCCGTGGCCTCGGCGATCGACTGGTTCTCCGTGTGTTTCTTCACCGCCGGCGCGCTGTTCGTGTGGGTGATGTACATCGCCATGCACACGGGCATCCCTGCCAAGCCGGCCGCCAACATCGCCAAGCTCGCCCCGGGCTTCGAACCGAGTTTTTCCGTGACGGCGCTGTCGCTGGGCATCGTCGCCACGCTGGCCTGGGCCTGGCTGGTGCGCTGGCGCACGGGACGGCATCGCGAAGCCCTGTGGCGCAGCCTCGTGCTGCCAGCCGGCGGCGTCGCCCTGATCTGGCTGCTGATGCTCACGCTGTGGCTGCCGCTGCTGAACTACGCCCGCAGCGACCGGCCGCTGGTCGAGCGCCTGCAACGCCACCTGCCCGCCAACGCCTGCGTGCTCACCAGTGGGCTGCCGCGCCACCAGCTCGCGGCCCTGGAAGCCCTGGGCGGCCTGCGTGTGCAGGCCGGCATGGAGGGCGACCCGCAGGTCTGCCGTCACCTCCTGCTGATCGGGCCGCGGCGCAGCCCGCCCCCGGCCCCACCAGGCTGGACCCTGGTCACCGCCGAGCGGCGCCCCACGGATCGCCACGAACAGACCTATCTCTACCGCCGGGACTGACACCGAATGTCTGCTTGGCGGTCCATCGCCCGCGATGCGGGTTCCATCCTGATCGGCCAGCTCGCCACCATCGGCTTCGGTGTGGCCGACACGCTGATGGCCGGCCGCGCCTCCAGTGAGGACCTGGCCGCGCTGTCGATCGGTGCGGCCCTGTACATCAGCGTCTTCATCGGGCTGACCGGCGTGGTCCAGGCCCTGATCCCGGTGGTGGGCCAGCATCACGGCAGCGGCGAGCCGCGCCAGGTGGGGCGCGCCTTCCAGCAGGGCGTGTGGCTGGCCCTGGCGCTGGCCGTGCCCGGGATGGGGCTGATGTTCTTTCCCGGAGTGCTGCTGGCGCTCACCGATGTCGCGCCCGAGGTGGCCCAGCGCACGCGCGACTACCTGTTCTGGCTGGGCTGGGGCCTGCCGCTGGCGCTGCTGCTGCGGTGCTACAGCGCACTCAACCAGGGCATCTCCCGGCCGCTGCTGGTGACGGTGCTGCAACTGGGCGGCCTGGCGCTCAAGCTGCCGCTCAATGCCTGGCTGGTGTTCGGCGGCGGCGCTGTGCCGGCGCTGGGTGTGACGGGCTGCGCGCTGGCCACCCTGATCGTCCTGGTGCTGCAGACGGCCGTCGGCTGGACGATGCTCTCGCGGCACCCGTTGTATGCCCCGTTCGGGCTGTGGCGCGACTGGGACCGGCCCCGTTGGCGGGACCAAAAGGAACTGCTGCGGCTGGGCCTGCCCGCCGGCGCAAGCTACTTCGTCGAAGTGACGGCCTTCACGCTGATGGCCGTGTTCATCTCACACTTCGGCACGACGGCCCTGGCCGGCCATCAGATCGTGGCCAACCTCGCATCCGTGGCCTACATGCTGCCCCTGTCGATTGCGGTAGCCACGGGGGCCAAGGTGGCTCAACTGCGAGGCAGCGGGCAGCCTCAGGCAGCCTGGCTTGCCGGCTGCCAGGGCATTGGCATGGCTGTGGGCCTGTCGATGAGTCTGGGGGTGGTGCTCTTCGTCCTGCGCGCTCCCATCGCTGCGACCTACAGCCTGGATCCGGCCGTGCAGGCCATGGCCTTGCAGCTCTTTGTCTACATTGCCCTGTACCAGATCTTCGACGCCGCACAAGTCACGATCGCATTCGCGCTGCGCTCCTTTCGCATCGCCCTGGCTCCTGCGCTGGCTTATGTCGTGTCGCTATGGGGCCTGGGATTGGGAGGTGGATGGGTCCTGGGCTTCAACGTCACGGGCCACATCCCCGAGTCGTTGCAGGGAGCCCAAGGATTCTGGGCCGCCAACTTCGTGGCTCTGGGCACCGTCACCACGGTGCTGGCCCTCATGTATCGGCACTTGCGCGATCAACAACGGTGATCGTCGACGAGTGCGCCGGATCGCTCGTCTTCGAGCTTTCCGCCCAAGCGCCGGACCCGCTGCACCGGAAAAGTGATCGAGAACAGCGACCCCACCCCGGGTTCACTCTCAATATCCAGCTCGCCGGCATGCCGGAGGACCACGTGCTTGACGATGGACAAGCCCAACCCGGTGCCTCCCGTCTCGCGGGATCGACTGCCATCGACGCGATAGAACCGCTCGGTCAGACGCGGCAGATGCTCCTTGGACACTCCGATACCGGTGTCACGCACGGCAAACCGTCCTTCTCCGCTGGGTAGCACCTCCCAACGGACCTCGATGCGTCCGCCCGGGGCCGTGTAGCGGATGGCATTGCTGACCAGGTTGCCCATTGCGCTGAGCAGTTCGGTCTCGGCACCCGCCACCTCGGCAGCGTCTTGCAAGACAAAACGCAACTCGTGCTTGCCTTGAGACAAGCTCGTCGCATCCGCATGCAGGCAGTCCATCAATTTGGCGACCGAAATCCACAAATCCGTCGGTGGCCTTGGACTGCCTTCCAGTTGAGCCAAGGTGAGCAAATCCGTCACCAGGCTTTGCATGCGCTGGGTTTGCTGCGCCATCAAGCCCAATACACGCTTGCGCTCGACCTCAGTGAGGGGCAGATTCGTCATCGTTTCGATGAAGCCCGACAGCACCGTCAGCGGTGTGCGAATTTCATGCGATACGTTGGCCACGAAGTCGCGGCGCATCATGTCGGCGCGCTCGCGCTCGGTGATGTCCTGCGACAGCAACAGCTTCATGCCCTCGCCATAGGGACGAATCAGCACCGACAAGGTCACCTGATCTCTCGGGCTGACGAAGACCACCGGATGGGAGAAATCGCCCGCTTGCAGGTAGTCGACGAACATTGGCGTGCGTACCAGATTAGTGACTCGCTGACCGATGTCGCGTCCCGGATCGATGCCCAAGTGTTCGGCACTGACGCGATTACACCATTGGATGTGCTCGTCCTTGTCGAGCAGCATGACCCCATTGGGCGAGGCTTCGATCGCGGCCAGAAATTGCGTCAAGCGCAAACGTTCCTGAGACAGCGTAGCCTCTCGGGCACGAATGGCACGCTCGATGCGATACGCCAATTCGCCCCAAAGACCCACTTCTACGGGGGCCGGCCGGCCTTGATCATCCCTCAACCAACCCAGCACACGATAGCCGCGCATGGTATCGAAAAACACCACCGCGGCCACGGCTGAGGTCATCCCCAGAAGCAAGCCCAGCCAATGCCAGTACAGGCTGTCGCCCAACACATACCCCAACACTCCACCGCCAACGGCCGCGCCCACCACGGCACAGGCGCGAGGAATCCACCAATTCATGATCGGTGAGGCGTCAAGAAGTCGTGGTCTGGGTGTGCTGAGTCAAACGGTAGCCGGCCCCACGCACCGTTTCGATCATCGACGAGCATTGCACCGTGGATAGCGCCTCGCGCAAACGCTTGACGTGCACATCCACCGTGCGCTCCTCGATGAAGACATGGTCGCCCCAAACCCGATCGAGCAACTGAGCCCGGCTATGCACCCGTTCCGGATGCGTCATCAAGAAATGCAGCAGTCTGAACTCGGTGGGTCCGACCTTGACCTCTTGGCCTGCACGGGAGACACGGCGCGTGGACGGGTCCAGTCGCAAGCCCCCCACTTCCACCACCGTATCCAGCGCTTCGGGCGCCTTGCGCCGCAACACCGCCCGGATGCGGGCCATGAGTTCGTTGGTGGAAAAAGGCTTGGCGATGTAATCGTCAGCACCCGCATCCAACCCCGCCACACGGTCTACTTCCTCGCCACGCGCGGTCAGCATGATGATCGGCAAGGACTTGGTGCGTTCTTGACTGCGCAGCCGTTTGGCCAACGACAAGCCGGACTCCCCTGGCAACATCCAGTCCAGCAGCACGAGATCGGGCAACACCTTGGAAATCGCCAGTTCGGCCTGGTCGGCGCTGGAGGCCAGCGTCACCTCATAGCCGGCATGACGCAGATTCAAAGAGATGAGTTCGGCGATGGCGGATTCATCTTCCACCACCAACACGGACGCCAAGGTCATCGTTCTTGCCTTTCGTGCGAAGCTCTACCCGCTCAGCGCACCACCTGGTCGAGCGACTCGACGGGGTTGTGGCGCACATCGGTGCCTTTGACGACATAGATGATTTGCTCGGCCAAGTTTTTGGCGTGATCGCCCACCCGTTCAATCGCCTTGGCCACAAAGACCAGATCGATGCTCGCCGAGATCGTGCGAGGATCTTCCATCATGTAAGTGATGAGCTTGCGCATCAGACCATCGAACTCCTCGTCGATACGCGGATCGGCTTTGATGATCTCGGCAGCTTTCACCGCATCGAGCCGCGCGAAAGCGTCCAACGCGCTGCGCAACTGCTGGGTCGCCAAGCCGGCTTCGAACGAGATATCGGACAAAGGCAAGCGCATCCGGCTGGAGACGCCACCATTGATGAGGCGTTGCACCGTGCGTGCGATACGTGCGGCTTCGTCACCCACGCGCTCAAGGTTGCCGATCGCCTTGGAAATGGCGATCAACAGGCGTAGATCGCGTGCGGTGGGCTGTCGGCGTGCGATGATGATGGACAGGTCATGGTCGATGTCCACTTCCATGCCGTTGACCCGCTCTTCGAGCGTGAGCACCTGGGAAGCGGTCTCGCCGCTGAAATTCGTGAGGGCGTAAACGGCCTGGGCCACCTGCGATTCCACCAGCCCACCCATTTCGAGCACTCGCGTCGAAATGCTGGACAGATCGGCATCGAACTGGCTGGAGATATGTTTGTCGCTCATGGGATCCTCTCCTCGATCTGTAGCGGTCAACCGAAACGACCGGTGATGTAGTCCTCGGTCTCGCGGCGCTGCGGCTTCATGAAAAGCTCGGTGGTCGCACCGTACTCGATCAACTTGCCCAAGTACATGTAGGCGGTGTAGTCCGAGACCCGAGCAGCTTGCTGCATGTTGTGAGTCACGATCACGATCGTGTACTTCGACTTCAGTTCATGCAACAGCTCCTCGACCTTTGCGGTCGAAATCGGGTCTAGCGCCGAGCAAGGCTCGTCCAACAGCAGCACTTCAGGCTCCAACGCAACAGCCCGTGCAATCACCAAACGCTGCTGCTGACCACCAGACAGACTCAGCCCGCTGGCATCGAGCCGATCCTTGACTTCGTCCCATAGTGCAGCCTGGCGCAAAGAACGCTCCACGACTTCGTCGAGCTGAGCGCGGTTTTTCACGCCCAGAAGCCGCAGACCATAGGCCACGTTCTCGTAGATCGATTTCGGAAAGGGATTGGGCTTTTGAAACACCATGCCCACACGGCGGCGCAATTGGGCCACGTTGACGCTGCGGTCGTAGATGTTCTTGCCGTCGAGCAGGATCTGGCCTTCCACGCGGCAGTTGTCGACGAGATCGTTCATCCGGTTAAAACAACGCAGCAGCGTGGATTTGCCGCAACCACTGGGCCCGATGAAGGCCACAACCTGCCCCCGCGGGATATCCATCGACACGTCAAACAGCGCCTGTTTGGCCCCATAAAAGAGATTCAACCCCTTGACGGACAGCGCCGCCTCGTGATCAGAGACGGGACGCGTGGGGGCAGCCGCAGCAGGCACGGCCGTTTCGATCGTGACCCGCGGCGCAGCGGCTTCGGTGAAGGCGTTCATCGGGTTTTCTCCAGACATCCAAAAGAATCTAGCACTGTCACATCAAACCGAGTCGAGACCGCGGAACTTCTCACGCAGCCGGTTGCGCAGCCGGATCGCCGCGAGATTCAAGCCCATGATCACGACCACCAACAGCAAAGCCGTCGCGTACACCAAGGGACGGGCCGCCTCCACGTTGGGGCTTTGGAAACCCACGTCGTAAATGTGAAAGCCCAAATGCATGAACTTGCGCTCCAGGTGCAGGTAAGGGAAATAGCCATCCAGTGGCAGGGACGGCGCGAGCTTGACCACGCCCACCAGCATCAGCGGCGCCACCTCCCCCGCAGCACGGGCCACCGCCAGGATCAAGCCGGTCATCATCGCCGGGCTGGCCATCGGCAGCACCGTGCGCCACAGCGTCTCGGCCTTCGTCGCGCCTAGTGCCAAGCTGCCTTCGCGAACGGAGCGTGGCACGCGCGACAGCCCCTCCTCGGTGGCCACAATGACCACCGGCAACGTCAAAATGGCCAAGGTCAACGACGCCCACAGCAGGCCGGGGCTGCCGAAGGTCGGAGCTGGCAAGGCCTCCGGGAAAAACAGCCGGTCGATGTTGCCCCCCAGGAAGTACACGAAGAAGCCCAGACCGAACACCCCGTAGACGATGGACGGCACGCCGGCCAAATTGTTCACCGAGATGCGGATGATGCGGATCAGGGGGCCCTGCTTGGCGTACTCGCGCATGTACACGGCAGCCATGATGCCCAACGGCGTGACCATCACCGACATCAGCAAGACCATCAGCACGGTGCCGAAGATCGCCGGGAAGATACCCCCTTCGGTGTTGGCCTCTCGGGGATCATCCCAGATGAATTCATGCAACTTGCGGACGTAGTGTGCGATCTTCTCGAACAGACCCATGGCATTGGGCCGGTAGGCATCGGCCACATTGGCCAGCTTCACCTCGACCTCTTGCCCGCTCATCACCCGACCGACCAAGGAATCGCGGCCGATCTGCTCGCGCAGCACGCGCAATTCGTCCTGGAGCTTGGCAAAGCGGCCATTGAGCACTTCACGCTGACGTTCGATATCGGCCTTTGCTACCTCGGTGAGCTGATGACGCAACTCCAAGCGGCGCTGCTTCAGGCGCAACTGCTCCAGCTCGTAGTTCACGCGCCCGATATCGTATTTTTCGATCTGGTGAATCCGATCGAACAATTCGCTGGCGCGTTGGACACGCCGCTGTAGCTCAGGCCAGGCTGCCTCGCCACTGGCGACGACTTGGCCGGCTTCTTTTACGGCCACGAGATGCCCATAGAAGTTGCCCCATTCGCGACGCTCGATCGTGACAATGTCTTTCGGGTACGTCAGTTCGCCCAACAAGGGCACGGGAAACCAGCGGAAATCCACCCCGGTGACATCGCGGTTGCCCATCTTCACGAGCACCCGCTCGGAGAAATTCGCCTCCCCCGGAATGTTGAAACCCGCTTCGCGCAAACGACGGGTGGCCACTTCCTCCCGCTCACGGATCTCACCAATGAGACCGACCCGTGAGCCGTCACGCTCGACGAAGGTGGTTTCCATCACCGGCTTGGGCCAGAAGTGATTCAGACCGCGCAAAGCCGTCAGCGCCAGCACGCCAGCAACCGCCAACACACAAGCCGCCACAGCCCCAGCCGTCAGCCAGATCCAGGGAGAACCGCTCTTGAACCAGTCTTTCATGATGTGTGCCCTCCCCCGTCAAATGCTGCTGTACTTCTCACGCAGGCGTTGACGCACCAGCTCGGCCACTGTGTTGACGAAGAACGTGAAGGCAAACAGCACCAGCGCCGACAGGAACAACAAGCGGTAGTGCGTTTCACCCACGCCCGCCTCCGGCATTTCCACCCCGATGTTGGCCGACAGCGTGCGAAAGCCCGTGAACATGCTGAAATCCATCACGGCCGTGTTGCCGGTGGCCATCAGCACGATCATCGTCTCACCAACGGCCCGTCCCAAGCCGATCATCACCGCAGAGAAAATGCCGGGGCTGGCCGTCAGCAGCACCACCCCTGTGAGCGTTTGCCAAGGCGTCGCCCCCAGCGCCAAGGAGCCGGACGTCAAGGCCTTGGGCACACTGAAGATCGCGTCTTCCGCGATCGAGAAGATCGTGGGCGTCACCGCGAACCCCATGGCAATCCCCACCACGAGCGAGTTGCGCTGCTCATACGTGATGCCCAGCTCGGTGCTCAGCCAATGCGGCATGTCCCCCCCGAAAAACGCGGCCTCGATGGGGTGGCCGATCTGGAAGATGAGCCACACCACGCCAACGAGCACCGGCATCAACAAGGCCGCCTCCCAACCGGCTGGAATACGGCCGGTCACCGAAGCAGGCAACAGATGCCAGACATAAGCGGCCGCCACCATCGAGACGGGCAGCAACACGATGCACAACAGCACACCGGCCAGGTTGTTCTCCACCAAGGGCGCCAGCCACAATCCCGCCAAAAAGCCCAGCACAACGGTCGGCAAGGCCTCCATCACCTCAATGGTGGGTTTGACGAGGGTGCGCATGCGCGGCGTCATGAAGTAAGCGGTGAAAATGGCGCCGAGGATGGCCAGAGGCACCGAAATCAGCATCGCATACGTGGCGGCTTTGATCGTGCCATAGGTCAAGGGCGCCAAGCTGAACTTGGGTTCGAAGTCCGAATTGGCCGCTGAGGACTGCCAAACGTAGTCGGGCTCCTCATAGCTTTCGTACCACACCTTCTCCCACAAACTGTGGAAGGACACCTCCGGGTAGTGGTTGTCCACCGCGGCCGAATACACCCGTCCCGCGGCATCGAGGGCCAAGTAGCCATTCCCGCGAGGCGGCACCCCCAAAACCACCAACGGCTGATCGCTGAGTTTCTCCGTGAAGAGCAAGCGCTGCGACGTGGCGTAATAGCTGCCCAGATGGCCCTTGGCGTCGCCGACGATGAAGCCTTTGCGGAAGAACTCCGGTGCAATGGCCGTAACCTCCGCAGGCATGGGCTTGAACTCGCGGATCTTGCGCAGCGCGAAGTTGGCTCCCTCGGTGCGCACGAGGAACCATTGCGCGAGCCGACCTTGATCCGTGCCAAGAATGATGGAAAAGCCGCCACTGAGCATGGTGATCGCGGTGACCTTCTCTCCGGCCGGCACCAAGTCGACCGTCTCCAGCAAACGCGGCTGCTCCTTATTGCTCAAGTCGTAACGCGCCAACCCACGATCGCCGAACAGGACGTACAGCTCACGCTGCTTGGACTCGATGATGAGCTTGCGAATGCCCGCTGGCGGCGACCCAATCTCAGACTGCTGCACCTCACTTTGTTTTTCGCCCGTCATCATGTTCGTGGTGACACTCACCGCCGACAACAGCAGCCGGCCGTCTTCGGTCTGCGCCACGATGGTCGATCCATCGTCCGTGATCTGCACGCCCAAGTTGACGATCGCGCGCCCTTGCGCATCGACGACCACCGGCGCTTCGCCCACCGGAAACTCCAAACCCGGCGTGATCGTGCGCTGATCGTTCGGGAAACTCACGTCGAAGCGCTGTTTGACCAGGATCACACGTCCATCGGACAAACCGAAGCCTTGTCCATAGCTGCGACGCTCGCCCAAATCGGCGCTGGTCACACGCACTCCCGCAGGCACCGGCACCCGCGCTTCGGACACCAGCTCACCGGAGTCGAAGCGAAAAAACGTGAACACCCCTTCAGCACTGACGCGCACCCCAATTTCCCGTTGCTCCTCACCGGTGAACGCCAGCGTCGCCTGGTCTTTCGGGCCAGGCAGCGCATATTGGCTGCGGTTTTCCACACCGGGCGGCATGAACAAAGGGACGACCACACTGGCCAGGTAGAAGAAAATGGCCGACACCGCCACGATCACACTGATGCCGCCGGCCGTCATCACCTTCTGAAAGATGCGATCCGACAGCAAGCGCCGGCTCATGGCCTTGTTGACGCTCAGAACGGTCTGAGAGGGGGTTGCTGTATTCATGAAGTGGGGTCTGTGCTGACACGAAACGAGGGTGGACGACTCACGTCGCCACCCTCTTGCGCTGTGCAAGCGGCAATTATCCGTTCGATGCGCGCAAAGCCTTGAAGCGCTCGGTCCGGTTGGCGGGTTTGCCTTGCTTGTAGCTCTGGCTGTTCATCACGTAGACGATGGTTTCGCCCTTGGGCCCCGCGCCGATGTCGGTGTAACTGTAGGGCACCTCGCCGTAGGCGATGAAGTCCTTCATGTCCTTGAGCTCGCCGAACAGGTAGAAGCGGCCGTTCTTGAACACTTCACCATAGAAATCGGGGGCAGCCTCCAACTGACCGGACATCACCAACTCACCCAGGCTGGGCTTGTTGTTCTTCACATCGTCGGATGTGATTCCAAACACAAGCGTGCGGCCCTGAGGGCCTTCACCGATGCGCGTGCGCGTCAACTGCACCTCGCCATGCGACAGAAAGTCCATGTAGTTGCGGGTATCACCGAACGCATAAATGCGCCCCGATTCGGGCAACACCACATAAAACTCTTTGGCCGAGGTCGCCGAGGCCGTGGACGAAGGAGCGGCGGGCGCGGCAGCCGGTGCCGGCGACGCGGGCGCGGCAGCTGCCGGCGCAGCCGGTTGCCCTGCACACCCAGCCAAGAGCATCACCGCGGCCCCCAGCGCGCCCAGACCCATCATTCGATTCATCGAGTATCTCCTGAATGTGACTCTCAGACCGCTGCTTGGGTGGCCCTGTGCCCCCCGAAGCAGCGCCACTGGACCGCCTTACTTGGTCAACTCGGCAAGAAAGCGATTGGCCATGGCCGCAGGCATGGGCACGAAGCCGTCTTTGACGACCACTTCCTGACCCTGCTTGGACAACACCATCTTGAAGAACTCACGCTCCAGCGGCGCCAGCGGCTGGTTGGGCTTCTTGTTCACGTAGATATAGAGCACACGGGCCAGCGGATAGGCGCCCGAGACAGAATTCTGAGCGGTCGGCTCGACGAACGGCTCACCCTTTTTCTTCGACAGCGGCAAAGCCCGCACGCCCGAGGTGCGATAGCCGATGCCCGAGTAGCCCAGAGCGTTCAACTGGGTCGACACACTTTGCACCACCGAAGCCGACCCCGGCTGCTCGGCCACGTTACGCTTGAAGTCCCCCTTGCAAAGCGCCACGTCTTTGAAGAACCCGTAGGTGCCAGACACCGAATTGCGGCCATACAGCGCGATGTCGCGGTTGGCCCACTCGCCGGTCATGCCCACCTGTCCCCACTTGGTAATGTCGCTGGCGCCCCCGCAACGACGCCCCACCGACATGATGGCATCCACTTCCTGGATGCTCAGGCCGGGGATCGGGTTGTCCTTGTTCACGTAGACCGCCAGCGCGTCGATGGCCACGCCTACGGCCGTGGGTTTGTAGCCGTGCTTCTTCTCGAACGCCTCGACCTCGCGCGCCGTCATCAGGCGGCTCATCGGGCCGAAGTTCGAGGCCCCTTCGGTCAGCGCCGGCGGCGCCGTCGAGGAGCCCGCGCCTTGGATCTGGATGTTGACATTCGGATAGATGCGCTTGAACTCCTCGGCCCACAGCGTCATGAGGTTGTTCAAGGTGTCCGACCCCACGCTGGTGAAGTTGCCGGACACACCCGGCGCCTTCTGGTAAACAGGCAAAGCGGGATCGACCTGCACGGCCTGGGCGAGCGCCGCTTGCGCGGCCAGGCCCGCGGCGACAAAACCCATCGCGACGGCGAGCTTCTTGAGAATCATCTGTCAACTCCAATCAATCGTTGGGGGATGCGGTTGAGAACGCAGGCGCATGGTAGGCGGCGATCGTGACAGGTCCGTGACAGCGTGCTTTCGCCTCATCGAGAGGCACCGCCGGCGCCGGCTCGATTCGCCCGCCCATGTGACAAAACCATGAGCGTTCGGTGACGAAGCACCGCGCCCGCGGGTCAGCGGGCCCGCCGCCTCCTGCGTATTGACAATAATTCGATATTTGTAGAAAGATAGAATAATGGAAGGCGCTCTGCCCATCTCAGACCCCAAAGCCGAAGCTCCCGCGCTGCAACGAGCGGCCGTACGTCTGGCTGCACTGGCCCAGCCGAGCCGGCTTGCGATCGTCCGCCACCTCATCCAGGCGGGCCCTGAAGGCCTCACGCCGGGAGCCTTGGCCCTAGCGCTGGAGATCCGTCCCAGTACTTTGTCCTTCCATCTCAAGGAATTGCTGCACTGCGGTTTGGTGCAAGCCCAGCCTCAGGGTCGTCACATCGTCTACCGCGCCGGCTACGTGCAAATGCGCGAGCTGATCGAATTTCTCACCGTGCACTGCTGCGCGGGGACTCCTTGTGAGCTGACTTCGTTATCGGCTTCGATGGACCACGCCCTGCCTGACCGCACGGGCGAGGATGCAAACTGCTGTCCCCCACCGACAACACCCCGATCATGACCCCCACACCACTGCACGTGCTCTTTTTGTGCACACACAACTCCGCCCGCAGCATTCTGGCCGAGGCCTTGCTGAATCATTTGGGCCAGGGGCGTTTTCGTGCCCATTCCGCCGGCAGCCAGCCCAAGACCGCACCCAACCCCTTGGCGCTTCGTGTTCTCGAGCAAGCTGGCATCCCGATCGAGGGCTTGCGCAGCAAATCCTGGGACGAATTTGCCACAGCAGAATCGCCAACCATGGATTTGGTGATCACGGTATGCGACCACGCGGCCAGCGAAGCCTGCCCCTATTGGCCTGGTCATCCAGTCACGGTCCACTGGGGCTATCCCGATCCGTCGGCGGTCGCAGGCGACGAAGCCACCCGCCTTGAGGCCTTCCAAGGCACGATGCTCGCCCTACGCCAGCGCATCGAGGCCTTGATTGCGCAAACTTCACCCGAGACCGATCGCGGCGCGATCGCGGCTCTCGCCCGCCGGCTGGCCCAGTCCTGAACTCTTGGGGGAAGACATCGATGGGCGTGTTCGAACGCTACCTGAGCATCTGGGTCGCCTTGGCGATCGCCCTGGGGGTGTCCCTCGGGCTGGCCGCTCCAGGCGTATTTGTGTGGATCGCCCGCCTGGAGGTGGCGCACGTCAACCTCGTCGTGGCCGTGCTGATCTGGATCATGATCTATCCCATGATGATCCAGATCGACTTTGCCGCCGTGCGGGATGTGGGCGCACGCCCCAAAGGGCTTTTACTCACCTTGACGGTGAACTGGCTCATCAAGCCTTTCACGATGGCCGCCTTGGGTGTGCTCTTCTTTCAACACCTGTTTGCGCCGTGGGTCGACCCACAAAGCGCCAACGAATACATTGCCGGCATGATCTTGCTGGGTGTGGCGCCTTGCACTGCCATGGTGTTCGTGTGGAGCCAGCTCACGCGAGGTGATCCGAACTACACCCTGGTTCAAGTGTCGGTCAACGACCTGATCATGGTCTTCGCCTTCGCGCCGATCGCTGCGTTCTTGCTCGGCGTCACGGATGTGGTCGTCCCCTGGGAAACCTTGCTGCTGTCGGTGCTGCTCTACGTCGTGCTGCCCTTGGTGGCGGGGATTCTGACCCGCCGCACCTGGCTGACCACAGGCGGAGCCGACCATCTCGCTCGTCGTGTGGCCACACTCAAACCGGCCTCCGTGACCGGGTTGATCGCCACCGTCGTTTTGCTCTTTGCGCTGCAAGCCGAAACGATCGTCCGGCAACCGGCCGTCATCGCACTGATCGCCGTTCCGCTGCTGCTGCAGACTTACGGCATTTTCGCCTTGTCCTACGCAGCAGCACGCTGGATGCGATTACCGTACGAGATCGCCGCTCCGGCGTGTTTGATCGGCACATCCAACTTCTTTGAGCTCGCGGTGGCCGTGGCCATCTCCTTGTTCGGTCTGCATTCGGGCGCAGCCCTGGCCACCGTCGTGGGCGTGTTGGTCGAGGTGCCGGTCATGCTCTCCCTGGTGGCATTCGCAAACCGCACCCGTCACTGGTTCGCGCAGCATCACGCCGCAGCCGGTCGATCCCTCGCAGCGAACCGGGGCTCCGATCAGTGCCCTTCTTCAGGGGCGTGAAGGCTGGTCCACGCCCAACAGCTCTTCGACATGAGCGAGCGCGCCTGGATCCTTGAGCACCACCTGTAGCCATTGATGCAGGGGCATCTCACCCCAGCGCGCCGCCTTTTCGGCCAGGTAGGCCACCGGACTGTGGGGTTCGGTGCGACGAAAAAAGGCTGCCACCTCGCGCAGCTGCCGCAGGGCCTGCTCGCGGCTGTGCAGCCCCGCTGTCGGCGGCATCGGCAGCGGCTCGGACGGCTCGCCCCCCCGTGCCGTCGGATCGACCGAGACCTCCGGCGCGCGATCGGCCAGCAGCCCAGCGCCCTTGCACAGCCGGCCCATCTCATGGGCGGCAGCGTCCAGGGCCTCGCGCGCGGCGGCAAAGCTCGGGCCCTCCTCGCCCAGCCGGGCGTCGCACAGCGCCTGCAAGGCCGCCAGGCGGTCCAGGCATGCCCGTGCCGCGGCCTCGACGGCCAGCAACTGCGGCGCCGGCGTCTCGCGCACGGCACGCTGCAACTGCTCCATCGTCAGCCGCCCTTCGGCGAGCTGAGCGGCCTCGTCGGGATGGCGTTCCATCTGCTGCTGGAGCTGTCGCGCCGACGCCAGATCTCGCAAGGTGTGGCGTGCCGACGTGATCGGCAGCTCCTGGGCCAGACCGACGATGCGATGGAGCAGCCAGGCCAGGTTGCCGATGCGTTGCGCGGCATCCCCCTCCTCGGGCAAAGGATGCAGGTGGTCCCAGTGGCGCTCGCACAGCGAGACGCACAGCCCCAGGCCTTCGGCCAGGCCGGCGTAGCCGCGTTGCATGGCTGCAGCCTCCGTCCACCACATCGCCAGGCGCAAATCCTTGCTGCGTTCGGCCAGCAGCTTGGCACACAAGGCCTCCACGCCCGGCCAGTCGGCCACCTTCAGGGCCGTGACCCAGGCCCCTTGGTCGAGGCTCGGGTCATCTTCGCGCCGCATCTCGCGGATGGCGTCGAACTCGCCAGAGAACGAGAGATCTTCGCCGCAGGGTCGGTCAGCTGACAGGGGTTCGATCAGACGGGCGTCCATGCACAAGGTTCAGGTTCCAGCCACAAGACGCGCAGGATACTGAAACCCCCGCATTGCAATCGCTACAAATTGCGACGAAACCCGCAAGCACGGGGGCCCCCAGCGCAGCGATACCTGCGGGCCGTACGAGGCCGCTCAGGACGGGGACAATGGAAGGGGAGATGGAGGCGGAGGCCGGAATCGAACCGGCGTGGACGGCTTTGCAGGCCGCTGCATAACCACTTTGCTACCCCGCCCTGGGGGCGGCTCCTGCGCAGGGCCGGAGCCGGTCATCGGCAACGAATGCTACCAATGAAAAAGGGAAGCTGCTTGGATCAAGGAGATCTGAAGAAGCTTCCCTTTCAGCATCTGGAGCGGGAGACGAGTCTCGAACTCGCGACCTCAACCTTGGCAAGGTTGCGCTCTACCAACTGAGCTACTCCCGCACTGTTTTCTTTGATTCGCTGCTGGCTTCGTCTTTGAAGTCTTCAGCGTTTCGCAGAAGCTCGCATTATAGATGAGATTTTCTTCCTCGTGCAAGCCCTTTTCCGCTCACACGAGCAAGAGCGAGGTGTTCAATGCGTCAGCACCTCCGCACTGCCTGCCGCCGGGGCGTCCTTGGCCGCTTCGACCTTGACCACCTCTTCCTCGGGCAACGGCTCGGGCTTGGACACCAGCGCGGTCTCCAGCACCTTGTCGATCCACTTCACCGGAAGGATCTCGAGCTGGTCCTTCACGTTCTCGGGGATCTCCTGCAGGTCCTTGACGTTCTCCTCAGGGATCAGCACCGTCTTGATGCCGCCACGGTGGGCGGCCAGCAGCTTCTCCTTCAGGCCGCCGATGGCCGTGACCTCACCGCGCAGCGTGATCTCGCCGGTCATCGCAACATCGGCCCGCACGGGGATGCCCGTCAGCGCCGACACCATCGCCGTGGTCATCGCGATGCCCGCGCTCGGGCCGTCCTTGGGCGTGGCGCCATCGGGCACATGGATGTGGATGTCGCGCTTTTCGAACATCTCGTCCTTGATACCCAGGCGACGAGCGCGCGAGCGCACCACCGAACGGGCCGCTTCGACGGACTCCTTCATCACGTCGCCGAGCTGTCCGGTGCGGATGGTGTTGCCCTTGCCCGGCATCACCACCGCCTCGATGGTCAACAAGTCGCCACCGACCTCGGTCCAGGCCAGGCCCACGACCTGCCCGACCTGGTTCTCCTGCTCGGCGCGGCCGTACTGGAACTTGCGCACACCGAGGAACTCGTTGAGGTTGTCCTCGGTGACGACGACCTTGCCTTCGTACTTCTTCAGCGCCTGGCCCTTGACGACCTTGCGGCAGATCTTGGAAATCTCGCGCTCGAGCGAGCGCACGCCGGCCTCACGGGTGTAGTAGCGGATGATCCCGCGAATGGCCGACTCGGTCACCTCGAGTTCCTCGTCCTTCACGCCGTTGTTCTTGCACTGCTTGGGCAGCAGGTAGCGCTGGGCGATGTTGACCTTCTCGTCCTCGGTGTAGCCCGACAGGCGAATCACCTCCATGCGGTCGAGCAGGGCCGGCGGGATGTTCAGCGAGTTGGACGTCGCCACGAACATCACATCGGACAGGTCGAAGTCGACCTCGACGTAATGGTCACTGAAGGTGTGGTTCTGCTCGGGGTCGAGCACCTCCAGCAGCGCCGACGACGGGTCGCCGCGGAAGTCCATGCCCAGCTTGTCAATCTCGTCGAGCAGGAACAGCGGGTTGCGCACCCCCACCTTGGTCAGGCTCTGCAGCACCTTGCCCGGCATCGAGCCGATGTAGGTGCGGCGATGGCCACGGATCTCGGCCTCGTCACGCACACCGCCCAAGGCCATGCGCACGAACTTGCGGCCCGTGGCACGCGCCACCGACTGGCCCAGCGAGGTCTTGCCCACGCCCGGGGGCCCCACCAGGCACAGAATGGGGGCCTTGACCTTGTCCACGCGCTGCTGCACCGCGAGGTATTCGAGGATGCGTTCCTTGACCTTCTCCAGGCCGTAGTGGTCCTCGTTGAGCACTTCCTCGGCGTGCACCAGATCGTGCTTGATCTTGGTCTTCTTGCTCCACGGCAGGTTGACCAGGGTGTCGATGTAATTGCGCACCACTGTGGCCTCGGCCGACATCGGCGACATCAGCTTGAGCTTCTTGAGCTCGCTCTCGGCCTTCTTGCGCGCTTCCTTGCTCATGCGGGCCGCGGCGATCTTCTTCTCGAGCTCCTCGAGGTCGGCGCCTTCCTCACCCTCGCCGAGCTCCTTCTGGATGGCCTTGACCTGTTCATTCAGGTAGTACTCGCGCTGGCTCTTCTCCATCTGGCGCTTGACACGGCCGCGGATGCGCTTTTCCACCTGCAGGATGTCGACCTCGTGCTCGAGCTGCTCGAGCAGCCGCTCCAGCCGCTTGGCGACCGAAAACAGGTCGAGCACCGACTGCTTGTTCTCGAGCTTGAGCGGCAGATGGGCGGCAATCGTGTCGGCCAGGCGGCCGGCATCGTCAATTCCCGCGATGGAGGTGAGGATCTCCGGCGGAATCTTCTTGTTGAGCTTGACGTACTGGTCGAACTGCTGGGTGACCGCACGGCGCAGGGCCTCGATCTCCGGCGAGCTCTCGGTCTCGGGCGGCACCGGGCGCACCACGGCCACGAAATGCTCGCCGCTGTCGTCGATGCGGTCGGTGGTGGCGCGCTGCAAGCCCTCGACCAGCACCTTCACGGTGCCGTCGGGCAGCTTGAGCATCTGCAGGATGCTGGAGACGCACCCCACCGAGAACATGTCGTCGGCGCGGGGCTCGTCCTTACCGGCGGCCTTCTGGGCCACGAGCATGATCTGGCGACCGGCCTCCATGGCCGATTCCAGCGCCTTGATCGACTTGGGCCGGCCCACGAACAGCGGGATGACCATGTGGGGGAAGACCACGACGTCGCGCAGCGGCAGCAGCGGCAGCTCGATGGGATCGGCGGGCAAAACGGGATGTCCAGACATCACAGACCTCTCTTTCTCAAGCCGGATGTGGGGCTCGAGAGTTCAATTGCAAGACGGGCGTTCCCTGTGACGGGTGCGCCCCGGTCCCTCAGGCGCTGGCCTTGGCCTGCTCGCGGTAGACCAGCAGGGGCTTGGTGTTTTCCTCGATGGTGTGTTCATCCACCACCACCTTGGCCACGCCGTCCAGGGCGGGCAGGTCGAACATGGTGTCGATCAGGGCCTGTTCCATGATCGAACGCAGACCGCGGGCGCCGGTCTTGCGCGCCAGCGCCTTGCGGGCGATGGACACCAGCGCCGACGGCCGGATCTCCAGCTCCACGCCGTCCATCGAAAAAAGCTTCTGGTATTGCTTGACCAGGGCGTTCTTGGGCTCGGTGAGGATCTGCACCAGGGCGTCCTCGGTGAGCTCGCCCAGGGTGGCCACCACCGGCAGCCGGCCGACCAGCTCGGGGATCAGGCCGAACTTGATCAGATCCTCGGGTTCGACGTCGCGGAACACGTCCGAGAGCTTGCGTTCGGACTTGCTCTTCACCGAGGCGGCAAAGCCGATGCCCGATTTCTCCGAACGGTTCTGGATGATCTTCTCCAGCCCGTCGAAAGCCCCTCCACAGATGAACAGGATGTTGGTCGTGTCGATCTGCAGGAAATCCTGGTTGGGATGCTTGCGGCCGCCCTGGGGCGGCACCGAGGCCATGGTGCCTTCGATCAGCTTGAGCAGAGCCTGCTGCACCCCTTCGCCGGAGACATCGCGCGTGATGGAGGGGTTGTCGGCCTTGCGCGAGATCTTGTCGATCTCGTCGATGTAGACGATGCCGCGCTGCGCGCGCTCGACCTCGTAGTTGCAGTTCTGCAGCAGCTTCTGGATGATGTTCTCGACGTCCTCGCCCACGTAGCCGGCCTCGGTGAGCGTGGTGGCATCGGCAATCACGAAGGGTACGTTGAGCAGCCGCGCCAGCGTCTGGGCGAGCAAGGTCTTGCCCGAACCGGTGGGCCCGATCAGCAAGATGTTGCTCTTGGCCAGTTCGACCTCATCCTTCTTGCCCGCCTGCGCCCCCATGTGCTTGAGGCGCTTGTAGTGGTTGTAGACGGCCACCGACAAGATGCGCTTGGCCGCCTCCTGCCCGATCACGTACTGGTCGAGGCTGGCCTTGATCTCCGAGGGCGTGGGCAGGTCGGAGCGGGCAGCGCGGCCTTCCGGGGCCTCGGCCGGCACTTCGTCACGGATGATGTCGTTGCACAGGTCGATGCACTCGTCGCAGATGAACACCGACGGCCCGGCAATGAGTTTCTTCACCTCGTGCTGGCTCTTGCCGCAAAAGGAGCAATACAAGACTTTCTCGCTGGAAGAGCCTTTTTTCTCGGGCATGGTTCGGGACTCGGCTGGGTGCTTTTCGGAGGATGATAAGTCAAAAGAAAACGGGGCCCGGGTCGAAGGAAAGGCCCCGTTTGCTGTCCTGTTTTTCCGGCTGCCCGGTGGTCGGCAGCCGGCGGGCCTCAACCCTGTTCGCGGCGTTCGAGCACGCGGTCGATCAGGCCGTAGGCCTGGGCTTCCGGGGCGCCCATGAAATAGTCCCGCTCGGTGTCGGCCTGGATTTTCTCCAGTGGCTGGCCGGTGCGCTCGGCCAGGATGCGGTTGAGCTGGTCGCGCGTCTTGAGGATCTCTCGGGCATGGATCTCGATGTCCGAGGCCTGCCCCTGGGCCCCCCCGAGCGGCTGGTGGATCATGATCTTCGAGTTGGGCAGCGCAAAGCGCTTGCCCTTGGCACCGGCAGCCAGCAAGAAGGCCCCCATGCTGGCGGCCATGCCCATGCACAACGTGGACACGTCGGGCTTGATGAACTGCATGGTGTCGTAGATCGACATGCCGGCGCTTACGCTGCCGCCCGGGGAATTGATGTACAGCGAGATGTCCTTGTCGGGGTTCTCACTTTCCAGGAACAGCAGTTGGGCCACCACCAAGTTGGCGGTCTGGTCATTCACCGGGCCCACCAGGAAGACCACACGCTCGCGCAGCAGACGACTGTAGATGTCATAGGCACGCTCGCCGCGGCCGGATTGTTCGATGACGATGGGCACCATGCCCAGGTTCTGGAGGTCCAGGGAGCTCATGAAGGCGATCCTTGCGATGCGGACGAGAGGAAGATGGAAGCAGCGCCGATTATGGCGGTTCGCCTGCGCCCTCGCCGGCCGCAAGGGGTTGCAAAGCGAACGGGGCGCTGCGCCGGTCCCAGCGCAGCGCCCCGTGGTGGGCCTCACGCGGGATCAGGCCCCCATGAGTTCGTCGAACGGCACCGTCTTGTCGACGACCTTGGCGCGGGCCAGGACGAACTCCGTGACATTGTTCTCGAGCACCACGGCTTCGACCTCGGCCAGACGCTGCATGTCGCTGTAGTACCAGCGCACCACCTCTTCGGGCTTCTCGTAGCTCTGGGCCAGCTCCTCGATGTGGGCCTTGATCTGGTCGGGCTGGGCCTTGAGGTCATGGGTCTTCACCAGCTCGGCCACCACCAGGCCCAGGCGCACGCGACGCTCGGCCTGGGGCTGGAACATCTCGGCCGGGATCGGGGCCTTGTCGGCATCCTTGACGCCGCGGGCCTTCAGGTCGGCCCGGGCCGCCTCGGTCATGCGCTCGATCTCGCCTTGCACCAGGGCCTTGGGCACGTCGAGCTCGGCCACCTTGAGCAGTGCGTCCATCACGGCCCCCTTGTTGCGGGCCAGCACGCGGAACTTCACCTCGCGTTCGAGGTTCTTGCGGATGTCGGCCCGCAGGGCCTCGACCGAGCCGTCAGCGATGCCCAGCGACCGGGCAAAGGCTTCATTGACTTCGGGCAACTGCTGCGCCTCGATCTTTTTCAGCGTGACGAGGAAGTCGGCTTCCTTGCCAGCCACGTCCTTGCCATGGTAGTCGTCGGGGAACTTCAACGGGAAGGTCTTGGACTCGCCGGCCTTCATGCCGCGCACGGCCTTCTCGAAAGCCTCGAGCATGCGGCCCTCGCCCAGCAGGAACTGGAAGCCCTCGGCCTTGCCGCCCTCGAAAGGCACGCCGTCGATCTTGCCTTCGAAGTCGATCGTGACCCGGTCGCCATCGGCTGCGGCCTCGGCCGCCGGGCGCTGATGGAAAGTGCGGCGCTGCTTGCGCAGGATGTCCAGGGTCTTGTCGATGGCCGCATCGGTGACCTCGGTGGACACGCGCTCGACTTCGGTGCTCGACAAGTCACCGATCTTGACGTCCGGATAGACCTCGAAGGTGGCATCGAAGGCCAGCTCACCCTCGGGCGCGCCCTCCTTCTCGGTGATGCGCGGGACGCCGGCCACCCGGAGCTGGGCCTCGTTGGCGGCCTTGGCGAAGGCTTCGCCCACTTTGTCGTTCATCACCTCGTACTGGACGGAAAAGCCGTAGCGCTGGGCCACGATGCTCAGCGGCACCTTGCCGGGACGGAACCCGTCGGCCTTGACGGTGCGGGCCAGGCGCTTGAGGCGGGATTCGACCTCATTTTTGATGACCTCGGCCGACAGCGTCAGCGTGATCTTGCGTTCCAGTTTGTCGAGGGTTTCAACAGTCACGGCCATGGTGATCTCTCTCGTTTGAATGTGGTGCGCGGGGGGGGACTCGAACCCCCACACCATCGCTGGCGTCAGGACCTAAACCTGGTGCGTCTACCAATTTCGCCACCCGCGCAAATCGAAAGGGGAGCGGCCTGCTCCCCTTCAGGTGTTCCTATGGGTGTTCCAGGAAACTGCGAATTTTAACCCGGCACCGGGTCGCGGGGCTCTTTCACCCTGAACCAGGCGGCATACATGGCCGGCAGCGCCAGCAGGGTGAGCACCGTGGCCACGATGAGGCCGCCCATGATGGCCACCGCCATCGGGCCCCAGAAGATGCTGCGCGACAGCGGGATCATCGCAAGCACGGCGGCCGCGGCCGTCAGCAGGATGGGTCGCAGCCGGCGCACGGCCGCCTCGACCACGGCCTGCCAGTCAGGAACCCCTCGGGCGCGGTCCTGCTCGATCTGGTCGATCAGGATGACCGAGTTGCGCATGATCATGCCCATGAGCGCAATCACCCCCAGCAGGGCCACGAAGCCGAAAGGCCGGTCCAGGATGAGCAGGGCGGCAGCCACGCCGGCGATGCCCAACGGCGCCGTCAGGAAGACCAGCAACGCGCGACTGAAGCTGTGCAGCTGCAGCATCAGCAGCGTGAAGGTGATGAAGAGCATCGCCGGCACGCCCGCGGCAATCGAACCGGTGCCCTTGTTGCTTTCCTGCACCGTGCCAGCCATGTCGATGCGGTAGCCCACCGGCAGCCTGGCGCGGATTGCGTCGAGCTGAGGGTCGATCTGGAAGCTCACGGTGGCCGGCTGCAGCCCTTCCACGACGTCGCCCTGCACGGTCACGGCATAGTCGCGG
Source organism: Caldimonas hydrothermalis (assembly GCF_056746695.1). Taxonomy (NCBI): domain Bacteria; kingdom Pseudomonadati; phylum Pseudomonadota; class Betaproteobacteria; order Burkholderiales; family Sphaerotilaceae; genus Caldimonas; species Caldimonas hydrothermalis. Next base: position 25,531 of record NZ_JBWQXA010000009.1, on the reverse strand, counting down.
CCCTCGCGCCAGAGCACACCGGGCTCCCAGACGAACTCGGCACGGGCCACCTGGGTGAGCGGGATGCTGCGGCCGCTGGCCGTGGGCACATAAGCGTTGTACAGGTCGGTCAATGCGGCGCGCTCTTGCGCGGGCGTGCGCAGCACGATGTCGATCAGCTTGTCGCCCTCACGGTATTGCCCGATGGTGTTGCCCGTCTGCGCCGTGCGCAGCGCCTGGGCGATGGCCTGGCTGGTCACGCCCAGGGCGCGGGCGCGCGTCTGGTCGATGTCCAGGCGCAGCACCTTCACCGACTCGTTCCAGTTGTCGTTCACCCCACGCAGGTGGGGGTTGGCCAGCATCACGGCCTTGACCTCGTCGGCGATGCGCCGCACCTGCGCCGTATCGGAGCCGATCACGCGGAACTGCACCGGATAGGGCACCGGCGGACCGTTGGGCAGCAGCTTCACACGGCCGCGCACCTCCGGGAACTCCTCGGCCAGCACGGCCGGCAATCGGCGCCGCAGGTCCTCGCGGGCCGACAGGTCCTTGGGCATCACGATCATCTGGCTGACGTTGGACTGCGGGAAGATCTGGTCGAGCACGAGCGCGAAGCGCGGCACACCGCTGCCCACCCAGGTGCTCACGCTGGCCACACCCTCCTCCTTCATCAGCCGGGCCTCGACGCGACGCGCCACGTCCTCGGTGGCCTGATAGGAGGACCCTTCGGGCAGCCAGAGGTCCACCAGCACCTCCAGCCGGTTGGAATCCGGGAAGAACTGCTGCTGCACACGGCCCATGCCCACCACGCCCAGCACGAGCGACAGCACGGTCAGGCCGATCGTGATCCAGCGGTGCCGGACGCACCAGCCCACCACGCGACGGAAACGGTTGTAGAACGGCGTGTCGAAGAGTTCGTGAGGCTGCTCACCGGCCTGGGCGCGTGTCTTGAGCAGCACCGTGCCCAGGTAGGGCACGAAGTAGACCGACACGAGCCAGGAGATCACGAGCGCGGCGGCCGTGACGGCAAAGATCGCGAAGGTGTATTCACCCACGGCCGACTTGGCCATGCCGATGGGCAGGAAGCCCACGGCGGTGATCAGGGTGCCAGTGAGCATGGGCATGGCGGTGATCTCATAGGCGGCGGTGGCAGCGCGCAGCTTGTCGTAGCCCTCCTCCAGCTTGCGCACCATCATTTCGACGGCGATGATGGCGTCGTCCACCAGCAGGCCCAGCGCAATGATCAGCGAGCCCAGCGAGATCTTGTGCAGTCCCACGCCCCAGTAGAACATCGTGACAAAGGTGATGGCCAGCACCAGCGGGATGGTGATGGCCACCACCATGCCCGGACGCCAGTCCAGCCGCAGCGGCCGCATGTGCAGGCCCAGGCTGATGAAGCTCACTGCCAGCACGATCACCACGGCCTCGATCAGCACCTTGATGAACTCATTGACCGACCGCGAGACCACCGTGGACTGATCCTGGAACTGCGTCATCTCGATGCCCACGGGCAGCTCGGCGCGGATCCGCCCCACAGCGGCCTCCAGTTCGCGGCCCAGTCGGATGATGTCGCCGCCCTTGGCCATTGAGACCCCCAGGGCCAACACCTCCTGCCCCTGGTGGCGCACCTTGACCTGCGGCGGATCGACGTAGCCGCGGCGCACCTCGGCGATGTCGCCGAGCCGCAGGGTGTTGCCCGCTGCACGGATGGGAAAGGCACGCAACTCCTCCTCGGAGTTGAAGGGGCCGCCCACGCGCAACTGCACCTGATCGGTGGGCAGGGTGACGACGCCGGCCGATTCGACGGCGTTTTGCTGGCCGAGCTGCGCGATCACCTGATTGAAGTCCAGCCCCAGTTGCGCCAAACGCGCCTGCGAGACCTCGATGTAGATCTTCTCGTCTTGCGCGCCGAAGATCTCGACCTTGGCCACATCCGGCACACGCAGGAGTTGTTGCCGGACCCGGTCGGCGTGCTCCTTCAGTTCGCGCGGGCTGAAGCCATCGGAGGACAGGGCATAGATCGCCCCGTACACATCGCCGAACTCGTCATTGAAGAAGGGCCCGATCACGCCCTGCGGCAAGGTGCCGCGCATGTCGTTCACCTTCTTGCGCGTCTGGTACCAGATCTGCTGCAGCTGCTCCGGCGGCGAGGAGTCGGCCACCTGGAAGATGATCAGCGTCTCCCCCGGCTTGGAGTAGCTGCGGATGATGTCCGCATAGGGAACTTCCTGCAGTGTGCGCTCGATCTTGTCAGTGACCTGGTCGGCGATCTGCTGTGCGGTGGCACCCGGCCAGTAGGCGCGCACCACCATGGCGCGGAAGGCGAACGGCGGATCCTCGTCCTGCCCGAGCTGGAAATAGGCCGCAAAGCCCAGCACCATCAGCACCACGAGCAGGTAGCGTGTGAGCGCCGAATGCTCGAGCGCCCAGCGGGAAATGTTGAAGCGGCGCTCACCCGAGGCCGGCAAGTGCAGTGAACTCACGGAAGACCTCGACGTCAAGGCTCAGGGGGTGTTGGGCGATGTGGCGGCCACAGCGCCAGATGGGGCCGTCGATGCCGCCGGCATGGTCGCCTCGTGGTAGATCCTGACGCGCTGCCCCGGGTTGAGGACATGCACGCCCGCGGTCACGACCATCTGGCCCGGCGCCAGTCCGCTGCGGATGACCACTTCGTTGCCGTCCGCCCCGGCCAGTTCCACGGGATGCAGGTTCACCGTCATGGTGTCGGGGTCGAGCACCCACACCTGGGTACGACCCTGGTGCTCGCGCAGGGCCGACAGCGGCAGCTTGGCCACACCGGCCTGGGCCGGGCCCTCGATCACCACGGTGGCGGTGCGCCCCAGCGGTACCAATGCCTTGCCCAGATCCGCCTTGACCGTGTAGGTGCGCGTGACCGGATCGGCCGCCGCCGCCACCTCGCGGATGCGCGCCTCGATGCTGCGCCCCTCCTGTCCCCACAGGTGCACCTGCACCGGCGTGCTGGCCGCAGCCAGCGCACGCAAGGCTTCGAGCCGGTCCTCGGGCACGGCGAACACGGCATCTCGCGGGCCGTCGTGTGCCAGCCGAAGCACCGGGGTCCCGGCACCCAGCACCATGCCGGGTTCGGCTTCGATACCGGTGACGACACCCGGCACATCGGCCACCAGCTTGGCGTAGGCCGCCTGGTTGCCCTGCACGTTCGCCTGCGCCTGGGCCTGAGCCCATTGGGCCCGTGCCGCCTTGAGGGCCGTCTCGCGGCGCTCCAGTTCGGCCGAACTGATGAAGCCCTGGGCCCGCAACTCGGTGAAGCGCCTGAAGTCAGCCTCGGCCTGCTCGAGGTTGGCCTGGGCCGCCGACACAGCGGCACGCGCGGCCTGCTCGCCCAAACGCAGATCCTGGGCGTCCAGCAGGGCCAGCACCTGGCCGGCACGTACCGTGTCACCCAGATTCACGTGGCGTTGCACCATCTTGCCGGCCACCCGGAAGCCCAGCCGCGACTCGGTGCGGGCCCGCACCTCGGCTGCGTATTCCTGCCTGCCGGTCGCCGACTGCGGGGCCAGCGTCAAAGTGCGCACGGCCCGCACCGGCTCCTGCGGCGGCGGCGAAGGAGAGCAGCCCGCCAGCAACCCCAAGGCTGCAGCGAGGACGATGGCAAGGGGGGACGAGGGCGTGGACATCAGGGGGGCCTTGTGCACAAAGAGATCGCCGGCCGTCCCGCGCAGCTCTGCGAGGCGCGGCAAGGACTGGGAACGGACACCGGCAATTTACTGACTGACCGGTCAGTACTCTAGGTTCAGGCTGGCGCGATGTCAAGACGCCGCCACGCATCAGCCCCACCCCAAAGGCGTGGACAATCGCCCCCGTGAGCGTGGACCACTATGAAAACTTTCCCGTGGCGTCCTGGCTGTGCCCCCCCGCACTGCGCCCGGCCGTCTCTGCCCTGTACTGGTATGCCCGCACGGCCGACGACCTGGCCGATGAGGGCCGCCGCAGCACCGCACAACGCCTGGCCGACCTGGCCGCCTATCGCCGCGACCTGGCCGCCACGGTGGCCGGGCAGGCGGCATCCGAGCGCTGGCCCCAGGTCTTCGGCCCCCTGGGAGAAGCCCTGGCTCGCCACCGCTGGCCGGTGAGCCTGCTCGAGGACCTGCTCTGCGCCTTCGAGCAGGACGTCGTCAAGCACCGCTATGTGGACCGGCAGGAACTGCTGGACTACTGCCGGCGTTCGGCCAACCCCATCGGGCGGCTGCTGCTGCATCTGCTGAACATCGATGACGAGGCCTCGCTGCGCCAGTCCGACGCCCTGTGCACGGCCTTGCAGCTCATCAACTTCTGGCAGGATCTGGGCGAGGACACCGCACGCGGCAGGCTGTACATCCCGCTGGAGGACTGTGCCCGCCACCGGGTCCCCCCGGCCTCGCTGCTGGCCCGGCATGAGACGCCGGCCACCCAGGCCCTGGTGCGCGACATGGCCGAGTGGGCCCGTGGCCTGATGCACGAGGGCGCCCCCTTGGTGCACCGCGTGCACGGACGTTTCGGCTGGGAGCTGCGCCTGGTCGTGCAAGGCGGGCTGCGCATCCTTGAGAAAATCCGCCGCCTCGACTACGCCACCCTTCACACCCGCCCCGTGTTGCACCGCCTCGATGCCCCGATCCTGCTGTGGCGTGCTGCCCGGATGCCTCGCTTGCCAGCCCCATGACCCCCCAGCAATACGTCCAGGACAAGGCCGCGGCCAGCGGGTCGAGCTTCTACTACGCTTTCCTCTTCTTGCCGCCCGCGCGCCGCGCCGCCATCACCGCCTTCTACGCCTTCTGCCGGGAGGTCGACGACGTGGTCGACGAAGTGAGCGATCCCGGTGTCGCGCGGGCCAAGCTCGGCTGGTGGCGCCAGGAGATTGCCGAGTCCTTCGCGGGACGCCCGAGCCACCCGGTGATGCAGGCCCTGATGCCACACGCCGCGGCCTACGGGATCCGCGCCGAGCACCTGCTGGCCGTCATCGAGGGCTGTCAGATGGACCTCGACCAGACCCGCTACCTCGACTACGCTGGTCTGCAGCGCTACTGCCACCTCGTGGCTGGCGTGGTCGGCGAGGTGGCCAGCGGCATCTTCGGGCGCACTGAAGCGGGCACCATCGACTACGCGCACCGGCTGGGCCTGGCGCTGCAACTGACCAACATCATCCGCGACGTGGGCGACGACGCACGCCGTGGCCGCATCTACCTGCCGGTCAGTGAACTCCAGCAGTTCGACGTGAAGGCCCACGAGATCCTGAACCGCGTCTACAGCGATCGCTTCACGGCCCTGATGCGCTTCCAGGCCGAGCGGGCCCACCGCTGCTATGACGAGGCCCTGGCCCTGCTGCCATCGGCCGACCGGGCCTCACAGAAACCCGGCCTGATGATGGCCAACATCTACCGCACCCTGTTGCGCGAGGTGGAATCCACTGGCTTCCAGGTGCTGCACCAGCGCATTGCGCTCACGCCGGTGCGCAAGCTGTGGATCGCCTGGCGCACCCATTGGCGGGGACGCTGAGCATGACCCGCCGCCTGGCAGTGATCGGTGCCGGCTGGGCCGGCTGCGCGGCAGCCGTGCAGGCCGTGGACGAAGGCTTCGATGTCACCCTCTACGAGATGGCCTCCCGCCTGGGAGGCCGCGCCCGCCGGGTGGACATCGAGGGCGCAGCGCTGGACAATGGCCAGCACATCCTGATCGGCGCCTACACGGAATGCCTGCGGCTGATGCGCCAGGTGGGCGTGCGCACGACGCTGGACCTGCTGCGCACCCCGTTGCAGTTGGTTCATGCCGACGGCAGCGGCCTGCGGCTATCCCCCGGCCGCCCCGTGCCGGCGCTGCTGAACGCCATCATGCACCACACCGGATGGCCCCTGGGCGAACGCCTGGCCCTGCTGCGCTGGGCCGGCCTGTGGGCCTTGCGCCGCTTCCGTTGCGACGCGGCCCTCACCGTGGCGCAGTTGTGCGCCGGCCTGCCCTCGCGGGTGCGCGAAGAACTGATCGACCCGTTGTGCGTGGCCGCTCTGAACACGCCGGCGGGACGCGCCAGTGCCGCTGTCTTCCTGCGCGTGCTGCGCGATGCGCTGGGCTCGGGGCCCGGCGGCAGCGACCTGCTGTTGCCGCGCACCGACCTCAGCGCCCTCTTTCCCGAGCCGGCCGCCCGCTGGCTCGAAGCCGCCGGCGCGCGCGTGCGACGCGGTCATCGAGTGGTCGCGCTGGACCGCCGCGGGGCCACGTCCTGGCAGGTCGATGGCGACCCTTATGACGCAGTGATCCTGGCATGCCCGCCCGGCGAGGCGGCCCGACTGGCACGCCCCCACGCCGCGACGTGGGCAGACCGGGCGGACAGCCTGCGTTTCGAACCCATCGTGACGGTCTATGCCCATGCGGCGGGCGCCCGGCTGCCGCTGCCCATGCTCGCATTGCGCAGCAGCGACACCGCCCCGGCCCAGTATGTGTTCGACCGCGGCCGGTTGGGTGGCCCCACCGGCCTGCTCGCCTTCGTGATCAGCGGTGCCGGCCCCTGGGTGGCCCGGGGCCTGGACGCCACCGCCCAGGCCGTCCACGACCAAGCCAGTCGCGAGCTGTCTCGCTACCTTCGGCCTCCCCTGCGGCTGATGCGCACCCTCGTCGAGAAGCGCGCCACCTTCCTGTGTGAACCGGGCCTGCAGCGCCCGCCGTCGGCCATCGCGCCCGGGCTCTGGGCGGCTGGCGACCACGTGGACGGCCCCTACCCCGCCACCCTGGAAGGCGCCGTGCGTGCGGGGGTCGCCGCCGCTCGGTCGGCCGCCGGCTCCCCCTCTTGATTTCGCCATGCAAAAACTTGTCGTTTCAGGAGACAATCACGGCATGAGAAAGTCCGACGGCCACACCCCCACCATCCAGGTCCTGGAGCGCATGTTCGCTTTGCTGGACGTGCTGGCTGCCCACCAGGACCCGGTTTCGCTGAAGGAAATCAGCGCCCAGACCGGGCTGCACCCCTCCACGGCCCACCGCATCCTGAACGACCTGGCGACCGGACGCTTCGTCGACCGGCCCGAGGCCGGCAGCTACCGGCTGGGCATGCGCCTGCTGGAACTGGGCAATCTCGTGAAGGCTCGCCTGGACGTGCGTGATGCCGCCCTCGGGCCGATGCGTGAACTGCACAAGCTCACACACCAGCCGGTCAATCTCTCGGTCCGCCAGGGCGATGAAATCGTCTACATCGAACGCACTTACAGCGAGCGTTCGGGCATGCAGGTGGTGCGTGCCGTCGGGGGCCGCGCTCCCCTGCACCTGACCTCCGTCGGCAAGCTCTTCCTGGCCCAGGACGACGCCCAGCGCGTGCGGGCCTATGCCACCCGCACCGGACTGGCGGGCCACACCCGCAACAGCATCACCGATCTGGGCACGCTTGAACGTGAACTGGCCAGGGTGCGCCAGTTCGGCTACGCGCGCGACAACGAGGAACTCGAGTTGGGAGTGCGTTGCATGGCCGCCGGCATCCGGGACGATCAGGGCAAGCTGGTCGCGGGCCTGTCGATCTCCGCCCCGGCCGATCGCCTCGAGGACACTTGGCTCGAACGCCTGCAGTCCACGGCCGCCCAGATCTCGGCAGCCCTGGGCTATCGCGGCTGAGGTCGGACCACGCCTTGCCCGATCCAGTGGGCACTCAGGACGTCACACGCGGGGTGCCTTCGGCCCCCAAGCCCTCGGAAGCGCCCACCCCCTGCTCCAGCAGCCAGCGGCGCACCCGTTCGGCATCGCCGAGCCGGGAGAAGCGCCCCGCCGAATCGAGAAAGACCATGATGAGCTTGCGTCCGGCCAGCTCGGCCTGCATCACCAGGCAACGGCCGGCCTCGGCGATGTAGCCCGTCTTCTGCAGGCCGATCTCCCAGCTCGGATTGAAGACCAGGCCATTGGTGTTGCGGTAGTGCAGTTGCCGCTTGCCCACCACCACCTGGTACTCGGGCGAGGTCGACAACTCCCGGATCAAGGGCACGTCATAGGTGGCCTTCACCAGGACGGCCAGGTCGCGGGCGCTGGACTGGTTTCGGCTGGACAGGCCCGTCGGTTCGACGAAACGGGTGTCATGCATGCCCAGTTCCCGGGCCTTGCGGTTCATCGCAGCGACGAAGGGGCCCAGGCCGCCCGGATAGTGACGCCCCAGCGCATGGGCCGCGCGGTTCTCCGAGGACATCAGCGCCAGATGCAGCATCTCTTCGCGGCTCAGGCGGGTCCCCACGGCCAGCCGGGAACGGCTGCCCTTTTCGGTATCGATGTCCTCGCGCGTGATGGTCAGCATCTCGTCCAGCGGCTGCCCGGCCTCGATCACCACCAGGGCCGTCATCAGCTTGGTGAGCGATGCGATCGGCAGCACGGCCTGGGGGTTCTTGCTGAACAGCACTTCTTCGGTGTCCTGGTCGAGCACCAGAGCAACGCTGGACTTCAGATCCAGGGGATCGTCCACAGCATGCAGCCCGAACGCCTGCCCGTAGGAAACGCGCGAGGTCGCGGAAGCCGCCGTGACACGCTGCACCACGGGACGCTTGGCCGCCACCGAGGACCGGCCGGCCGACACCGGCGGGCGCGAGCGCGCCACGGAACGGCTGCTGCGCTGCGCCGACCGGGCCACAGACTTCTTGCCCGGCGATTCCGCCACGGCGCGCTTGCTGGCCGAAGCCGTCGGACGCTTGCCACCGTCCTGGGCCGCCAGCAGCGGCCCGGGCGCGCACAGACCCACCACCAGGGCCATCCCGGCCACCAGCCCCTGCCACACCCTTGCCCAAACCGCTCGCGTCACTGCCCAACTCCCGCAGTCATGGACGGCGAGTGTAGGCGATCAGAAAAAGACGCGCAAGATCAAAAACTTACGTACTATTTCTCAAGTTCCACTGAAAACGTGACGCCCAGGAGCACCAGGTCTAAGGGTCAACCCTGAGCCGCCACACGCTCGTTCTTGCTGTGCAGCTTGTTCAGCGCGGCGAGATAGGCCTTGGCCGAGGCCACCACGATGTCCGGATCGGCCCCCACGCCGTTGACCACCCGTCCGCCATGCTGCAGGCGGATCGTCACCTCCCCTTGCGATTCCGTGCTGCCCGACGTGATGGCATTGACCGAATACAGCAGCATCTCGGCCCCGCTTTGCACGTGGGCCTCGATGGCCTTCAGGCTGGCATCCACTGGGCCATTACCGTCGCTTTCGCCATGGAATTCCCGATCCCCGGCGGCGAAGACCACCTTGGCATGGGGGCGCTCACCTGTCTCCGAGTGCTGGGACAGAGCCAGCAGGCGGTAGTGTTCCTGCTCGTTGGTCACGCTCTCGTCGCCCACCAGCGCGATGATGTCCTCGTCGAAGATCTCGCTCTTGCGATCGGCCAGCTCCTTGAACTTGGCAAACGCCGCATTGATCTCGGCCTCGGATTCCAGCTCGATACCCAGCTCCTGGAGGCGCTGCTTGAAGGCATTGCGCCCCGAGAGCTTGCCCAACACGATCTTGTTGGCCGTCCAGCCCACGTCCTCCGCGCGCATGATCTCGTAGGTGTCGCGGGCCTTGAGCACACCGTCTTGGTGGATGCCCGAGGCATGCGCAAAAGCATTGGCCCCCACCACGGCCTTGTTGGGCTGAACGACAAAGCCCGTGGTCTGCGACACCAGCCGCGAAGCCGGCACGATCTGCGTGGTGTCGATCCCCACCTCCAGCCCGAAGTAATCGCGGCGCGTGCGCACGGCCATCACGACTTCCTCGAGCGAGCAGTTGCCGGCGCGCTCGCCCAGGCCGTTGATGGTGCACTCCACCTGACGCGCCCCGCCGATCTGCACGCCGGCCAGCGAATTGGCCACCGCCATCCCCAGGTCGTTGTGGCAATGCACCGACCAGACGGCCTTGTCGGAGTTCGGGATGCGCTCGCGCAGGGTCTTGATGAAGTTGCCGTACAGCTCGGGCACCGCATAGCCCACCGTGTCGGGAATGTTGATGGTGGTGGCCCCCTCGTCGATCACGGCCTCCAGCACACGACACAGGAAGTCGATCTCCGAGCGATAGCCGTCCTCCGGCGAGAACTCCACGTCACCGCACAGATTGCGCGCAAAGCGCACGGCCAGCCGGGCCTGCTCGTACACCTGCTCCGGCGTCATGCGCAGCTTCTTCTCCATGTGCAGCGGGCTGGTGGCGATGAAGGTGTGGATGCGCGCCGAGGCGGCGCCCTTCAGGGCTTCGGCCGCGCGGCTGATGTCGCGGTCGTTTGCACGCGCCAGCGAGCACACGGTGGAGCCCTTGATGTGGTCGGCGATCGTCTTGACCGCCTCGAAGTCGCCGTTGGACGACGCGGCGAATCCGGCCTCGATCACGTCCACGCGCAAGCGCTCGAGCTGGCGTGCGATGCGCAGCTTCTCGTCCTTGGTCATCGAGGCGCCAGGGGACTGCTCGCCGTCGCGCAGCGTGGTGTCGAAGATGATCAGCTTGTCGGCCATGATGGGCTCCGTGAGGATGCGATGCAGTGGAAACGAAACGGCCCGCGGGCTGAGAGCGCTGGCGGGCCGTACGTGCTGGAAACCGTTGACGAAGACGATCAGCGTGCCCGCGGCACTCCTAGAGGTAGCGACAGGATCGTCAGGAACGGAACCATGATGAGCAATATAGCACCGTTCAGCGGTGCAGCCCCTGCTCGTCGGGCTCGTCGGTGGACACAGCGATCACGCTGACGGGCTTGCCCTTGGCCTTGCGGTAGGCATAGACCCCGTAGCCCGAAAAGCCGTAGACCACGAACAACGCGAACAGCACGGCCGGCGGGTGATAAGCGATCAGCGCAAAACCCAAGGCGATGGCGACCACCACCACGAAGGGCACGCTGTGCCGGAAGCTCACGTCCTTGAAGCTGTAGAAGGGCACGTTGGTGACCATGGTCAACCCGGCGTACAGCGTGAGCGCGAACGCCCCCCAGGTCAGCCAGTCGATGCGCGAGGCCCCGCGGTAGCCCAGGTCGTCCATCACCCAGATGAACCCCACCACCAGCGCCGCCGCCGCCGGGCTGGGCAGCCCCTGGAAGAAGCGCTTGTCGACCACCGAGATGTTCGTGTTGAAGCGTGCCAGGCGCAAGGCCGCACCGGAGCAGTAGACGAAGGCCGCGATCCAGCCCAGCTTGCCCAGGCCCTTGAGCGCCCACTCGTACATGATGAGCGCCGGCGCAGCGCCGAAGGACACCATGTCCGACAGGCTGTCCATCTGCTCGCCGAAGGTGCTCTGGGTGTTGGTCATGCGCGCCACGCGCCCATCCAGGCTGTCCAGCACCATCGCACAGAAGATGCCGACGGCCGCCAAGTCGAAACGATTGTTCATCGCCATCACGATGGCGTAGAAGCCCCCGAACAGCGCGGCCAGCGTGAACAGATTGGGCAGAATGTAGATGCCCTTGCGACGCGGACGGGGTGCGTCCTCGTGCAGGGGATCGGCGGTTTCCGTCGTCTCGTTCATCACTGCGGGAGCACGGCCAGGATGGTGGAAGTGGCCGCCACCTTGTCGCCAGGGGCCACGCGCGGCGTGGCATCGACCGGCAGGTAAACGTCCACTCGGGAGCCGAAGCGGATGAAGCCGTAGCGCTGCCCCTTCTCCACCACATCGCCAGGCTTCACGTAGCACAGGATGCGTCGGGCGATCAGTCCGGCCACCTGCACCAGCGTCACGGTGTGCGCGCCCGACTCGATCACCACGGCATTGCGCTCGTTTTCCGTCGAGGCCTTGTCCAGGTCAGCGTTGATGAACAGCCCCGGGAAATATTGCACTTTCGCAACGCGGCCATCCACGCTGATGCGATTGGAGTGCACATTGAAGACATTCATGAACACGCTGATGAGCAGCGCATCACGGTCGGCATAGGGATCACGCACCTTTTCAACCTTGACGATGCGACCATCAGCCGGCGACAGCACCGCGCCCGGATCGTCCGGAACCGGCCGGGGCGGATCGCGGAAGAACTGCACCACGAAGGCCAGCGCCAGCCAGCACAGAAAAGCCGGGAAGCCCGGCACGAAGAAGGAGGCAAAGACCGCCAAGAAAAAGGCGATGGCGATGAAAGGCCAGCCTTCCTTCGCGAGAAAGGGATGGGGATAGTTCATGGGCGCGAGGATACAACAGCCCGACGAGAAAAAAAGCCGCGAGGAAACCCCTCGCGGCTCGATCCGGCCAGAGGCAACGCCGCTCAGTTCTTGGACTGGTCGACCAGGCGGTTCTTGCGGATCCAGGGCATCATCGCGCGCAACTGCTCGCCCACCACCTCGATCGGGTGCTCGGCGGTCAGACGGCGGCGCGACAGCAGCGTTGGCGCGCCCGCCTTGTTCTCCAGGATGAAGCTCTTGGCGTACTCGCCGGTCTGGATGTCCTTCAGGCACTGGCGCATGGCCTGCTTGGTCTGCTCGGTGATCACGCGCGGACCGGTGACGTATTCGCCGTACTCGGCATTGTTCGAAATCGAGTAGTTCATGTTGGCGATACCGCCTTCGTAGATCAGGTCCACGATGAGCTTGAGCTCGTGCAGGCATTCGAAGTAGGCCATTTCGGGGGCATAGCCGGCTTCCACCAGCGTTTCGAAGCCGGCTTTGATCAGCTCCACCGTGCCACCGCACAGCACCGCCTGTTCACCAAACAAATCGGTCTCGGTCTCTTCGCGGAAGCTGGTCTCGATGATGCCCGCCTTGCCGCCGCCATTGGCCGCCGCGTAGCTCAGCGCCAGGTCGCGGGCCTTGCCGCTCTTGTCGGCATGCACAGCGATGAGATGAGGCACGCCACCGCCTTGGGTGTAGGTGGAGCGCACGGTGTGGCCCGGCGCCTTGGGCGCGACCATCCACACGTCCAGATCCTCGCGGGGGACCACCTGCCCGTAATGCACGTTGAAACCATGCGCGAAGGCCAGCGAGGCCCCCTGCTTGAGGTGAGGCTCGACATCGTTCTTGTACACGCTGGCGATCTGCTCGTCGGGCAGCAGGATCATCACCACGTCGGCGGTCTTCACCGCCTCGGCGATCTCGGCCACTTTCAGGCCGGCCTTTTCGGCCTTGGCCCAGGAAGCGCCGCCGCGGCGCAGGCCGACGGTCACCTTCACGCCGCTGTCGTTGAGGTTCTGAGCATGGGCATGGCCTTGCGAGCCATAGCCGATGATGGTGACGTTCTTGCCCTTGATCAGGCTCAGGTCGGCGTCCTTGTCGTAGTAGACCTTCATGGTGTTCTCCAGGTTGTCCGGGGGGGTGGTTCGGTGGATCAGACGCGCAAAATCCGCTCACCGCGGCCGATGCCGCTGGTGCCGGTGCGCACGGTCTCGAGGATGGCGGTGCGCTCGATGGCCTCGATGAAGGCGTCGAGCTTGGCGGCGTCGCCGGTCAGTTCGATGGTGTAGGTCTTCTCGGTGACGTCGATGATGCGTCCTCGGAAGATGTCGGCCATGCGCTTCATCTCCTCGCGCTCCTTGCCCACCGCGCGCACCTTGATGAGCATGAGCTCGCGCTCGGTGTAGCTGCCTTCGGTCAAGTCCACCACCTTCACCACTTCGATCAGGCGGTTCAGATGCTTGGTGATCTGCTCGATCACGTCATCCGATCCCGTGGTGACGATGGTCATGCGCGACAGCGACGGGTCTTCCGTCGGCGCCACGGTGAGGCTTTCGATGTTGTAGCCGCGGGCCGAAAAGAGGCCCACCACGCGGGAGAGGGCGCCGGCCTCGTTCTCCAGCAGCACTGCAATGATGTGTTTCATGGGTCGTTGTTCGCGCTCTTCAGGCCGACGGCGGTAACCGGCGGCCCTTGGCCACGTCCTTCGAAGGGGTGATTGTCGTTGCGGAGCCGTTCGCCACGTCCGGCCGGCGCCTGACGCCACGCGGCAACGTGGCGCCCTTGCCGGCCTTGCCGTGGGTCACAGGTCTTCGGAGCCCAGCAGCATCTCCGTGATGCCCTTGCCCGCCTGGACCATGGGCCAGACGTTCTCGGTCGGATCGGTGCGCACGTCCAGGAAGACCGTGCGGTCCTTCAGGCGCATCATCTCGCGCAGCGCCGGCTCCACCTCCGAGGGCTTCTCGATCTTCATCCCCACATGGCCATAGGCCTCGGCGAGCTTGACGAAGTCGGGCAGCGCGTCCATGTAGCTGTGCGAGTAGCGGCCGCCGTAATCGAGCTGCTGCCACTGGCGCACCATGCCCAGGTAGCGGTTGTTCAGCGAGATGATCTTGACCGGCGTCTGGTACTGCTGACAGGTGGAGAGCTCCTGGATGCACATCTGGATGGAGCCCTCGCCGGTGATGCAGAACACGTCGGCATCCGGCTTGGCCAACTTGATGCCCATCGCATAGGGCAGGCCCACGCCCATGGTGCCCAGGCCCCCGGAGTTGATCCAGCGGCGCGGCTCGTCGAAGCGGTAGAACTGGGCCGCCCACATCTGGTGCTGGCCCACGTCGGAGGTGATGTAAGTCTCGCGGCCGCGGGTCATTTCCCAGAGCTTCTCGACCACGAACTGGGGCTTGATGACTTCGTCGGAGTGCTTGTACTTCAGGCACTCGCGCTTGCGCCATTCGTTGATCTGGCCCCACCAGGCCGCCAGCGCCTGGGCGTCGGGCCGGGTCTGGGCCTCGCGGATCTGAGCGATCAGTTCCTGCAGCACGTCCTTCACGTCGCCCACGATGGGGATGTCGACCTTCACCCGCTTCGAGATGGACGAGGGGTCGATGTCGACGTGGATGATCTTGCGTTCCACAGAGGCAAAGTGCTTGGGATTGCCGATCACGCGGTCGTCGAAACGCGCGCCCACGGCCAGCAGCACATCGCAGTTCTGCATGGTCATGTTGGCCTCGTAGGTGCCGTGCATGCCCAGCATGCCCAGGAAGCGCGGATCGGTGGCCGGGAAGGCGCCCAGGCCCATCAGCGTGTTGGTGCAGGGATAGCCCAGCAGGTCGACGAGCTCGCGCAGCTCGGCCGAGGCATCGCCCAGGATCACACCGCCGCCGGTGTAGATGTATGGCCGCTTGGCCTGCATCAGCAGTTGCACGGCCTTGCGGATCTGTCCGCCGTGGCCTTTGCGCACCGGGTTGTACGAGCGCATCTCCACGCGCTCGGGGTAGTGGAACTCGGCCGTCTTGAGCGACACGTCCTTGGGCACGTCCACCACCACCGGGCCGGGGCGGCCGGTGCGCGCGATGTGGAAGGCCTTCTTCATCGTCGCGGCCAGGTCCTTGACGTCCTTGACGAGGAAGTTGTGCTTGACGATCGGGCGCGTGATGCCCACCGTGTCGCATTCCTGGAAGGCATCCAGGCCGATGGCCGGCGTAGGCACCTGCCCCGTGATGATCACCATGGGGATGGAATCCATGTAGGCCGTGGCGATGCCGGTGATGGCATTGGTGACGCCCGGCCCCGAGGTAACCAGCGCGACCCCCACTTCGCCGGTGGCGCGGGCATAGCCGTCGGCGGCGTGCACGGCCGCCTGCTCATGGCGCACCAGCACGTGCTGGATGGTCTCCTGCTTGTACAGCGCGTCGTAAATGTAGAGGACGGCCCCTCCGGGGTAGCCCCAGATGTACTTCACGCCCTCGGCCTGGAGACAGCGCACCAGGATGTCGGAGCCGTTGAGTTCCTGACGGGAGGATTGCGGGGATGGCGCGCCATCGGAGGCGGCAGCGCGCTTGTGTTCCGCGGCAGACATGTCCATATGTCGAACCTTTCTGAATTTCTCTGACGAAAAACGATCGGTGCCCCTTTCCACGCCCTCGTGAGGCGGGTGTGGAGCCTGCGCGGTCATGAACGAGGCGCCCGGGTCGGGCGTCCGAGTCGAGACCCAATGTTGTGCAGGGCAGCATTATGACATTGCCGCGACGCACCGGCGCAGGGCGATGCGATAATTTCTGATTGTTTTCCGAGCGCGCCTGATCCGGCACTGTCCCTTGGCGACCGAACAAGAACTCAGCGACTTCCTCAAGGGGGCCGACAAGCGCGCCTTCAAGCGTGTCGTCTACGCGGTGCGCGATACCGATGCCGCGCTGGACATCGTGCAAGACGCCATGATCCGGCTGGCCGAGAAGTACGGCGACCGCCCGGCGGCCGAACTGCCGCTGCTCTTTCAGCGCATTCTGTCCAACGCCACCACGGACTGGTTCCGCCGGCAGAAGGTGCGCACGACAGTGATGCAGTCCTTTTCCGACCTCGAAGGGCATGATGGCGATGATGCGGTCGACCTGCTCGACACGCTCGAGGCGCTGCAGGCCACGCAGGGCACGGAAAGTGCTGCGGACGCGCTGTCGCGCAGCCAGGTGCTCCAGGCCATCGATGCCGAGGTGCAGAAGCTGCCACCGCGTCAACGGGAGGCATTTTTGATGCGTTACTGGGAAGAGTTCGACGTCGCCGAGACGGCTTCGGTGATGGGCTGCTCCGAAGGCAGCGTCAAGACACATTGTTCGCGCGCGGTGCATGCCCTGGCCCGCGCCCTCAAGGCCAAGGGGATCGTGCCATGAACCCAAACACCCTTCACCCGGCCGAGATCGAGGTCCTGGAAGCACGCCTGGGCCTGCGCATCGCGGCCCGACTGTCCGAGGTCGATGTGCCGGCCGACGTCAGTGAGCGCCTGCGGTTTGCGCGCACGCAGGCGCTGGCGCGCCGCCGCACCGCCGCGGCCGGGACCCTCCTGCCCATGGGCGCCGGCGGCACCGCCGTCCTGGGACACGGCAGCCGGACGAACCGCGATGGCCCGTCCTGGTGGGCGGCTGCGCTGGGCAGCCTGCTCCCGTTGCTGGCCCTGCTCGCCGGGTTGGCCCTGATCGAAGATTGGCACGCCGAGCGGCAGATCCGCCTGGCCGCCGAGATCGACGCGACCCTGCTGACCGACGACCTGCCCCCGGCCGCCTATGCCGACCCAGGCTTTCTGGAGTTCCTGAAGACCCCGCGGGAATGATGCGACGGACGGCCTCTTCCCTGGCTGGTGTGCTGACCGCCCTGCTGTGTGCCGCGGCGGGCGGGTGGGTCGCCGGCCTGCCCATGCCGGCACTGGCGCAGGCCACCGCCTCTGACGGCCCGCGCTGGAGCCGCCTGAGCCCGGCTCAGCAGGAGGCTCTCGCCCCCTTGCGCAGCGAATGGAACCGCCTGGATGGCGCTCGCAAACGTAAGTGGCTCGAGATCGCCGAACGCTTCCCCCGCATGAGCGAGGACGATCGGCGGCGTGTCCACCAGCGCATGCTTGAGTGGGTGCAGCTGTCGCCACAGCAGCGCACCCAGGCACGCATCAATTTCCAGTCCATCCATGAACTGCCGCCCGCTGAACGACTGAATCGCTGGGAAACCTATCAGGCGCTGTCGCCCGAGGAGCGTCGGGCCCTGGCCGCGCAGGCGCGTACGTCCGGGCCCGCCACGCGCCCCTCTTCCGAGCGCAGGAGCCTTGGGCGCGAGCGAACCGGCCTGGTGCCCCCTCCGGCGGCCAGCCGGGTAGCACCACAGCCCGTGACCCCCACCACGGCCCAGGTCCGCCCGGGCGCCACGACCATCCCGATCACCCAGCAGCCGATGCCACCGTGGCATCAGCAGGCCGGGCTGCCGAAGATCGCCACCTCCCCGGGCTTCGTCCATCCGAAGACCCTGCTGCCCTTGGCAGGCCCCCAAGGCGCCGCTGTCGTCGTGCCACCGAGCCGCAGCGCAGCCCCCACCACCCGTCCGAACGTCCCTTGAGCACGAATCTTTTCGCCCCTCCACGAACTCGCGCCCTTGCGCCCGCCGCCGCGCCAACGCTGCGCCGTCGCCTGGCCTGCCTGACCTACGAGACTGTGCTGCTGTTCGGCGTCGTGATGATCACCGGGCTCGTCTATGGCGTGGCAACGGGGCAACGCCACGCCCTTGACGGCCGCCTCGGGTTGGGCTTGTTCGTAACGACCGTGCTGGCGCTGTACTTCATCTGGTGCTGGACGCGCAGCGGGCAGACCCTGCCGATGCAGACCTGGCGCATCCGCCTGGAAGGCCCCGACAGCCGCCCCCCGGGCCTGGCCCGGGCCCTGGGCCGCTTCGTCTGCGCCTGGGTCTGGGTTCTGCCCGGCTTGGGCCTGGCCCATCTCCTGGGCTGGACCGGCAGCGGCTGGACCGTCTTCGCGGCCCTGGCAGGCTGGGTGCTCATCTACGCGTTTCTGAGCGGGCTGCGTGCCGACCGCCAGTTCTGGCATGACGCCTTGTGCGGCACCCGGCTGGTCCTCGTGCCACCCCCTAGGCGTGCCGGCTCCTGACATCGGTCGGCCACGACGGGGCGGCACAATCGGATCCATGACCAACCCGCACAAAGGCCGAACCGGCTTGGATCGCATCCTGCATGCCCTGCGCCACTCCCTGGACGGCCTGCGAATGGCCTACCAGGGCGAAAGCGCCTTCCGCCAGGAGTTCTGGCTGGCCGTCGTGATGGTGCCCGCGGCGTTCTGGTTGGGCCGCGACTGGGTCGAGACTGCCGTGCTGGCCGGTTCGGTGGTGCTGGTGCTGATCGTCGAACTGCTCAACTCTGGCATCGAGGCGGCCATCGACCGTGTCTCCTACGAGATGCACGAGCTGTCCAAGCGGGCAAAAGATGTCGCCAGCGCCGCCGTGCTGCTGTCGCTGCTGCTGTGCGCCGCCATCTGGGCGAGCGCCCTCCATGCCCGCTTCGCCGACCTCCTCTGAAACACCACCTCCATGAGCCCACCCACCTTCTCCCTGTGCGTGTACTGTGGCTCACGCCCTGGCGTGGACCCCGCGTTCGCCGACGCCGCCCATGCACTGGGTCGCCACTTGGCTCGCGCCGGCGCTCGTCTGGTCTATGGCGGAGGGCGAGTCGGTCTGATGGGCATCGTGGCCGATGCCTCGCTGGCCGAAGGAGGCACCGTGATCGGCGTCATCCCGCAGACCTTGATGGACCGGGAGGTCGGCCATCGCGGCCTGACCGAACTGCACGTGGTGCAGACCATGCACGAGCGCAAACGACTCATGGCCGAGCAGGCCGACGCGTTCCTGGCGCTACCGGGAGGTATCGGCACCTTCGAGGAGCTCTTCGAGGTCTGGACCTGGCGACAACTGGGCTACCACGACAAGCCCATCGGCCTGCTCAACGTGGGCGGCTACTACGACAAGCTGGCGTCCTTCCTCGCCCACACGGTAGAGCAGGGCTTCCTGAGTCTGGCACAGCTTGGTGTCCTCGAGGTGGGGACCGATCCCGCTGAACTGCTGCGGCGCCTGATGCACCAGGCCTGCCACGCCACCGCACCGGACGACTATCGACGCATCTGAAAGCCCCCGGCCCGCCCCGGGGTGGCCCACTGGGGCGTCGCGAACATTCAGATGGCCGCGTCGTCGGTCTCGCCCGTGCGGATGCGAACCACCTGCTCCACCGGTGTCACGAAAATCTTCCCGTCGCCGATCTTGCCCGTCTTGGCCGCCTTCACGATGGCCTCGATGCAGCGATCGACATCGTCGTCCTTGATCACCACCTCGACCTTCACCTTCGGCAGGAAGTCCACCACATACTCAGCGCCGCGGTAGAGCTCGGTGTGACCCTTCTGACGCCCGAAGCCCTTGACTTCGGTGACCGTCAGGCCCGTCACGCCCACATCGGCCAGGGCCTCACGCACCTCCTCGAGCTTGAAGGGTTTGATGATGGCGGTGATCTGCTTCATGGGTGCTCCGTGGTTCCTAGGTTCGATGCGAGTAGTTTACGCGCGGAACTTCGAGGTGATCGGATAGCGCCAGTCCCTGCCGAAGGCACGGTGGGTGATGCGGATGCCCACCGGCGCCTGGCGGCGCTTGTACTCGTTGATCTTCAGCAGCCGTGTGACCCGCTCGACATCCTCTCGCGCATAGCCGGCCGCCACGATCTCCTCGATGCCCTGGTCATCCTCCATGTAGCGCTGCATGATCGCATCCAGCACCTCGTAGGGCGGCAGGCTGTCCTGGTCGGTCTGGTCGGGCCGCAGCTCAGCCGATGGCGGCCGCGTGATGATGCGCTCGGGAATCACCGGTCCGATGCTGCCGTCGGCCCGAGGCGTGGGCTGCTCATTCTTCCAGCGCGCCAGGCGGTAGACCAGGGTTTTGGCCACATCCTTGATCACCGCAAAACCGCCAGCCATGTCGCCATACAGCGTGCAATAGCCGGTGGCCATCTCGCTCTTGTTGCCCGTGGTCAGCACGATGCTGCCGTGCTTGTTCGACAAGGCCATCAGCAGTGTTCCGCGCACGCGGGCCTGGATGTTCTCCTCGGTCGCATCCTCGGCCAGCCCTGCAAACTCGGTGGCCAGCGCGGACTTGAAGGCCTCGAACATCGGCGTGATCGAGAATTCGTCGTAGCGCACCCCCAGGCGCTGCGCCATGTCGCGTGCATCGAGCCACGACATCGGCGCCGTGTAGGGCGAGGGCATCATCACCGCGCGCACCTTGTCAGCTCCAAGCGCATCGACGGCCACCGCCAGCACCAGCGCCGAATCGACGCCGCCGCTCAAACCGATGATGGCACCGGGAAAACCGTTCTTGCCCACGTAGTCTCGCACGCCCGTGACCAAGGCAGCCCAGACCTGAGCCTCCAGCGGAGGCAGCGGGTGCACCTCGCCGCGAATCCCCGAAGACGTGACCTCCAGCACCAGCAGATGTTCCTCGAACATCGGGGCACGGGCCTTCACCGTGCCATCGGCATCGATCGCGAAGGAGGCCCCATCGAACACCACCTCGTCCTGACCGCCCACTTGGTGGGCATAGATGAGTGGCAGGCCGCAGGCACGCGAGCGCTCGGCCATGCGCTGCTCGCGCTCATGGACCTTGCCCAGATGGTAGGGAGACGCATTGAGCACCAGCAGCACCTGGGCTCCGGCCTGTTGTGCACTGCGTGCCGGCTCGGCAAACCAAGCGTCCTCGCAGATGTTCAGGCCAAAGCGCACCCCCTGCACCTCGAACACCACGGGCCCCAACCCCAGCTCGCGCCCCGAAACGAAATAGCGCCGCTCGTCGAAGACCTGGTAGTTGGGCAGCTCCCGCTTGGCGTAGGTGGCCTGCACCTTTCCCCCCGCCAACACCGAGGCCGCGTTCACGCGCTGCGGCACGATCACGGACTTGGTCCTAAGATCCCCTGAACCAGACCCGGCCCGTGGATGCCCGACGACCACATGCAAGCCCTCCAGATCGGCCAGGCGCACCGCGCACTGCTGCAAGGCCTCCTCGCAGGCCTGCAGAAAGGCCGGCCGCAGCAGCAGATCCTCCGGCGGATAGCCGCACAGCGACAGCTCCGGCGTCACCAGCAGGCGCACCCCTTGTGCGTATGCCTGGCGAGCGAGGGCCTCGATGCGGGCCACGTTCCCGGGGAGATCTCCCACCCACGGATTGAACTGCGCTACCGCAACCTTCACGACGGCGTGTGTTGACATATGCAGGAAGAATTCAGTCCATCCGATTATGTCATCCGGGTCGTCGAAGACCCTTCGGAGATCGACGGCCCGGCCTGGGATGCGCTCATCGACGGCCTGCCAGGCGGCACGCCCTTCCTGCGCCACGCCTACCTGGCCGCCTTGCACCGATCCGGCAGCGCCACGGCGCACACCGGCTGGCTGCCCCAATACCTCACCCTGTGGCGCTACGGTGAGTTGCAAGGGGCCTGCCCGGCCTATCTGAAGTCGCATTCCTATGGAGAGTACGTCTTCGACTGGGCCTGGGCCGAGGCGCATGAACGCCATGGGCTGCCCTACTACCCCAAGCTGACCGCAGCCGTGCCTTTCACACCGGTGCCCGGTCCGCGCCTGCTGGCACGCAACACCGACACACGGCGCATCCTGCTGCGCGCCCTGCGCCTGAAGGCCGAACAGCTCGGCTTGTCGTCGGTCCATGTGCTCTTCCTATCGGAAGACGACGTGGTCGCGGCACGGTCCGAGGGCTGGCTGCTGCGCAGCAGCGTGCAGTTTCATTGGCACAACCGTCAAGCGCAGCCTTACGGAAGTTTTGAAGAGTTCCTGGCCGATCTGCACCGCGACAAACGCAAGAAGATCCTCCAGGAGCGGCGCCGTGTCGCCGATGCCGGCGTGGCGTTCGAGGTACGGGCCGGTCGCGAGATCGCCGAGGCCGACTGGGACTTCTTCTACCGCTGCTACCTGGCCACCTACCGCGCCCACCACTCCACGCCCTATCTGACGAGGGCCTTCTTCTCCGAGGTGGCTGCGACGCTGCCCGAGCACTGGCTGATGTTCATCGCACGACGCGATGGGCGTCCCATTGCCACCTCACTGCTCGCCCTGAATCCATCACAGGGCCTGGCCTATGGCCGCTACTGGGGCAGTCTGGAACCTCTGGCCTGCCTGCACTTCGAGGCCTGCTACTACCAGCCGCTCGCCTGGTGCATCGCGCGAGGCTACCGCCGCTTCGAGGGTGGGGCCCAGGGCGAACACAAGATGGCCCGCGGGCTGCGGCCGGTGACCACGCAGTCGGCCCATTGGTTGAGCCAGCCCGCCTTTGCTGAGGCGGTCGCCCGCTTTCTGGACCGGGAGGCTCTGGGCCTGGCCGCCTATATGGACGAATTGCGCGAGCGCGACCCTTTTCGCGCGATCCCCCACCAGGGAACCCGCCTCACTCCCTGAAGTCGCCGGCAGCCGCCCAGACGAAGCGCTCCGGCCTCAGGTACTTGCGCACCACCGCGTTCACCTCCTGCAGGCTCAGCTGCGCAATGCGCTCGTCCACAGCCTGGGAAACGGCGAAACGCCGCCCCAGCCGCAGGTTCTCGGCCAGTGCCGCGGTCAGATGACCATCCTGTGCACGGGACAAATGCCGCAGCGCCAGCAGCCCCTTGCGACCCGCCTCGAGCTCATCGGGCGTGAACCCCCCGGTGAGCACACGTGCGAACTCCTCATCGATCGCCCGTCGCACACGGCCAAGATTCTCCGGCGCGAAGATCACCGACAGTGACCAGACCGAATGCGGTTCCCAGGCGCTCCATTCCACATAGGTCTGGATCCCGTAAGACAGGCCCTCGGTCTCGCGGACCCGGGTCCACAACCGCGAACTGCCTCCTTGGCCAAGCAGGTAGTTCGCCAGCATCAAGGCCGGATAGTCTGGATCGCTATCGTTCAAGGGCAGCGGCAAACTGGCCCGCAGGTAGGCATTGCGCTGGTCTGGCGTGCGAAGGCGCTCGAAGCCCGGCTCGACCGTCACCATCGGACGCGGCACCCGCAGATAGGGTCCAGGGCTCTTCCATCCTCCCAGATGCGTGCGCAGGGCCTGCGTCACCGCCTGCTCGTCGAAGTCCCCCACGGCCGAGAACTGGGCAAACGACGCCCCGTAGAAGCGGCGGTGGAACGCCCGAACCTGTTCGATTTCCACGGCACGCACCCGGTCCATCTGGGTCGCCAGCGTGGGCACGTGCCGCACATCGTCTTCGGGATAAGGATGAAGCCGTCGCAGCACCGCGTTGTCCGCCAGCTCCTCCGGCGAGCGATGGGCCTCCTCCAGGCTCGCGAGCCATTGCCGCTTCACCTCGTCGAGCGCCGTGGCGTCCAGGGCGGGTTCGCGCAGCATCTCGGCCACGATCCCCACCAGAGCCGGCAAGTGTTCGCGCACCGTGCGCAAGGCCACACTGACGCCCCCAACGACTTCATGCACCGAGACGTCCGCACGCAACCGGTCCAGTTCATCGGCCAAGGCCTGGCGGGGCCGGTGCCTCGTCCCCTTGTCGAGCAATGCCGCCACCAAGGCGGCCACCTCGGCCTGCCCCCGCAGGTCCTGCACCGTACCGAAACGCAGATCCAGACGGGCATGCACGAGCTGTCCCCGCGTGGCCTTGGACAGCAAGGCCGCCTGCAATCCGTCGGTGACGGCCACCACCCGGGTGCGTGCGTCGATGTTTGCCGGCGAGGCCTCGAAGGTCGGCACCGCGGCCAGGCGCGAATCCCCGCGGTAGTCTTGGAGCATCCCGGCCACGTCGACGCGCCGGGGTTCGGGGGCACGTCGCAGCTCCTGCGTCGGCACATACCGCGCCACCGTCCGGTTGTCGCGCCGCAGATACTGTTCGGCCACCCGTTGCACCTGCTCAAGCTGCAGGTCGCGCATGCGGTCACGGGTCAGGAAGAACAGTCGCCAATCCCCCTGGGCAATCGACTCCGACAACGCGACCCCCACCGTCTCCGCATTGGCAAACGACAGCTCCCATTGCTTGAGCCAGCGCGCCTTGGCACGCTCCAGCTCCGAAGCCGTGATCGGATGGACGACCAGACCCTCGATCTCCTTCAGCATCATGCGCTCGGCCTCGATCAGGTCTTCCTCGGACTGCAACTGCAAGCCGAACAGCGCATACCCGGGATCCGCCAGTCCCTGCGTGAAGGCAAACGCGGCCGCCGCCTGCGACGTCTCCACCAGCGCACGATGCAGCCGTCCCCCTGGGCTGTCACCCAGGATGAGTGCCAGCGCACGCATCGCCGCATGATCCGGATGAGGGCCCGGCGGCACATGGTAGAGCGCATAGACCAGGGGCACGCCACCCGGGCGACGCAGCACGACCTCGCGCTCACCGTCCTGCACCGGGTCGAGCGTCGGCGCCGCCGGCAGCGGATGCTCCGGTTTCGGGATCGGTCCGAAAGACTCCTGGATCCAGGCCAAGACCTGCGCCGGGTCGAACAAGCCTGAGACGATCAAGGTTGCATTGTCCGGGCGGTAGTGTGTCCGATAGAAGCGTCGCAAGGCTGCGATGTCGACGTTTTCGATGTCGCTCCTCGCACCGATCGTGCTCTTGCCATAGTTGTGCCAGAGGTACATCGTCGACAGGCCGCGCTCGAGCAGCACCCGCCCGGCGTCGTTCTCCCCCATCTCCATCTCATTGCGCACCACCGTCATCTCGGCTTCCAGCGCGCTGCGCGCCAACGTCGCATTCACCATCGCGTCGGCCAGCCATCCCAGGTACCAACGCAGGTTGTCCTCGTTGCTGGCGAAACTGGCGAAGTAATTGGTGCGGTCGTACCACGTCGAGCCGTTGGCCCTCAGACCCCGGCGGCTGAACTCGGCCCAGGCCTCCGGATAACGCTCGCTGCCTTTGAACAACAGATGCTCCAGGAGATGGGCCATGCCTGTCTCCCCGTAGTTTTCGTGACGCGAGCCCACCCGCACGGTCAGATTAACGGTGGTGGTGGGCTTGCCTCCATCGGGCGCCAGCAAGATCTGCAGTCCATTGGCAAGCCGGTACTCGGCAATGCCTTCGATCTGGGTGATTCTCTTGACTGGCCCCGCGATCGGTTCGGCCCAGGCCATCGGCGCCCAGGCTGTCAGGCATGTCAAGACCGCTGCCAGCCCAAAGCGCAAGACATCAAGCACAGTGCGGGAAATCATCTGGGGGTTTCACGAGGCGGTTTGACAAGGCACATCGGGGCTGTGAACCGCCTCGTGCCCGATGGTTCCGCTCGAGGCGGTGCCAAGAGGGTCACGATTGCACACCACCTTTCGCGCTTGCCGAAGCATTGATCGAATTCCGGCTGATCAAAAACAAACCCCCACCGCCTTGGTAGGTGGTGGGGGTTGGAGGGATGTAGCCTGACGATGACCTACTTTCACACGGGAGACCGCACTATCATCGGCGCTGAGGCGTTTCACTGTCCTG
>NZ_JBWQXA010000008.1:0-175371 GCF_056746695.1 Caldimonas hydrothermalis | reverse complement strand
AGGGCCTCGGGCGCCCGCCAAGGCTGCGATGACGGGGCCTGAGCGGCACCGAGAACCCCGAACTGAACGACGCGAGCGCCCTCATGCCGGTTCAGCCTTCGGAAATGGGGTTATGCGAAGTGCCCCACAGGGATTCGGTTGAATCAAACAGTCCGCCGGGAGCACTCGAAGGCATCAGCCCCAGATGCCGGTAGGCCGTGGCCGTGGCGATGCGCCCGCGCGGCGTGCGCTGCAGGTAGCCCTGCTGGATGAGGTAGGGCTCGATCACGTCCTCGATGGTGTCGCGCTCCTCGCCGATGGCCGCAGCCAGGTTGTCCAGACCCACCGGGCCGCCGTCGAAGCGGTGAATCACCGCCTCGAGCAGCTTGCGGTCCATCACGTCGAACCCCATCGGGTCGACATCGAGCATCGCCAGGGCCCGGTCGGCGATCGCCTTGCCGATGTGGCCGCTGCCCTTGACCTCGGCATAGTCGCGCACCCGGCGCAGCAGGCGGTTGGCGATGCGCGGCGTGCCGCGGGAGCGCCGGGCGATCTCCAGCGCACCTTCCGGGTCGATGGGGGCGTTGAGCAGCCCGGCCGAACGCGTGACGATGCGCATCAGCTCCTCGGCGGTGTAGAACTCCAGCCGCGCCACGATGCCGAAGCGGTCGCGCAGCGGGTTGGTGAGCATGCCCGCGCGCGTGGTGGCGCCCACCAGCGTGAAGGGCTGCAGGTCGAGCTTGATCGAACGCGCGGCCGGGCCTTCGCCGATCATGATGTCGATCTGGTAGTCCTCCAGTGCGGGGTAGAGGATCTCCTCGACCACCGGGCTCAGGCGGTGGATCTCGTCGATGAAGAGCACGTCGTTGCGCTCGAGGTTGGTCAGCAGCGCCGCCAGGTCCTTGGGCTTCTCGAGCACGGGGCCGGAAGTCTGACGCAGGTTCACGCCCAGCTCGTGGGCGATGATGTGCGACAGCGTGGTCTTGCCCAGGCCGGGCGGGCCGAAGAGCAGGACGTGGTCGAGCGCCTCGCCGCGCTTGCGGGCCGCCCCGATGAAGATCTCGAGCTGCTCACGCGCCTTGGCCTGGCCCACGTACTCGGCCAGGCCCTTGGGGCGCAGCGCGCGCTCCAGGGCTTCCTCGTGGGGTGAAGCCGGCGCAGCCGACACGACGCGGGGGCGCGGCGGCGGGGTGAAGTCATCGGTCTGGATGCTCATGGGCGGGACAGGCTCACTTGGCAAGGGACTTCAGCGCCAGCTTGATGCCTTCGCTCACGCTCACGTCTTCGGGCAGAGTCTTCAGGGCGGCGGCGGCTTCCCGGTCGCTGTATCCCAGAGCCACCAGGGCCTGCAGCACGTCGGCCTGGGCCTGGCTCTTGACCGACACCGGCGCGGCCCCCAGCTCAGCGCCGAGCTTGCCCTTGAGTTCGAGCAGCAACCGCTCGGCCGTCTTTTTGCCGATGCCGGGGATACGGGTCAGGCGGCCCGCCTCCTGCACACTGATGGCCTGGGCCAGCTCGGCCACGCTCAGGCCCGACAGCAGCGACAGGGCAATGCGCGGGCCCACGCCCGAGACCTTGATGAGCTGGCGGAAGGCCTGGCGCTCGGCCGCCGTGCCGAAGCCGTAGAGCACCTGCGCATCCTCGCGCACGACGAAATGGGTAAGCAGCGTGGTGCGCTCACCCAGGTGGGGCAGGTTGTAGAAGGTGCTCATCGGCACGTCGACTTCGTAGCCGACGCCGCCGACATCGATCAGCACCTGCGGAGGGGCCTTCTCCGCGATCACGCCCGTCAGACGACCGATCATCCTGGGATTATCGCGGGGGCGCCGCATCCGGCGGCACCGGCGGGCTCATCTCGGGGTGCGCTTGAACAGGCCCAGGCGCTGCGCCTCCAGCGCGGCCTCGGCACGTGAGGACACGTTGAGCTTGCGGTAGATCTGCTTGACGTAGTCGGCGATGGTGTGGCGCGACAGGTTGAGCTGCTGGCCGATCTCGGGCAGCGTGAAACCCTTGGCCACGCGCAGCAGCACCTCGTTCTCGCGCTCGGTGAGCGAGACGTCGGGCAGCAGCGGTGCTTCCTCTTTCTGCTGTCGCGCCTGCGAGGCGAAATAGGCGATCACGCGGCGGGCGATCGACGGCGACAACGGCGGTTCGCCCTGGGTGATGCGCTGGAGCTGCTCGGCCAGCAGGTCGCGCGATTGCTCCTTGAGCAGGTAGCCGAAGGCGCCGGCCTGCAGGGCGGGAAAGAGGTGGTCATCGTCGTCGTGGATGGTGACCACGACCGACTGGGCGTCGGGCTGCTGTTCACGCAGGGCCTCGACCACCTCGACGCCCGAGCCGTCGGGCAGGCCCAGGTCGATCAGAGCCAGGTCGAAGCGCGTGGCGGTGATCTGTTGCAGCGCGTCGTGCACGCGGGCGCTTTCGACGAGCTGCGCCTTGGGGAACACCTGCACCACCAGGGCCTTGAGCCATTGGCGGATCTCAGGCAGGTCTTCGAGCAGCAGGATGTGCATGGCTGGTCAGGGCACCGAGGCCGGAGCGCCCCTCAGGCGGAGGCATGGTCGCATGTTAGCAGGCCCGGGCCGGCCGCTACAGCGGCAGCGTCAGGCGGATCAAGGTGCCGAAGCCCGGCCCGGACTCGACCAGGCACTGCCCGGCCAACTGTTTGGCGCGGCGTTTCATGCTGGCCATGCCGTGGCCGCGGTCGAGCCGCCCGTCCAGCTCCATCGGGATGCCCTTGCCGTTGTCCTGGATGACCAGGTTGAAGTCGGTGTCGTCGATCACGCAGCGGATGGTGCAAGCATTGGCCCCGCTGTGCTTGATGATGTTGCTGACGGCCTCGCGCAAGATCCGGGTGGTCTGCACATAGGCGCGTGCCGAGAGGTTGCGCTCGTCCAGTTCGTGAGTGCTCACCCAATCGACCTGCACAGCGGCCTGGCTCAGCCGTGACACGGTCTCGGCCCGCCAGTCGGCCAGGGCGTCGGCAATGCGCACCGGCTTGCCGGTGAGCCCTCGCACCGACAGGCGCATCTCCTCCAACGCTTCGCGCGCCAGGGTGGCGATGCGTTCGTCGTGGCTGGTGTGGACGATGGTCAGCAGCTTGGCGCCGAGGTCGTCGTGCAGGTCGCCGGCGATGCGCTTGCGCTCGGCCTCGGCCACCTGCTCGATGCGCATCTCGGCCAGATGCGCGTAGCTGCGCTCGATCTCGGCCGTGCGTTCGTGC
Source organism: Caldimonas hydrothermalis (assembly GCF_056746695.1). Classification (NCBI taxonomy): domain Bacteria; kingdom Pseudomonadati; phylum Pseudomonadota; class Betaproteobacteria; order Burkholderiales; family Sphaerotilaceae; genus Caldimonas; species Caldimonas hydrothermalis. Next base: position 172,169 of record NZ_JBWQXA010000008.1, on the reverse strand, counting down.
ACGCGGCGCTCGAGTTCGTCACGCGTGGACTCGGCCACCTGCAGCGCCTGAGCGAACTCACGCAACACTTGCACGGCCACGACGATCATCAGCACCGGCATCGCAAAGTGCACCAGATGGCGGTTGGGCAGTTCCATCCAGCCATGCTGCACGGCCACTTCGGCCAAGGCCGCCAGCACAGCGAGCATCATCACCGTCGCCACACCTCGCCAGCCCGGCCGGTCGGCCCGCCGGGCCTGGATCAGGTAGTCGATCGTGGCTGCGCCGACCTCGACGGCAAAGATCACGAACCACAGGTTCATGACTTCGAAAAGACGTTCGAGGCCGGTCAAGGCCAGCGTCAGTGGCACCAGCAGGCATTGCATCCACAGCGCGACGTCCACCCATCGGTAGCGCAGCCCGGCGTGGCGCTGCAGGAACAGGATGGCAAAGGCCACCACGGGGGCGATCAAACAGCTGATCAGCACCTCGGCCGCTGCATGGGTCAATGGCGGATCGCTCCACCACACGCGGGCGCTGACCAGCGACCAGCCGATCAGCAAGGCGCCGAAGTAGAGGTACATCGGCTGAGGCCGCCGGATCCAGCCCAGCCCGAGCATGAACAGGCCGATGACGGTCAGCACGGCGCCACCGATCTGCAAGACGGTGACGTTCCAGAACAGGTAGCGGTCGTGGCGCACGCGCAGCTCGTCTTCAGGCCCCACCTCGAGCACGGACAGCCCCGCGCTGCGCTGACGGGCGGCGACCTGCCCAGCCGGGAAGCCCACCACCCGCACGTCGAGATGGTTGCGGCCCGACGGATCCAGCAGGCCGGACGGCAGGGTGAACAGGAAGGGACGGTAGCAATTGCGCGTGACGGGCTCGCTCATGCGGCCGCCGCGGCCGATCACATGGCCGTTGAGGCGAACCTCGACGTTGGTGCAGGCGCGCTCGATGTACAGGGCCAGCAGTTCCTGGGGGGCCGGCAAGGTCTGCGCAGGCAGGGTAAAGCTCACGGCATAGGTGAGCACCCCGGAGAATTCGGGGCGCTCGCGCGCCCACTCGTCGGGCAGGCTGACATGGCGCAGCACCGGCCGGCTGGTGCGGCCATCGGGGGCTTCCTGCGCGACGATGGCCTCACGAATGACGAGAACCTCGGCGTGCGCCGGCCAGGCGGCGCCGGCCAGGACCAGCACCCAGCCCAGCCAACGCAGCCCCCCAAGAGACCACGTCCAGATCCTCCACGACGCACCGTTCATCTTCATGGCGCGCATTCTGCGACGAAGGTCGGCCGCTTCCCAGGCCCGTTGCCCACTTTCCCCGAAGTCGGGGGACAATGCCGGCTTTGGAGCCGCCTTGAACCGCCCGAGCCCGTGATCCTCCGCCACGCCTTCCTTCCGCTGGACAACGCCCGCCTGGCCCACCTGTGCGGCACGCTCGACGAGCATTTGAGGACCATCGAGGCCGCGCTGGACGTGAGCATCAGCCGGCGCAACGAAGCTTTCCGCATCGAGGGGCCGCGCAAGCAGGCCGAGCGGGCCACCGCCTTGCTGCAGTCGCTTTACGAACGCGCGGCCAAGCCGCTGTCCCCCGAGATGTTGCAGATGGCCGTGCTGCAAGCGGCCCGCTGCGACGACAAGCCGGCCGCCAGCGCCGACGGTGAGGCCGAGGAGATCGTGTTGCGCACCCGGCGCGCCGACCTGGCCGGACGCACCCCGAACCAGGATCTGTACCTGCGCAACATCCTCGGCCATGACATCACTTTCGGTATCGGCCCAGCCGGCACCGGCAAGACCTTCCTGGCCGTGGCTTGCGCGATCGACGCCTTGGAGCGAGCCGCCGTGCAGCGCATCGTGCTGACCCGCCCGGCGGTGGAAGCCGGCGAACGCCTGGGCTTCCTGCCTGGCGACCTCACGCAGAAGGTGGACCCGTATTTGCGCCCGCTGTACGACGCGTTGTACGACCTGATGGGCTTCGACCGCGTCGCCAAGGCCTTCGACAAAGGGCAGCTCGAGATCGCACCGCTGGCCTTCATGCGTGGACGCACCCTCAACCACGCCTTCGTGATCCTGGACGAAGCTCAGAACACCACCCCCGAGCAGATGAAAATGTTCCTCACTCGCATCGGCTTCGGGTCCAAGGCGGTGATCACCGGCGATGTCAGCCAGATCGACCTGCCACGCGGCACCACCAGCGGCCTGATCGACGCTCAGCGGGTGCTGCGGCGCGTGCGTGGCATCGCCATGACCCAGTTCACCGCTGCCGACGTGGTGCGCCACCCGCTGGTCGCGCGCATCGTCGAGGCCTATGACGCGGCCCGGCGGGCTCAGAGCTGAGCATGCGCCCCGAGCTGCACCTGTCGCTGCAGTTTGCGGACCCGCGCCACCGCGCACTGCTGCCGCGCCACAAGGTCAGGCGCTGGATCCGCGCGGCGCTGGAAGCCCCCGCTCAGATCACCGTGCGCGTCGTCGATGCCGACGAAGGCCGTGCCCTGAACCGCAACTACCGCCGACGCGACTACGCCACCAACGTGCTGACCTTCGACTACCAGCATGCACCGGTGGTCGTGGCCGACCTCATCGTCTGCGCACCGGTCGTCGAACGTGAGGCTGCCGAGCTCGGCAAGACATTGGTAGAGCATTACGCGCACATGCTCGTGCATGGCACCCTGCACGCACAGGGGTACGACCACGAGGCCGACGACGAGGCTGAAGCGATGGAGGCGCGCGAATCGGCGGTGATGCGCGCGCTGGGATTCGCCGACCCCTACGCCCCGCCGGGTTGACCCGGGCGGGTGGTTCGCGTCAGACCCGGCCTTCCTCCACGGCGTGGCAGGCCACCTTGATGCCTTGGAAGTCCTTGAGCGCCGGGCGCTCGCTGGAGCAGCGCGCATTGGCGTGCGGACAGCGGGGGTGGAAGGCGCATCCACTGGGTGGATTCAGCGGATTGGGCACCTCGCCTTGCACCGGCGTGCGCGAGCGCCCGGTCATGTGGATGTCGGGGATCGCATCGAGCAGCATGCGTGTGTAGGGATGGCGCGCTCGCCCGAAAAGCTCGCGCTTGGGCGCCAGCTCGACGAGCCGGCCCAGGTACATCACGCCCACCTCGTCCGCCACGTGCCGTACCACAGCCAGGTTGTGCGAAATGAACAGATAGGTCAGACCGCGCTGGCGCTGTAGATCCTTCATGATGTTGAGCACCTGCGCCTGCACCGACACGTCCAGTGCCGACGTCGGCTCGTCGCATACCAGGAACTCGGGCTGCGTGGCCAGGGCACGCGCGATCGAGATGCGCTGACGCTGTCCGCCGGAGAACTGGTGCGGGAACTTCTCCATGTCGGCCGGCGACAGGCCCACTGACTGCAGCAGTTCGCCCACGCGCTGTTTGGCCTGATCGTCGTTCTTGACCATGCCATGTTCACGCAATGGCTCGGCGATGATGTCCAGCACCTTCCAGCGCGGATTGAGGCTGGCATACGGATCCTGGAAGATCATCTGCATGCGGCGATGCAGCGCACGACCCTCGGCCGTGCCGGCCACCGACTGGGTGTCGATGCCGTCGAAGCGCACGGTCCCCCGGCTGGGCTTGTACAGACCCACCAGCAGGCGTGCCACCGTGCTCTTGCCGCATCCGGATTCGCCCACCAGCGCCAGCGTGTGGCCGCGCTCGATCTCGAAGCTCACGCCATCGACGGCGTGCACGAATTCCCGCGGCTTGCGCTCGATCACACGGTTGAGCCAGGGGGCCGAGACGTCGAAGGTCTTGGCCAGGTCTTTCACTTCCACCAAGGCGGTCATGCTGCTTGTCTTTCTTGCTGTGCGTGCAGCCAGCACGCCGCACGGGTGCGGCCGGCATCCATCAGTTCAGGCCGCTCGATGCGGCAACGGTCGAAGGCTTTGGGGCAACGCGGGTTGAAGGCGCAGCCCCGCGGAATGGCCGTCAGGCGCGGCATTGCCCCGTCGATCTGGGTGAGGCGCTCGCGGTCCTCGTCCATCGCGGGGATCGACCCCATGAGGCCTTCGGTATAGGGGTGGGCCGGCGCATGGATCACGTCCTGCACGGGGCCGATCTCGGCCACGCGACCGGCGTACATCACCGCCACGCGGTCGCAGGTCTCGGCGATCACGCCCATGTCGTGCGTCACCAGCATCACGGCCGCCCCCTTTTCCTTGCACAGCCGCTTGAGCAGCGCAATGATCTGCGCCTGGATCGACACATCCAGCGCCGTGGTGGGCTCGTCGGCCACGATGAGCTTGGGCTCGGCCGCCAAGGCCAGCGCGATCACCACGCGCTGGCGCATGCCGCCCGAGAACTGGTGCGGGTAGTGGTCGATGCGCTGCTCGGCGGCCGGAATGCCCGTGTCCTTGAGCAACTGGATGGCGCGCTGGCGAGCCTCGGTCGGGCTCACCGGCAGGTGGGTGAGGATGGTCTCGACGAGCTGCCGCCCCACGGTGTACAGCGGGTTCAGCGAGGTCAGCGGATCCTGGAAGATCGCGCCGATTTGACGCCCTCGCACCTTGCGCATCTCCTCATACGGCAGGTTGTCGATGCGCCGGCCTTCCAGCAAGATTTCACCGGCGGCCACCCGGCCGGGGGGTTCGAGCAGACCGATGATGGCCGCACCGGTCAGCGACTTGCCGGCACCGGATTCACCGACCACGCCAAGGATCTCGCCGGCAGCGATGTCGAAGCTGATGTCGTCCAGCGCTAGCAGCGTGCCGCGCCGGGTCGGAAACTCCACGCGCAGGTTCTTTACCTGCAGCAGGGGCGTCTTGTTCGTGTTCATCGTGGGCGCTCCAGGCTCAACGCAGTCGGGGGTTCAGCGCATCGCGCAGCCAGTCGCCCAGCAGGTTCACGCTCAGCGCGATCAGCACGAGCATGGCGCCGGGGAAGATGGTGATCCACCACTCGCCCGAGAACAGGAAGTCATTGCCGATGCGGATCAGCGTGCCCAGCGAGGGCGAGGTGGGAGGCACCCCCACCCCCAGGAACGACAGCGTCGCCTCGATGATGATGGCCTGTCCCACCTGGATGGTGGCCAACACCAGCACCGGCCCCAACACATTGGGCAGCACGTGCTTGCGCATGATGCGCAGCGGGCTCACGCCGATCACCCGGGCAGCCTGCACATAGTCCTTGTTGCGCTCGATCAGGGTCGAGCCGCGCACCGTGCGCGCGTAGTCCACCCACTTGGTGAGCGAGATGGCCAGGATCAACACGCCAAAGGCTAGGGTCTCGTGCGCGTTGGGGAACAGCGCCCGGCCCACGCCATCGATCAGCAGCGCGATCAGGATGGCCGGAAACGACAGCATCACGTCGCACACCCGCATGATGAAGGCGTCGACCTTGCCGCCCACGAAGCCCGACAGCAGGCCCAGCGAGACGCCCAGCACCACCGACAGCACCACCGACGCCAGGCCCACGAAGAGCGAGATGCGTGCGCCATACATCAGGGCCGACAGGATGTCGCGGCCCTGGTCATCGGTGCCCAGCAGATACTTGGTCGAACCGCCTTCCATCCACGCAGGCGGCAATCGCGAGTCGGACAGCTCCAGCGTGGCCAGATCGAAGGGGTTGTAGGGCGCCACCCAGGGCGCAAACAGCGCGCAAAAGCCGCAGATGAAGGCGATGACCGCCGCGGTGATCGCCACCGGCGAGGTGCGAAAGCTGTACCAAATGTCGCTGTCGAAGAAGCGCTGCCAGGCGCCGGGTGGGGAAGTCGTTGTGGTCGTCATGGGAGAACCGGTAGGTGGATTCGGCCCGCCGCCGGCTCACGCTCTTGTGAAGCGTCGCAGGCGACGGACCCAGGAGGTGCCGGGTCGGGCACAAGCCGTCACTTCATGTGGACGTACTTGAAAGGCATGAAGTTGTCGGCCAACTGCACCAGATCGATGTTGGCCTTCATCGCCCAAGCCAGCGCCTGCTGATGCAAGGGGATGTGACCCACCTCGTCTTGATGGATCTTGAAGGCCTCGGCGATCATCGCGTTGCGCTTGGACGCATCGGTTTCGGCCTGCACGAGTTGAGTCAGCTCGTCCACGCGGGCGTTGCTGTACCAGCCCAGGTTGAACTGACCTTGCCCTTTGTCATTCGGTGTAGCCATCAGGGCTGACAGCGGGTTGTGGGAATCATAGGTGCCAGGCGTCCAGCCCAAGAGGTAAAAGCTGGTGTCGCGTCGCAGGATCTTGGGGAAATAAGTACCCTTGGTTTCGGCCTGCAGGTTCACCTTCACGCCGATGCGTGCCAGGTTGGCGGCCACAGCCTGGCAGATCGCGGCATCGTTGACGTAGCGATCGTTCGGGCAGTTCATGCCCACCTCGAAGCCGTTGGGATAGCCCGCCTCGGCCAACAGCTTCTTCGCCGCCTCGGGGTCGTAGGGCAGACGCTTGTTCAACTCGGGCGCAAACCCCTTGATGCCCGGGGCGACCATCAGCGCCGTGGGGGTAGCCGCCCCGCGCATCACGCGGGTGCGGATGGTCTCGATGTCGATGGCCTGGTAGAAGGCGCGACGCACCCGCACGTCCTTGAAGGGGTTTTTGCCCTTGACGTTGGAGAACAACAGCTCGTCGCGCTTTTGGTCCATGCCCAGGAAAATGGTGCGCAGCTCGGGGCCTTGCATGACCTTGAGGCCGGGGTTGGCCTTGATGCGATCGACGTCTTGCAGCGGCACCGGCTCCATCAGGTCGATCTCGCCAGACAGCAGCGCGGCCACGCGGGTGGCGTCGTTGCCGATCGGTGTGAAGATCACCTCGGTGAGGTTGCCATCGATCTTCCCCCAGTAATTGGCATTGCGCACCAGCACCGTGCGCTGCCCCGGTTGCCGCTCGCGCAGACGGAAGGGGCCCGTGCCATTGGCCCGGAAGCTGGCCGTGTTCTCGATGCCCTTGCGGCGGTCTACCGGCGTCTCGGCCCGGTTCTCCTCACACCACTTCTTGCTCATGATGTACACGAGGGTGATGACGTCAGGCAGGATGGGGAAGGGCGAGGTGGTCTCGATCTCGACGGTGTGGCTGTCGAGCTTGCGCACCTCCTTGATCGAGTTGGTGTAGCCGCGCATGTCCGAGCCCTCGCCGGCGGCCCGCCTGAAGCTGAACACCACGTCATCGGCCGTGAAAGGTGTGCCGTCGTGGAAGCTCACGTTGCGGCGCAGCTCGAAGCGCCACACCGTCGGCGAGGTTTGCTTCCAACTCGTGGCCAGGCCCGGCGTAAGGCCCAGGGCCTTGTCGCGCGCCACCAGCGGTTCGTAGACATTGCCGGTGAAGCTCAACTGCATGGACTCGTTGAGCGAGTGGGGATCCATTGATTGCGCGTCACCCTGGTTGGCCACCCGCAGGGTCTTGGCTGTGGCCACCGTGCAGCTCAGGGCCAGGGCGACGGCGAGCAAGGTCGGCTTGAACTTCATCAGGGGTTCTCCTCATCGAGCGTTGAAAGGGGCATCGCCTGTTCGACCAGGGATGCGAACAGTGCCGAACCCAGCGGCAGGATCTCGTCGTTGAAGTCGTAGCGGCTGCTGTGGAGGAAGCAACCCGGGTCACCGCCGTCGCGTCCCTGGCCGATGCGTAGGTAGGCCCCGGGCTTGACCTGGAGCATGAAGGCGAAGTCCTCGGCGCCCATGCTGGGCGGCAGGTTGCGCACCACATGGTCCTCGCCGACGAGCGCGGCAGCTACGTCGGCGGCGAACTGCGCCTCACGCGGGGTGTTGACCGTGGCCGGGTAGATGCGCTGGTAGTCCAACGTGGCCGAGGCGCCCAGGCCCACGGCCACCGACTCCACCAGACGGGCCAGCCGCTCCTCGATCATGTCTTGCACCTGGGGACGAAAGCTGCGCACCGTGCCCACCAGCCGGGCCTGGCGCGGAATCACGCTCATCGCCCCCACGTCACCGCCTTGCATCGCGCAGATGCTCACCACCGCCTGGTCGAAGGGGCTGACGTTGCGCGACACCAGGCTTTGTGCCGCCGTGATGATGTGCGCGGCCACCAGCACGGGATCGACGGCCAGGTGGGGGTGGGCGCCATGCCCGCCCTTGCCGTTGACCGTGATCTCGATGCGGTCGGCCGCAGCCATCATCGGCCCGGGAGCCACCCCCACCTGACCGGCTGCCAGGTGCGGCCAGTTGTGCATGGCGTAGACGGCCTGCGCCGGGAAGCGCTCGAACAGGCCATCGTCGATCATGGCCTTGGCACCGGCGAAGCCCTCTTCGCCGGGCTGGAAGATCAGATAAGCCGTGCCGTCGAAACGGCGGGTCTCGGCCAGATAGCGGGCGGCCCCCACGAGCATCGTGGTGTGGCCGTCATGACCGCAACCATGCATCAAGCCCGACCTGCCCGAGCGCCAGGCGAAGTCGTTCTCCTCGCGCAGGGGCAGGGCGTCCATGTCGGCACGCAGGGCGATCGACCGCCCACTGCCGTGCCGGCGGCCCCGGATCACTGCGACCACGCCGGTTCTGGCGATGCCGGTGTGAATCTCATCCACACGCGTGAGCTTGAGCGCCTCCACCACCCTGGAGGCGGTGCGCACCTCCTCGAAGCCGAGTTCGGGGTGGGCGTGCAGATCTCGACGGAAAGCGGTGAGCTCCGGATGGAACTGCGCGATATGGCGGAAGATGCCGTGATGGGAGGCCTGCATCCGCATGATGACCTCCGGCACTCAGTGCCCCCCGCCCGGACGTTCCACGCGCAGCCGCGGGTCGACGGCAAAGTACAGCAGATCGACCGCCAGGTTGATGATCACGAAGATCAGCGCGATCAGGCACAGATAAGCCGCCATCACCGGGATGTCGGCAAAGGTCACGGCCTGGATGAAGAGCAGGCCCATACCCGGCCACTGGAACACGGTCTCGGTGATGATGGCAAAGGCGATCAAGCCGCCCAGTTGCAGGCCGGTGATGGTGATGACCGGCACCAGGGTGTTCTTCAGCGCATGGCCGAAATGCACCGCCCGGTTGCTCAGGCCGCGCGCACGCGCGAACTTGATGTAGTCGGTGCGCAGGACCTCGAGCATCTCGGCGCGCACCAGGCGCATGATGAGCGTGAGCTGGAAGATCGCCAGCGTCACCGCCGGCAGGATCAGGTGCTTCCAGCCCGTGGGAGTGAGCCAGCCGGTCGTCCACGCGCCGATCTGCACCACCTCGCCGCGGCCGAAGCTCGGCAGCCAGCCCAGCGTTACCGAGAAGAGCATGATCAACAAAATGCCGATCAGGAAAGTAGGCAGCGACACCCCCAGCAGCGAGAAGGTCAGCATCACCTGCGACAGGAAAGTGCCGCGGTTCAAGGCGGTGTAGACCCCCATCGGGATGCCCACGACCAGCGCGATCACGGCCGCGACGATGACCAGCTCCAGCGTGGCGGGGAAGCGCTCGAGCAGCAAGGTAGACACCTTTTGGCCCTGGCGCAGGCTCAGGCCGAACTCGCCCTGGGCGGCGTTGACCACGAAACGGCCGAACTGCACGAAGAAAGGCTGGTCCAGGCCCAGATCGGCGCGCATCTGGTCGCGCTGTTCGGGCGTGGCGTCCTGGCCCAGGATGTTGGTGACGGGATCGCCCACATACTGGAACAGCATGAAAGCGATGAAGGCCACGGTGAGCATGACCACGACGGCTTGAGCCAGTCGGCGAAGGATGAATGCGAGCATGAGCCTGTGTGGGCCGGTTGAGGAGGCCGTCACTCGTGATGACGGCCGCCTGGTTTCGAGTCAGGGATCGACGCCGGCCCGCGCGCCCCGGGGTCTTCCGGGCCGGCGGGCCGACAAGGCCCGCCATGATACGCGCGGGCGGGCGCTCAGGCCATCAGTTGACCTTCACCAGACGCATGTCGATGCGGTTGTCGGCGCGGTGGACCACATCGATGTTCTTCTTCATCGCCCAGGGGATCACCTGGTCGTGAAGCGGAATATGGGCCACCAGGTCGTTTTGCAGTTGCAAGGCTTCGGTCAGCATACGCCGGCGCACCGGGGCGTCGGTCTCGACCTTCACGCGGTCGACCAGGTAGTCCATGCGCTCGTTGGAGAAGCGGCCCACGTTGTAGTTGCCGTCGCCGCCCGTGCCCACGGTGCGCACCAGCGATTGCAGCGAATACAGCGCGTCGAAGGTCGGCACGCCCCAGCCCAGCATGTAGATGCTGGCTTCATAGCGCTGGATCATCGGGAAGTAGGTCACCAGCGGCATCGTGCGCAGCTTGGCCTTCACGCCAATGCGCGCCCACATCGCGGTGATGGCCTGGCAGATGGCCTCGTCGTTGATGTAGCGGTTATTCGGGCAGGCAAAGTCGACCTCGAAGCCGTCGGGATAGCCGGCCTGGGCCAGCAGCTTCTTGGCCGCCTCGACGTCATACGGGTAGCGCTTGGCCACCCCTTCCGTCCAGCCCGCCACCTGCGGGGCCACCAGGGCGCCGGTGGGCTTGCCCAGGCCGCGCATGATGTTGCGCGAGATGGTGTCGATGTCGATGGCCTGGTACAGCGCCTTGCGCACCCGCACATCCTTCAGCGGGTTCTTGCCCTTGATGTTGGAGCCGGGCAGTTCATCGCGGAACTGGTCCATGCCCAGGAAGATGGTGCGGTTCTCGACGCCGTCGACCACCTTCAGGTTGGGGCTGGAGCGCAGGCGGGGAAGATCCTGCGGCGTCGGATCGAGCACCAGGTCCACCTCACCCGACAGCAGCGCGGCGATGCGGGTGGCGGCCGACTTGATCGGCGTGTAGACGATCTCGGTGACGTTGCCCTCCATCTTGCCCCACCAGTTGGGGTTGCGCTTGAACACCATGCGCTGGTCGGGCTGCCAGGATTCCAGGATGTACGGCCCCGTGCCGTTGGCGTTGCGGTGGGCGAAGTTTTCGTCGGGCGTCTTGATGTCCTTGGGCGCTACCGAGTTGTTCTTCTCGGCCCAAGCCTTGCTCATGATGCGCAGCTCGGTCATCTGCCGCAGCAGCACCGGGTTGGGCCCCTTGAGCAGCACATCGACGGTGTTGTTGTCGACCTTCACCACCTTGTCGATGCCCTGGGTGTAGACGGTGAAGTTGGAGCTGGGCGCCATGGCGCGGGTGAGCGAGAACACCACGTCGTCGGCCGTCATCGTCGTGCCGTCATGGAACTTCACGCCCTGACGCAGATTGAAGCGAATCTGGGTGGGGCTGATCTCGCGCCAAGCCGTGGCCAGCACCGGCTCGACCTCGAAGGTGCGGCTGTTGTAATAGACCAGCGACTCGTAGACATTGGCATGCAGGCCGTTTTGCAGGGCGTTGTTCTGGGAGTGGATGTCCCAGGTGGCGATTTCGCCCTGGCTGGCCCACTTGAACGTCTTGGCGTGGACCGCAGGCCCGGCCATCAGGCCGGCGCAGACGAAGGCGGCTGCCGCCAACGCCGTGAGGGAGGAGCGTTTGAACATCGGTTCACTCACGTGAAATATTGAAAGTGTGAATGATCAGCAAATCCTGTGCCGGTCGTCAAAGGGGGAAGCCCCAATCACAGTACCCCGGCTTGGTGCTTGGGTGGCTCGCCGAACCCCCTGGCAGACCATCCACAGGGACACCAGGCCCGGGATTCGTGGTTCCACCGATAAAATTGGCTGTGCTCCAGGAGAAGCAACGCATGAAGCCCTCTGAAGCCTTGGCATCGAACCGTGCAGCCATCCGGCAGGTGGTCGAGTCGCACCGCGCCTGCAATGCCCGGGTGTTCGGCTCCGTGCTGCGCGGCCAAGACACCGACAGCAGCGACTTGGATATCCTCGTGGACCCAACGCCGGAAACGACGCTCATGGACGTCGCCGCCATTCAAGTCGAGCTGCAACGCCTTCTTGGGGTGTCAGTCGATGTGCTGACGCCCAGGGCCTTGCCTGACAACTTCCGCAGCCAGATCCTCTCCGAGGCCAAGCCGGTATGACCAAAGCGCTGCGCGTCCCGGACTATCTCGGGCACATCCTCAAAGCCATCGAGCGCATCGCCCGTTACACGGGAGGCATGGATGAGGCCGCCTTCCTGGGCAGCGAACTGGTGCAGGACGCCGTGATCCGCAACATCGAAATCATCGGCGAGGCATCAAACAACATCCAGCGCGTGGCCCCGGAGTTCGCGGCCCAGCACGATGACATCCCCTGGCTCGTCATGTACACCATGCGCAACCGCGTCACGCACGGCTACGACAAGGTGGACCTGGAAATCGTGTGGAAGACGATTCAAGGCGATCTTCCGGTCCTGTATCGGCAGGTGCAGGCTGTTGCCGCCAAAGAGCCGTTGTAGACGCGCCGGTGGAACTGCTGGAGGCCGGGCCGCCCTGAGTCTTCGAGCTTCGAAAAACCAGGATGGCCAGAAAAAAGCCGCCCGAAGGCGGCTTTTTAAACTTGCTGGTCCTTCGGCTCGCGCAAGGCGAGCGTCAGATCAGAAGTTGTGCTGGATGCCGATATCGAAGCCGGTACGGCGATCGGCGTTCGTTTCCTTGGCGGTGCCCAGGTCAGCATAGACCTTGGTACGCTTCGACAGGGGGTAGTGGTAACCCACGCCGAACTTCTTGATGTCGGTGTTGTTCAAGTCGTTGTCGCGCACAGCAAACACGGCGCGAAGGTCACCACCGCCGACCGGGGCGTTGGCAAACAGGGTCCAGTTGTCGCGGTCAGCGACATCCACACCGCCGGCGTTCTCAGCCTTGCCAGTGGTGTACGACAGACCCAGTCGGGCGAAGCCGAAGTTGTAAGCACCGGTGGCCGTCCACACACTGGTCTTCACAGCACCCAGTGCGGCCGGCGTTTGGTTCCCAGCATTTTCGTAGCCCAGGCCGAGGTACAGCGGACCAGCCGAGTAGACCACGTTAGCGCCGAAGGGGTTTTTCGTGCCAGAGACAGTCGATTCTTTGGCAGCCACCTGCACCAAGGCGCTGAAGCCATTCAGATTCGGCGTCTTGTAAGAGAAGGAGTTGCTAAAGCGCACGGGCAGAATGCCCAGCTGGTTGTGAGTAACACCCGCCTGACCCACGGTGTCGTAGCCGAACGGGTCGCCCGCCAGAGCCACCCAGAACAGCGGGGTGTAGTCACGGCCGAGACGAATCTCCCCGAAGCCGCCAGACAGACCCACCCAGGCTTGCTGCCAGAAAGTGGTGGGGGACGTCTGAGCGCCCGTATCGTTGTTGAAGCGATGCTCGATCAGGAAGTTGGCGCGCAGACCGCCTCCCAGATCCTCCGTACCGCGGAAGCCCAGACGCGAGCCGGCTTGCTGATCCAAACCCCAAGCATCTCCCGTGGTGGTGGCGCCAGCCAGCGTGGATGTCCCGTCGTTGGTCTTGGCCAGGGCCATGTCCAGCTTGCCATAGATGGTCACGGAAGACTGGGCCGCCGCGGCACCCGCGAAGGCACCCAGCACGGCGAGAGCGAGAAGAGATTTTTTCATTGCAACTATCTCCTAGGTTGAACAAGAGGTCTCGGGTCGCCCGTTGTTGTCTTGGACCAGGCTGTCCGAGCCAACCTCCTCAGCGGAAGTTGGCGCTATTCCACCAGACGACCGCGGCAGCCGCCAGCCTTGCGGTCAGAAATCGGGGGCGTTTGTTGCCTGAGTGCAACAGGCTGCGACGGATCGGGGCGGGTACCGGGGGCCGTCGCCCTGGGCCCCCTGGGGCTGCCCCCGCAGCCCCGGAAGGCACTATGCTGTGCACTTGGTCCGGTCTGCCTGCCCGAAGACGTCATGAACGCCCGCCCTGCCCTGTCTCCCGTCGATGCCCTGCTCAGCGCCGCCGATGGCGCCTTGCGCACCGTGTTCGGTGCCCACCGCGCGGCTCGCCCGTGCCCGCGCCCGGCGGGGCCGGCCGATGCCGTGAATCTGAGCGAGCGCGAGCGCCGGCTTTCCGGCGCCTTGATGCGGGTCAACCACGTGGGCGAGGTCTGTGCCCAGGCCCTGTACACCGCCCAGGCCCTGGCCACCCGCGATGCGGCCCTGCGGGCCCACTTCGAGGCCGCCGCCCGCGAGGAGGTGGACCACCTGGCCTGGACGGAGCAACGCCTGGCCGAACTGGGCGACCGCACCAGCCTCCTCAACCCGCTGTGGTATGCCGGCGCCTTCGGCATCGGGCTGGTGGCGGGGCGCCTGGCCGGTGACCGGGTCAGCCTGGGGTTCGTGGTGGAGACCGAACGCCAGGTGGAGCAGCACCTGGAAAGCCACCTCGACCGCCTGCCGGCGCAGGACGCGGCCTCACGGGCCATCGTGCAGCAGATGAAGGACGACGAGGCCCGCCATGCGCTGGATGCCGAAGCCGCCGGGGCCGTGCCGCTGCCGGCGCCGGTGCAATGGCTGATGCGCGGCGCGGCCAAGGTGATGACCACGACCGCCCATCACGTCTGAGCTCAGCCCTCGACGATCTCGTAGCTGGTGGTGATCTCGGCCGTCTTGGCCAGCATGATGGTGGCCGAGCAGTACTTGTCGTGCGACATCTGGATGGCGCGCTGCACGGCCGTCTCGGGCAGGCCCCGGCCGGTCACCACGAAATGCATCCGGATGCGGGTGAAGACCTTGGGGTCGGTCTCGGCACGGTCGGCGCTGAGCTTGACCTGGCAGCCCCGCACGTCGTGGCGGCCGCGCTTGAGGATGAGCACCACGTCATAGGCGGTGCAGCCGCCCGCACCGGCCAGCAGGGTTTCCATCGGGCGCGGCGCCAGGTTGCGGCCGCCGCCCTCGGGGGCGCCGTCCATGCTCAGCAGGTGGCCGCTGCCCGTCTCGGCCGAGAAGGCCATGCCGCTGGCAGGCATCCAGTTGATCGTGCATTCCATGTCGTTGCATTCCAAGTGTGAAACGGTGTGCATTGTGTGCGCCGCGCGCCGGCCATGCAGTCGAACGTGGAGAGACTCCTCTAGGCCAAAGCGTGAATTTGTTATTGCAGCGCATCATCGTTCGGCGTTAAACTTTCATACATGTGATGTTCGCTGATCGCGGCATTGCAACGTTTGTCTCCTCCACCCTCCTCCTTTGGTGGATTGGGCCCAAGGCTTCACAGCCTTGGGCCTTTTTCTTGGGCGCACGCTGCCGTGTCAGAGGTGTTGCGCCGCAAAACGGCGGCGGGGCTCGCGTATATTCGACGGCTTCCCAGGAGGAGCCTGATGGCACGAGCCACCCCCAAGTCCCCCCGTGCGACCGCCCCGGCGCGGCGCCGCAAGCACCTGTCGCCGGCCGACTACTTGCAGAAGATCCTGACCGCGCGCGTCTATGACGTGGCCGTGGAGACCGAGCTCGAGCCGGCCGAGCAGCTCTCACAGCGTCTGGGCAACCAGGTGCTGCTCAAGCGCGAGGACAACCAGCCCGTGTTCAGCTTCAAGCTGCGCGGAGCCTACAACAAGATGGCCCACCTGAGCCCGGCCCAGCTCAGGCGCGGGGTGATCTGCGCCTCGGCCGGCAATCATGCCCAGGGCGTGGCCCTGGGCGCACGCCGCCTGGGCTGCCGGGCGGTGATCGTGATGCCGGTGACCACGCCGCAGGTGAAGATCGACGCGGTGCGGGCCCTGGGCGGCGAGGTGGTGCTGTTCGGCGAGAGCTTCTCGGACGCCTACGCGCACGCGCGCGAGCTGGAGGCCAAGAAGGGCCTGACCTTCGTGCACCCCTTCGACGACCCCGACGTGATCGCCGGCCAGGGCACGATCGCGATGGAGATCTTGCGCCAGCACCAGGGGCCGATCGACGCGATCTTCGTGGCCATCGGCGGCGGCGGCCTGATCTCGGGCATCGCCAGCTACGTGAAGGCCGTGCGTCCGGAAATCAAAGTGATCGGCGTGCAGATGGAAGACTCCGACGCCATGGTGCGCTCGGTGCGCCAGGGCAAGCGGGTGCAGCTGCCCGACGTGGGCCTGTTCGCCGACGGCACGGCGGTCAAGCTGGTGGGCGAGGAGACCTACCGCCTCACGCGCCAGCTGGTGGACGACTACGTGGTGGTGGACACCGATGCGGTGTGCGCGGCGATCAAGGACGTCTTCCAGGACACACGCAGCATCCTCGAGCCGTCTGGGGCGATGAGCGTGGCGGCGATCAAGCAGTATGTGGAGACGCACCGCTGCAAGGGCAAGACCTTCGTGGCCATCACCTGCGGCGCGAACATGAACTTCGACCGGCTGCGTTTCGTGGCCGAACGCGCCGAGGTGGGGGAGGAACGCGAAGCGCTGTTCGCGGTGACCATTCCCGAGGAACGCGGCAGCTTCAAGCGCTTTTGCGCCCTGCTGGGCGAGCGCAGCGTCACCGAGTTCAACTACCGCATCTCCGGCGCCGACGAAGCCCACATCTTCGTGGGCCTGACGACGAGCCGGCGCGGTGAGTCGGCACGCATCGCCGCGCATTTCCAGAAGCATGGCTTCCCGACCCTGGACCTGACCCACGATGAGCTGGCCAAGCAGCACCTGCGCCACATGGTGGGCGGGCATTCCGAGCTGGCGCGCGACGAGCGGCTGTTCCGTTTCATCTTCCCCGAGCGGCCGGGCGCGCTGATGAAGTTCCTGTCCACCATGCACCCGAGCTGGAACATCAGCCTGTTCCACTACCGCAACCAGGGCGCCGACTACGGCCGCATCCTGGTGGGCATCCAGGTGCCCAAAGGGGACAAGAAGGCCTTCCGGGAGTTCCTGGACACGCTGGCCTATCCGTGCATGGAGGAGACCGACAACCCGGCCTACCGGCTGTTCCTGCGCTGAACCCCCGTTTGGGGGACCGGCGCCCCATTGCGCCCCCCGGGGGGCGCTGGAAGAATGGGGCCGGCCGGCGCAGGCAGAGCATCCTCCCTCCGGCGGCCTGCCATGAGCCTGCACCGTTCGCTGATCGCCCCCACCTATCACCCCCCGCTGCAGCAGGCACTGCACGACAAGCTGGCCGCGCGCAACACCGCTGCAGGCAGCCTGGGCGAGCTCGAACCCCTGGCGGTGCGCCTGGGCCTGGTGCAGAACACGCTCAAGCCCCGGCTGCACACGCCTCAGCTCGTCGTGTTCACCGGTGACCACGGCTTGGCGGTGGACGGCATCACCGCGCCCGACACGACGCCCAGCACCGAGCAGGTGCAGGCCCTGATCACGCTGCGCACGCCGCTGGCGGTGTTTGCCCACATCCAGGGCCTGGGGCTCACCGTGGTCGATGCCGGGCTGGCCGAGCCCCTGGGGCGGCACCCGCTGCTGCTGTCGCGCAAGATCGCCCACGGCACGCGCAACTCGCGGGTGGGCGCGGCCATGTCGCTGGACCAGGCCCAGGCCGCGATCCGGGCCGGCATGGAGATCGCCAATGCCCTGCCCGGCAACGTGCTGGCCTGTGCAGGCCTGGGCGTGGGCAGCGAGGCCAGTGCGGCCCTGCTGCTCTCGCGTCTGGCCTTGCTGCCGCTCACCCAGCTCGTGCAACCGGCGGCGCAGGCCCCGCCTGAGCTGCTGGGCCACCAGGTGGCCGTGCTGCAGGCGGTGCTGGAACGTCACCGCGGCGTGAGCGAGCCGGTGGAGATGCTGGCCGCGATGGGCGGCTTCGAGATCGCGATGATGGTCGGTGCGATGCTGGTGGCCGCGGGCAAGCGCCATCTCATCATCGTCGACGGCCTGCCGGCCTGTGCCGCCCTGGCCGTGGCCTCGCGCATCGCGGCCCCGGTGGTGGACTATGCGGTGTTCTCCCGCAGCCACAGCCGCCCGGGGCTGAGCCTGGCGCTCGAGTACTTCCGGCAGGGCCCGTTGCTCGAACTGGGGCTGGAATGCACCGACGGCACCGGCGCCTCGCTGGCCTGGCCGCTGATCCACGCGGCCGCGGCCTTACTGAGCGAGGTGGCCGAGGGCGAGGATCCGGGGCCCAGCCGGCCGATGGGCTTGTGAGCCGCGCCGCTACGAGCGCAAATAGTCCAGTTCCAGCCGCTGCTGCAGCCGCCGCGCCAGGCGGAAGGTTTCCTTGAGCATGCGCCGGTCGATGTCGTTGAGCTGGGTCACGTCGAGACGGTTGGGCTGCGCGGGCATCTCGTCGGCACCGATCTGCACGCGCAGGCGCAGGGTCTGCAGGAACTCGAACCCCGCGATCCAGGCTTGGCTCTCCTGGGGCTCGACGCCCATGGCCGGGGCGGCCTGCTCGATGCGCGCGCGCGTGCCGGTGGCCGTGACCCCATGGGCCAGCGCGTAGATGCGCGCAGCCGCGACGAAGAGGGCCGCTCCCTGCATCTTGAGGTCCACCCACTCGTGCGCGCCCTCGCGGGTGGTGTCCAGGCCGCCCAGCCAGTTCAGCGGCACGCGATGGCGCAGCGCGAGCTCGCTCATCTGGCGCAAAAAGCGCGGCACCGCGCGGGCGCGGCGATGCACGAGCTGGCGCATGGGGTCGAGCAGTGCCCCCTGGCCGGCCAGGGCACGGAAGTCGAAGAAGATGCTGGCGTGCAGCAGATCCTCGGGGGCGCCATGCTCGATCCAGTGGTCGAAGCGAGCGCACCATTCACGCGGGGTCAGGCACCACTGGGGGTTCATCGCCATCACCCCGCCCTGGCACAGCGGATAGCCGCAGGCCGCCAGCCCTTCGTTGACGTCCTTCGCGAAGGCCAGCCAGCGCGCCCGGTCGCGGTCCGGGTCGTCGCTGTCGAAGACCAGGCCGTTGTCCTGGTCGGTGGCGATGGTCTGCTCGCCGCGGCCTTCGGAGCCCAGGGCGATCCAGCAGGCCCGGTCCATGTCCAGGCCGTGGGCCTGTGCCATCAGGTGCACCAGGCGTGCGGTCAGCACGTCGTTGAGATGGCTGACGAGCTCGGTGAGCTGGCGCGCACGCAGGCCCTGGGCCAGCAGACTGCGCGCGAAGCGCCGGATGTCGGGCGCCGCCGAACGCAGGGCTGCCAGGTCGCGGGCATGACGCAGGTCGGAGCTGAGCTGCTTGAGCGACAGGCGCTGCAGCGCGAAGAGGTCGCGCTCGCTGACCAGGCCGACCAGCCGCTCGCCGTCGAGCACCGGCACGTGGCGGATGCCATGGCGCGACATCATCAGGGCCGCGTCCTGGGCCGTGTCGTGCGCGGCCAGCGTGTGCACCGGCCGGGTCATCACCTCGGCAACCGGTGTGGACAGCGGCCGCTGCGCCAGTGCCACACGGCCGAGCACGTCCTGGCGGGTGAGGATACCCTGCAGGCAGCCGGCGGCGTCGGTGACCAGCAGCGAGCCGATGTGCTGATCGTGCATGGTGCGCAGGGCCTCGGCCAGCGGCGTGTCGGGCCGGCAGGTGACCGGCTGCCGGCGCACCAGATGGCCCAGCGCCGTCTCGAAGGACTGCTCGGCCAGGGTCTGGGAGGCCGCGTCGGCCTGGACGGCCCGGCGCGAGAGGGTCAGGTACTGCAGGATGCGCCCGCCGAGGAAGCCGGCGAACGGCGGGCTCGCCGACGCCACCGCATCGACGGCCTCGCGCGGGATGAGCAGGCACCAGCCCGGTTCGGTGGCGGTGTAGGTGGCGGTGACCGGCCGGGCCCCCATCAACGCGCCGACCGGAAAGACATCGCCACCCTCGTACTGGAAGCCGGTGGCCTCCAGGTCGGCCAGCCCCCGCCGGCCGGTCACCGCCCCGGCCAACACGGCATACAAGGTGTGGACCGGCCCGTCCTCGGGGCGGCGCAGCACCTGGCCAGGCACGCAACGCAGCAAGGTGGCGGCGTCGAGAAGCTGCTCGATGTGTGCCGGCTGCATCTGTGAGAACGGCGGATGCGGCTGCAAGGCCGCCAGCCACTGCGCCCGCCCGGGACGCTCGGCAGGGGAAAGGGCCGGTGGGTCCATGGGCAGGGGGTGGCGGTGCCCAACGGTCAGGAGGCTGGCCCCTCGGGGCGCGCCACCGGCAGGGTGCCGGTCTGGGGGGCTGGCAGGGGCGGCAGTTCCAGCGTGAGGGCCACCGTCCCGTCGCGCGGGCCGAGAGCGGCGCTGCGGTGGCCCAGACTGAGCAGCACGAGTTCGCCATCGACGGGGTGGCCCACCGCATAGGCGCGCGGCGTCTTGCCATCCACCGCGATGAGCGCCACGCCAGGCCCCGCGCTGCCGGGCGCCGGGGCCATCAGGCCGAGCAGCTTGAAGCGGCTGCTCTGCGCACTGGGGCCGGGGGCGGCCGGGCTGGCCGCTCGGGGGGCGCCCCCCAGAAGGCGCAGCACCGAGGCGGCACTGCCGGACTGCGCCACGACGGTGCCGGTATGCGACGGCACGGGCAGCGGCGAACTGCCCAGGCGCAGCGCCCAGAACATCGCACTGGCGGCGGCCAGGGCCCAGACGACGAAGGCACCGAGTTTGGCGAACATCAGCCCATTATGATTCAAGGCCTGCCCGGCAGACGTGTTGTCACCCGGGGTGTGGCGCTCGCGCTATGCTGCACGGGGGCCGCCGTGTCCCGAACCCTCCTGGTGGACCCTGAATCTGCGAGACCCATGACTTCGACCCTGACTTCCTGGCGCCATCGCGCCGCCCGTCACCTGCACCGCGGCTTCACGCTGATCGAGCTGATGGTGGTGCTGGTGGTGATCGGCATCCTGGCTGCGTTGATCGTTCCCAACGTGCTCGACCGCGCCGACGACGCCCGCGTGACGGCTGCCCGCACCGACGTCAACAACCTGATGCAAGCGCTCAAGCTCTACCGACTGGACAACCAGCGCTACCCCACGGCCGAGCAGGGCCTGCAGGCCCTGGTGGCCAAGCCCACCACGGCCCCGATCCCGCCGAACTGGAAGCCCTACCTGGACAAGCTGCCCAACGACCCCTGGGGGCGCCCCTACCAGTACCTGAACCCCGGGGTGCGTGGCGAGATCGACGTGTTCAGCTTCGGGGCCGACGGCCAGGCCGGCGGGGACGGTCTGAACGCGGACATCGGGTCCTGGCAGTGAATGTGCCACGCCCTGTGTGCTTGGCGCGCCAGCCGTCGGGAATCGGCGCGGCCGGCTCCGCGGCGCCTGCTCGCAGGGCTGGTGGGGTGCACGGGGCTGAGATGCTTGGCGAGCGTCGCCCATCTCGTGCAGCCCGGCGCGGCTTCACGCTGCTGGAATTGCTGATCGTGGTGAGCCTGATGGCGGTGGTGGTGGGCACCGTCAGCCTGGCGGTACGCGACCCGCAGGCCACCGCGCTGGAACGCGAGGCCGAGCGCCTGGCGGCGCTGCTGGAGTCGGCGCGGGTCGAGTCCCGGGCCTCCGGCGTGGCGGTGCGCTGGGTGCCGACGGCCGGGGGCTTTCGCTTCGTCGGCCTGCCCGAGAGCCTGGCGCTGCCCACCCACTGGTTGCATGAGGGGGTGCGCGCCGAGGTCTACGGAGCCGGGGGGCTGACGCTCGGGCCGGACCCGCTGATCGGGGCGCAGCGCGTGACGCTCGCACTGGAGGATCGGCGCCTCACCGTGGCCACCGACGGCCTGCAGGCCTTCGCGATCGCCCCATGAAGCACTCGCCGCGAGGGTTCACGCTCGTCGAGGTGCTGGTGGCGCTGGCCGTGGTGGCGCTGGCGCTGTCGGCAGGCGTCAAGGCGGCCGGGGCCCTGAGCAGCAACGCTGAGCGCCTGAGCGACAACATGGCGGCGCAATGGTGCGCCGAGAACCAGCTCGCCGGCCTGGTGCTGGCACGGCAGTTCCCCTCGGTGGGCGACGTCAGCTTCGCCTGCGAGCAGGCTGGACGGGCTTACACGGGCCAGTTGCAGATCCGGCCCACGCCAAACCCCAACTTCCGCCGCGTCGATGCCCGCATCAGCACGCCCGAAGGGCAGCCGCTGGTGAGCTTGTCGACCATCCTGCCCCGGTACTGAGATGCGCCGGCACCACGGCTTCACGCTGATCGAGGTGCTCGTCACCGTCACCATCCTGGCCATCGTGGCCGCTCTGGCCTGGCGCGGGGTGGACGGCATCGTGCGCACCAAGGAGATCGCCGAGGCCCGGCTCGACCAGGTGCTGCGCCTGAACACCGTGCTGGCCCAGTGGGAGGCCGATCTCGCCGCGCTGCACGACACCCGGTTGGTGCCGGCCCTGAGCTTTGATGGCAGCGCCGCACGGCTGACGCGGCGCAGCGAACAAGGCGTGCAGATGGTGGTGTGGACCCTGCGGGGTCGGCAATGGCACCGCTGGGCCAGCGCGCCGGTGACGCGCCGCGCCGAGTTGCAGGATGCCTGGATGCGCTCGCTGCAATTGCTGGGCGGCGAGCCGGGCGACCTGGCCGCCTTGCCAGGCGTGGGGCAGTGGCAGCTCTATTTCTGGCGCAACAACGCCTGGACGAACCCGCAGTCCACCGGAGACCAGTCGGCCGGCGACCCGCGCACCCAGGCCCTGCCCCAGGGCGTGCGGCTGGTGCTGACACTGACGCCCGAGTCGGGCCTGTCCGGCGAGGTCACGCGCGATGTCGTGTTGCGACTGAGGGCCGAATGAGCATCCAGCCGACCATGCGCCGACGACCATCCCGCGGGGCCGCGCTGCTGACGGCGATGATCATCGTGACCCTGGTGGCCACGCTGGCCAGCAGCATGCTGTGGCGGCAGTGGCGCTCGGTGCAGATCGAATCGGCCGAGCGCAGTCGCGCCCAGTCGTCGTGGATCCTCACCGGCGCGCTGGACTGGGCCCGGCTCATTCTGCGCGAGGACCGCCGCTCCGGCTCGGTGGACCACCTGTCCGAGCCCTGGGCGACGCCGCTGGCCGAGGCCCGGCTCTCCACCTTCCTGGCCGCCGGCCCGGCAGACACCGATGCCGCGCCCGACGCCTTCCTGGCCGGCCGACTGAGCGACCTGCAAGCCCGCTTCAACCTCACCAACCTGGCGCAGCCTGCCGATGCCGCACTGCCACACCGGCAGGCGCTGGAACGCCTGTGCGAGCTGCTGCATGTGGACGCGAGCACGGTCGAGGTGCTCGCCGAGGGCTTTGCTCCGCTGCCCACCGGCCAGGACGCCCCCGCCGACCGCCCCCTGATGCCACCCACCCCGGAGCTGCTGGGCTGGCTCGGGCTGGAGGCTGCCACGGTGCAGCGGCTCTCACCCTACCTGACCGTGCTGCCGCGGCCCACGCCGGTCAACCTGAACACCGCTTCACGCGAGGTGCTGGCCGCGGTGCTCGGGGTGGACCTGGCCAGCGCCGACCGGCTGGTGCAGCACCGCCAGCGCACACCGTTTCGCAGTGCGGGCGAAGCCACCCCGCTGCTGCCGCCGGGCACGAACCTGTCGGATCAGCAGGTCGGGGTCAGTTCGGACTTCTTCGAGGTGGTGGGGCAGTTGCGCATCGACCAGCGGGCCGTGCAGGAGCGCTCGCTGGTCGAGCGACGGGGGCTGCAGGTGGTCTCGCTGTGGCGGGAACGCAGCGCCCTGGTGCTCGGCGAGGGCCGCTGAACGCCCCCTCGTTCATGGGCCCGGGGGTGCCCGCCAGGGACCACCCGCGACATTTCTTCACACCGGGGGTGAAGGGATGCGCATAATGCATTGATTTCAAACGCCTTGAGGCTTGCCCAGAGGCGCCCGCCCCGGGGCGGGCGCGGGCCCTGCATCGAACCGATGGTTCTCCCGGTATGAGTCTGCTCGTCATCTCGCTGGCCCCGCGCCCGCGCCTGGGCCCCCGCGACGCCGCTGCCGCCGGCGAAGCGGCTCCGGCACTGCGTGCGCCGGCCGAGTTCGACTACGTGCTCAGCCGCGACGGTGTCCTGGTCGGCCGGCACGGACGCTGTGCCCCGGCGCTGATGCCGCGCGCCGACACGGTCGTGGCCGTGGCCCCGGCCGTCGATCTCGCCTGGCACCAGGTCAGCCTACCCAAGGCCCCGCAGGCCCGGCTGCGCGCCGCCCTGGCCGGGTTGCTCGAGGAGGCCTTGCTCGAGGACCTGGAGGACACCCATCTGGCCGTTGCCCCCGGGGCGTCGGCCACCGCGCCGACCTGGGTGGTGGCGACGCACCGCGGCTGGCTCACGCTGCAACTGGGCGCGCTGGAGGCCGCCGGCATCGTGGTCGACCGGGTCGTCCCCCAGGCCGAGCCCGGGGATCCTCCGCGCGGGTACTTCGAGCTGGCCGACCCGTCCGATGACCAGGCCCTGCGTGTGGTGTGGTCGCGCCCGGACGGGGTGCTGGTGCTGCGCCCGGCGGGCGGCCTGGTGCGGCATTGGCTGAACGGCTCCGGCGAGGAGCCGTTGGCTTCCCTGTGGAGCGCCGAACCTGCCGCGGTGGCCGCAGCCGAACAGCTGTTAGGCCAGCCGGTGGAGGTGCTGCCGCGCCCCGAGGCAGCGCTGCAGGCGGCGCAGTCTGCCTGGAACCTGCGCCAGTTCGACCTGAGCAGCCGCCCACGCGGCGTGCGGGCGCTGCGCAAGGGCTGGCACACCTTCCGAGGGCCCTCCTGGCGGCCCGTGCGGCTGGGCCTGGCGGCGCTGCTGGGCGTGCAGCTCGTGGGCCTGAACGCCTGGGCCTGGAAGCAGCGCCACGACCTGCAGGCGCTGCGCGCCGAGCAGGTCGCCTTGCTGCAGACCACCTTCCCGCAGGTGCGCGCCGTGCTCGACGCGCCGGTGCAGATGCAGCGCGAGACCGAGCTGCTGCGCGCCCGTGCCGGCCGTCCCGGGGAGACCGATCTCGAACCCATGCTGCAGGCGGTGGCCGGCGCCTGGCCGCAAGGCCGGGTGCTCGAAGGGCTGCGTTTCGAGCCCGGTCAGCTCACCGTGGCGGTGGGAGACTGGCCCGACGAGGCCGTTGCCGAACTCGCCCGGCAGCTCGAGCCCGAGGGCTGGGTGGTGGAGCGCAACGGGCCCCAGGTCACCGTGCGGCGTGCCGTGGGAGGGCGTTCATGACGCTGGAGGAATGGCGCCAACACTGGCAGCAGCAGGTGCGCTCACGCTGGAGCGCGCTGGACGAGCGTGAACGCAGCCTGGTGCGGTTCGCCGGTGTGCTGGTGCTGCTCGCGCTGCTGTGGTGGGTGGGGCTGCAGCCGGCCCTGCGCACGCTGCGCGACACCCCGCAACGCCTGGCCGAGGTGAGCACCCAGTTGCAGCACATGCGGCGCCTGGCCCAGGAGGCGCGCGACCTGCGTGAGGCTCCCACGGTGGCGGCTGCCCAGGCCGCGCGTGCTCTGCAGGCCGCGACCGAGCGGCTGGGCCCGGCGGCCCGCCTGAACCTGCAGGGGCAGCAGGCCACGCTGGTCGTGCAGGGCCTGCCCGGCGATGTGCTGTGGGCCTGGCTGGGCGAGGCGCGCAACGCCGCGCGGGCCCGGCCGGTGGATGTGCAGCTCACCCGCAGCGGCAACGGCTACAACGGCACCGTGGTGCTGGTGCTCGGCGCAGAGGCCCCATGAGCTGGCTCGCCGCACGCCTGGGACGCTGGCGCGAGGCCCGCCAGGCAGCCTCGCGCTTTCGCGCCTCGCAGTTCGGAGCCTCGCGTTTCGGCCATTCGCGCTTCCCGAACTCCCGCCTGGACTCGGCCGCCAGTGCGGCCGCGCGGGCCCGCCAGGCCAGTTTGCGCCGCTGGGGCTGGGCCGGGGCCGTCACCGGCGCGCTGCTGGCGCTGCTGCTGTTCGCTCCGGCCACCTGGCTGGCCTCGGCGGTGGCCACCGCCAGCGGTCAGCGCGTGCTGCTGGCCCAGGCCCAGGGCACCGTCTGGAACGGCCATGCGGTGCTGGTGCTGTCCGGCGGACCGGGCAGCCGCGACGCCACCGCCCTGCCCGGACGCCTGCACTGGGCGCTGCGGCCCGAGGGGCTGGGCGCGATGGTGCGGCTGCGCCAGGCGTGCTGTCTGAACGGTGAAGTGGGCCTGCGCGTGCAGTTCGGCTGGTCGCGCCTGTCGGTGCAACTGCAGCCCCAGCCGGGGGGCTGGACGGGCCAGTGGCCCAGTGCCCTCCTCGGCGGCCTGGGCACGCCGTGGAACACGCTGAAGCTCGGCGGGGCGCTGCGGCTGTCCAGCCCCGGCCTCACGCTGCAAGGCACGGCCGGGCGCTGGCTGGTGCAGGGCCGCGCCGACCTCGACATCCTCCATGCCTCCTCGCCCCTGGTCACGCTCAGCCAGTTGGGCAGCTACCGCCTGAGCCTGTTCAGCAACGAGCAGGGCCAGGTGCAAATCGTCCTGTCCACGCGCGAAGGCGCGCTGCAGCTCAGCGGCGATGGCCTTTGGGGGCCAAGCGGCGTACGCTTCCGGGGCGAGGCCCGCGCCGGCGAGGGCTTCCAGGACGCGTTGGACAATCTCCTGAACATCATCGGGCGGCGCGACGGCGCACGCTCGGTCATCTCGATCGGATGAGCATGAAACGCACTCCTCTGGCCCGACGTGGCACCCAGGTCCTGTGTGCGGCCCTGGCCGCCGGCCTCCTGGCCCTGGGCACCGCCCCAGTCGCGCGGTCTCAGCAGCCCGCCGCCGAGGCCGCCGGCCAGGTCACACTGAACTTTGTCAACGCCGAGATCGACGGTGTGGCCCGCGCGATGGGGCTGATCCTGCGCCGCCAGTTCGTCATCGACCCGCGCGTGAAGGGACAGATGACGCTGTACAGCGAGCAGCCGATGAGCCGCTCGGAGGCCTACGTGAGCTTCCTGGCCGCGCTGCGCGGCCTGGGCTTTGCCGTGGTGGAGGTCGAGGGCCTGTACAAGATCGTGCCCGAGGCCGATGCCAAGCTGCAGACCGGCGTGGTGTCCGCGGGGCCCGGCGTGGCTGCCCGTGGCGACACCATCCTCACCCAGATCTTCCGCATCCAGCACGAGAACGCGAACAACCTCGTCACCATCCTGCGTCCGCTGATCAGCCCGAACAACACGATCAATGTGAACCCGGGCAACAACTCGCTGGTCATCACCGACTATGCCGACAACCTGCGGCGCCTGTCGCGCATCATCGCCGCGCTGGACCTGCCCAATGCCACCGACGTGGAGGTCATCCCGCTGCAGCACGCGGTGGCCGCCGACGTGGCCGTGCTGGTGCAGCGGTTGGTGGACCAGCAAAGTGCTGCTGCAGCCGCCGGCGTCTCCCCCGCGCCTGCGGCTGCGCAGGGCACCGCACAAGCCGTGGCCGGCGGCAGCACCTCGGCCGGCGTGGTGCTGGCCGACTCGCGCACCAACGCCCTGCTGGTGCGCGCGGCCAACCCGGCCCGCCTGGCGCTGATCCGCTCGATCGTCGCCAAGCTCGACGTGCCCGGCGCCGCCGGCGCGGGCGGCAGCAACATCCATGTGGTCTATCTGAAGAACGCCGACGCGGTGCGTCTGGCCCAGGTGCTGCGTGCCGCCTTCCCGACCGATGGCCGCGGGGGCGCCGCCTCGGGCGGCGGCACCCTCACCGGCGCGCCGGCCACGGCCACCGGCGCCACACTGGGAGGCACGAGCGGGGGCAGCAGCGTCATCTCCCCCCAGGCCACCGCCCCGGTGGCGGCCGCGGCGCAGCCTTCCACCGGCGGCTTCATCCAGGCCGACCCGGCGACCAACTCGCTGATCATCACCGCCCCCGACCCGCTGTACCGCCAGTTGCGCGCGGTGATCGACCAGCTCGACTCCCGGCGTGCCCAGGTCTACGTCGAGACGATGATCGTCGAGGTCAACGCCACCAAGGCGGCCGACGTGGGCTTCCAGTGGCAGGGACTGCTGGGCAAGGAAGGCGACAAATGGGGCCTGGTCGGCGGCACCAACTTCGGCACCGGGGGCAACAACATCATCCAGCTCTCGCTGGCCGCCGCCACCGGCGGGCAAAGCGGTTCGCTGCCCTCGGCCGGCCTGAACGTGGGCATCGTGCGCAACTTCCTGGGCACCTATACGCTGGCCGGCCTGGCCCGCTTCCTGGAGCAAAACGTGGACGGCAACATCCTGTCCACGCCCAACCTCGTGACCCTGGACAACGAGGAAGCCAAGATCACCATCGGCCAGAACGTGCCCTTCGTCACCGGCCAGTTCACCAACACCGGCACCGGCAGCGGCGCGGTCAACCCCTTCCAGACGATCGAGCGCAAGGACGTGGGCATCACCTTGCGCGTCAAGCCCCAGATCGGCGAGAACGGCACGGTGCGCCTGTCGATCTATCAGGAAGTCTCCAGCGTGGTGAACCAGAATGTCTCGCGCGGCGTGGCCGATGCCACCGCCGGGCTGGTCACCAACAAGCGCTCGATCGAATCGAGCGTGGTGGTCGATGACGGCCAGATCATCGTGCTGGGCGGGCTGATGCAGGACCAGTTCACCGACAACCGGGACAAAGTGCCGGTGCTGGGCGATGTGCCGGTGCTGGGCGGCCTGTTCCGAAGCGAGAACCGCTCGCGCGTGAAGACCAACCTGATGGTCTTCCTGCGCCCGGTGGTGATGCGTGACCAGGATGCCTCCAACCGCCTCTCGCTGGACCGCTACGACCAGATCCGCGCGCAGCAGCTCGCCACCCAGCCGTCGCCGCGCACGCTGCTGCCGGTCAACGAAGCGCCCGTGCTGCCCGCGCGCGAGCTGCCGCCACCGGCCGATGCGGCCACACCGCCCGCCCCCGCACCGGCCGGCCCCCAGCCGGTGAATTGAGAGGCACTGCCCGCCATGGCCGTCCGCCACCCCCTGCCCTACGCCTTTGCCAAGGCGCACCACCTGCTGCTGGAAGACGACGGCCAGCAGCTCACGCTATGGGCCGACGCCCAGGCCGCCGTGCCGGCCCTGTCCGAAGTGCTGCGCCATTTCCAGGTGGACCGCTTCGAGCACGAACCCCAGGCCAGCCTCGCCCAGCGCATTGCCACGGCCTATGCCGGCGGCGAGTCGAGTGCCGCGGCGGTCGTGGGCGAGGTCGAAAGTGCCGTGGACCTGTCGCGCATGATGCAGGACCTGCCCGCCGTGGAGGACCTGCTGGAGGCCGCCAACGATGCGCCCATCATCCGCATGCTCAACGCGCTGCTCACCCAGGCGGCCAAAGACGGCGCGAGCGACATCCACATCGAACCCTACGAGCGCAGCTCTTCGGTACGCTTCCGCGTGGACGGCACGCTGCGCGAGGTGGTGCAGCCCAACAAGGCCTTGCATGCGGCGCTGATCTCGCGCCTGAAGATCATGGCCGAGCTCGACATCGCCGAGAAGCGCCTGCCCCAGGACGGGCGCATCTCGCTGCGCATCGGCGGGCGCGGCGTGGACGTGCGCGTGTCCACGCTGCCCTCGGCCCATGGCGAGCGTGCGGTGCTGCGTCTGCTCGACAAGGGCGACACACGCTTCACGCTGGAAAGCCTGGGCATGGGCGGCGACACCCTGGCGCGCTTTGCACGACTGATCGACCAGCCCCACGGCATCGTGCTCGTCACCGGCCCCACCGGCTCGGGCAAGACGACCACGCTGTACGCTGCCCTGGGCCGCATCGACACCAGCACCACCAACGTGCTGACGGTGGAAGACCCGATCGAATACGAGCTGCCCGGCATCGGCCAGACCCAGGTCAACGCCAAGATCGACCTGACCTTCGCCAAGGCCCTGCGCGCCATCTTGCGCCAGGACCCCGACGTGATCATGATCGGCGAGATCCGAGATTTCGAGACCGCGCAGATCGCCATCCAGGCCTCACTGACTGGCCACCTGGTGCTGGCCACGCTGCACACCAACGACGCGCCCTCGGCCGTCACGCGCCTGATCGACATGGGCATCGAGCCCTTCCTACTCAGCTCCAGCCTGCTGGGCGTGCTGGCCCAGCGCCTGGTGCGCAAGCTGTGTCCGCACTGCAAGCGCCCCGAGGCGGGCGCCGGCCCCGTCGCCGGGCCGCCCCAAGACAGAGCCAGCCCCCTCGCGGGGGGGCGAAGCGACGAAGGCGCAAGCCTGGGGGCCGTCCGGTACCACCCCGTGGGCTGCAAGGAATGCGGCATGACGGGCTACAAAGGCCGCACCGGTGTGTACGAGCTGATGGTGGCCGACGACAAGGTCCGCGCCCTCATCCACAACCGCGCCGCCGAATCGCAGCTCTTCGTGGCCGCCGAACAAGGCGGGCTGCGCACGATGCGCGAAGACGGCGAGCGCCTCGTGCAAGCGGGCATCACCTCGCTGGAAGAGGTGCTGCGTGTGACACGGGATTGACCCCATGCCGGCCTACCGCTTCGAAGCCCTCGACGCTGCCGGGCGCACCAGCACCGGGCTGATCGAGGCCGACAACGCTAAGGCCGCCCGGGCCCAGTTGCGGGCGCAAAAGCTCGTGCCGCTGTCGGTGGCCACCGTCAGCGCCGCCGCCGGCGAGTCGGGCGCGGCACGCCGGCACGGCCGGGTCTTCAGCGCCACGGCCCTGGCCATCTGGACCCGCCAGTTGGCCGGCCTGGTCAGCTCGGGGCTGCCGCTGGAGCGCGCCCTGACCGCGCTGGCCGACGAGGCCGAGGACCCGCGCCAGCGCGAACTGGTGGCCCACCTGCGCAGCGAGGTCAATGCGGGCTCGTCGTTCGCCAAGGCCCTGGGCACGGCCCCGCGCGAGTTCGATGAGATCTACCGGGCGGTGGTGGCCGCCGGCGAGCAAAGCGGTGGACTGGGCCAGGTGCTCGAGAAGCTAGCCGAAGACCTGGAGGAGCGCCAGGCGCTGAAGGCCCGGCTGGTCGGCGCGGCGCTGTACCCGGCCATCGTCTCGCTGGTGGCGGTGATCATCGTGGTCTTCCTGGTCACCTACGTGGTGCCCCAGGTGGCCTCGGTGTTCACCGGCAGCAAGCGCGCCCTGCCTTGGCTCACGGTGGCCATGCTGGCCGTCAGCGACTTCGTGCGCCACTGGGGCTGGCTGGCGGCGCTGGGGCTGGCCGGCGGTGCCACGTTGCTCGCTTACGGCCTGCGCAACGAGACCTTCCGCGAAAGCTTCGATGCGGCCTGGCTGCGTCTGCCCCTGCTGGGCCGGCTCTCGCGCGGCTACAACGCCGCCCGCTTTGCAGGCACGCTGGCCATGCTGGCGGGGGCCGGTGTGCCCATCCTGAAGGCCCTGCAGGCCGCGGCCGAGACGCTGAGCAACCGTGCGATGCGCGCCGATGCACTGGACGCCCTGGTGCAGGTGCGCGAAGGGGCCCCGCTGGCGGCCGCACTGGCGGCCAAGAAGCGCTTTCCCGGCCTGCTGGCGATGTTCATCCGCCTGGGCGAGCAGACCGGCACCCTGCCCACGATGCTGGCCCGGGCGGCCACCCAACTGGGGCAGGAAGTGCAGCGCCGTGCGATGCAACTGGCCACCATCCTGGAGCCGCTGCTCATCGTGGGCATGGGTGTGATCGTCATGCTCATCGTGCTGGCGGTGCTGCTGCCCATCATTCAGCTCAACACCTGGGTGAAGTAAGGCCCACCCCCTACGCGCTGCGCGCGCCCCCTCAAGGGGGCCACACCAGCGGACCGGCCCAGCCGGATCCGCGGTGTGCACTCGCACCTGCGATGAGCGCCAACGCGGCCCCCCCCCCCCCGCGGCTCGTTCCCTCCCACGCTGCGCGCGCCCCCTCAAGGGGGCCACACCGGCGGACCGGCCCAGCCGGATCCGCGTGTGCACTCGCACCTGCGATGAGCGCCGACGCGGCACTCTCCCCCGCAGTTCGCTCCCTGCGGCGCAGCTTTGCAAAGCCCTGGAGTGTGGTCGGGCTTTGGCTTGTGCGAATCTTCACGTCATGCGGACTCGGCACGGCTCGTGCTTGCAACAGGCGGGGGTTTTCCCGTTTGTTCGGCGTTTGCGCCCCGCTAGGCTTTGCTGCAATGAGTCGACCGACCGCAGCAGTGGAGGTTGCCGATGAGCTCGCATGAACTGGTCCCCGTGAGGGACGCCACCATCCCGATTGCGCACATGCGCAGTGTCTACCGCGTCAGCGACGTGGAGCGCCGGCTGGACAAGCTGCCGCAGAAGGAACATGAACACCTGCGCGCCACCTACGAGCGCATGATCGAGCGCGGCCCCGAACGCTTCCAGGTCAAGCCCTCGGGCCTGCCGGTGATGGCTGCGCTCTACGACGAGCTGCCCAATTTCACCGAGGTGCTCGACGACGTGAAGCGCCAGCTCGCGCTGTGCGAGGACAGCCGCGATGCGCTGGAGATCACGCCGATGCTGCTGCTGGGCCCGCCGGGCGTGGGCAAGACGCACTTCGCACGGCGGCTGTCGCAACTGCTGGGCACAGGCATGGGGTTCGTCGCGATGAGCTCGCTCACCGCGGGCTGGGTGCTCTCGGGCGCCTCGTCGCAATGGAAGGGCGCGCGCGCCGGCAAGGTCTTCGAAACCCTGGTGGAGGGCCAGTATGCGAACCCGGTCATCGTGGTCGACGAGATCGACAAGGCCTCGGCCGAGTCGACCTATGACCCGCTGGGCTCGCTGTACAGCCTGCTCGAACACGACACCGCCGGCAGCTTCACCGATGAGTTCGCCGAGGTGCCCATCGACGCCAGCCAGGTGATCTGGGTGGCCACGGCCAATGACGAGCGCGCCATCCCCGAGCCCATCCTGAACCGGATGAACGTCTACACCGTGCCCGCGCCCGACCGCGAGGCCGCGCGCAAGATCGCATTGCGCCTGTATGCGTCGATCCGCGCCGAGCATGACTGGGGCGAGCGCTTCGAACCCGAGCCGCCGGAGGCCGTGCTCGACCGGTTCGCCGAGCTGGCCCCGCGCGAGATGCGTCGCGCCTGGATGACGGCCTTTGGCAACGCCAAGCTGGACCGGCGCAGCCGCATCGAGGTGCGCGACCTGCCCGAACTGGGCGCTCGTCGCAGCCCCATCGGCTTTGTGCACTGAGACCGGCTCTCGCGCCGACATGGCCGAGCGGGCCGCCCGGCTTTGTCGCGCGGCACCGGCGCACCGTGAGCCGCCTGACCGACAATGCGCCCGTCATGCATCGACGCGATTTTCTGCGGCAATGGCCCGCATGGGCCGGGCTGAGCGCCTGGTCGACGCTCCAGGCCCAGCCTTCTGCCCTGTCCAGCGCTGCGGCAAGCGCCGGCAGCGACCGCGAAATGCCTGCGGTGGCCTTTTATTACGGCCCTCAGCCCCCCTTGGAGGCCTTGCGCCTGTACGACTGGGTGGTGCTCGAACCCGAGCACGCCCTGGCTGCACGGGCCGACGTGGCTGCTTGGCTGGCCCCTGACAGCCTGGCCTTCGCTTATGTATCGTTGGGGGAGGTGCACCCCCAGCGCGCCTACGCCTCGGCCGTGCCATCGTCCTGGGTGCGCCGACGCAACGAGGCTTGGGGCTCCTGGGTGATCGACCAGACCGCGCCGGGCTGGTCCCGCTTCTTTTCGGAACGGATCATCGCCCCGTTGTGGGAGGCTGGGTTCCGTGCGTTTTTCCTCGACACGCTGGATTCATACCTGCTGTTTGCCAGCGACGAGGCGACCCGCCGCGCCCAAATCTCGGCGCTGCGCGAGACCTTGCGCGCCATGGTGCGGCGCTGGCCAGGCGTGCGGCTGATGCTCAACCGCGGATTCGAGCTGATCGACGATGACTTGGCGGCGCACGTGACGGCCGTGGCGGCCGAATCCCTGTACCGTCGTCATGACACCGCCACGAAAGCCTATGTCGAAGTCCCCGAGGACGATCGGCGCTGGCTGTTGCAGCGCTGGGCCGAGCTCAAGCGCTGGGGACTGCCCGGCATCGCCATCGACTACGTGGCTCCCGGCCAGCGCGAGCAGGCCCGCCAGACGGCACAACGCATCGCATCCCACGGGTTGATCCCGTGGGTGGCCGACCCGGCCCTGGAAACACTGGGGGTGGGCGGCGTTGAAGTCGTGCCGCGCGAGGTGTTGCTCGTGCACGATCCGATCGACGCTCATGCGCTGCAACTCAAGCAAC
Source organism: Caldimonas hydrothermalis (assembly GCF_056746695.1). Taxonomy (NCBI): domain Bacteria; kingdom Pseudomonadati; phylum Pseudomonadota; class Betaproteobacteria; order Burkholderiales; family Sphaerotilaceae; genus Caldimonas; species Caldimonas hydrothermalis. The sequence goes on along the minus strand of NZ_JBWQXA010000008.1, from coordinate 138,613 downwards.
GTTCGGCGCATTTGTACGGCGCTTTGCCTTTGGAAGCTCTGGGCCTGGTGCCGCGCTATCACGCGGTCGACGCCGCGGTCCCTGACGCGCCGCTGGCAGGCCGATACGCCGGCGTGGTGCTGTACCTGGACAATGTGGCCCAGGCCGAAGCGGCCATGCCGTTGCTGGAGCGGGCGCGATCCGAAGGGGTGCCGGTCGTCCTGCTCGGTCAGGTTCCCACGGCGCTGTTGGGCCGCTGGGGCGCCTCGGTGGCCCGCGGCCGGCTGCAAGCGCCGGTGCAAGTGCGGCGCGCGCCCGGGGCCCCCTCTGGCGAGGCCGCCCCCCGGGTGTTGCCCGAGGCCTCCGTGTTGCTGCGCGCGCCCCGCGAGGCCCAGGTGTGGTGGTGGGCCGAGGACGATCAGGGCCGGCGCATGGATGGCGCGGCCATCACCTCCTGGGGCGGCTATGCCTTGCCGGGCTTTGGCTTGTACACCCTGCCGGCGGGCCTAGGCCACCGTTGGTGTGTGGAGCCGATCGAATTCCTGCGCCGGGCCTTGCGGCTGGGGCTCGATCCGATGCCCGATGTGACCACCTGCGTCGGCCGACGGGCCTTCTTCGTCCATTTCGACGGCGACGGCTGGCTCAACCGCTGCAACCTGCCCGGCACCCCCACGGCCGGCCAGTACCTGGTGCAGGAGTATCTGATGCGCTACCCGATCCCCATCACGGCCTCGTTCATCGTGGGCGAGCTCAGCGAGCAAGGGGTATACCCCGACGAGGCCGCCCTGGCCCAGCACTGGGCGCGACAGGCCCTGGCGCTGCCCCACGTGCAGGCGGCCAGCCACACCTGGTCGCACCCGTTCCACTGGGGCCAAGCCTCGGGCAAGACCGAAGCCTCGTATGAACTGCGCTACGGTGTCCACCTGAAGCTGCCCAATTACGTTTTCGATCTGCGCACCGAAATCGCCGGCTCCAAGGCCTGGATCGCCGAACGCCTGTGCCCGCCGGGCAAGCCCGTGGAGATGCTGCTGTGGTCCGGCGATTGCAACCCGCCGCCTGCCGCCCTGGCGCTGGCCCGCCAAGCAGGGTTGGGCACACTCAACGGCGGCGGCGGTGCCATGAGCCGGCTGCGCCCCAGCCTGACGGCCTTGTGGCCCATGGGACTGCCCAAACAAAACGAGTATCAGGTCTACGCCCCTGCATCCAACGAGATGGATTACACGAATAACTGGCAGCCCCCGTACACCGGCTACGAACACGTGGTCGATACCTTCACGATGACGGATGGGCCCTATCGACTCAAGCCAGTGAACATTTACTTTCACCCCTATCTCGTGACGCAGCCGGCCGGAGCGAAGGCCCTGCATGCAGCGTTTGCCTGGGCGCTGGGCCAAGCCCTGCATCCGATCACGGCGCGGCAGTACCACGATACCGTGCAGGCTTGGCGGACTGCGGCCGTCGGGCGGCGTCTGGGCGGCGGTTGGCGGCTGAGCAGCCCGTCGCCGCTGCGACAATGGCGGCAACCCCGCGCCGCTCCCAAGCCCTCGGTGAGCCGCAGCCGACAGGTGGCCGGCTGGCATGAACACGGCTCGCATCGCTATGTGCACATCGCGGCCGAGCGCGCCGAAGTGCGCGAAGGCCCTCCAGCGGGCCGTGTCGTCGATGCGAATGCAGCGATCGTGGACTTTGAACCGCGGCGCGACGGTGGATGGCGGGCACAGCTGCAAGGCCATGGCCCCGTGGAACTGAGGGTGGACTTGCCCGCTGGATGGCGGGTGTACACCACGGCCCACGTCCGGCAGGACGGTTCGTTGGCCTTGATCCGCAGCGCAAGCCCAACGCTCCAGGTGCAATGCCGCCCGGCTTGAGCTCCCCCGCCCCGGCGGCCGAAGCCGCCTCCCGCCCCCGGCTGCTCAGTGTGTCGCCAGACGACCCGCGCCGCAGCCGCTTGCTGCCGCGCGGCGCCTTGCTGGGCGTGGGCGGCGCATGCCTGATCGTGCTGGCCATTGTCTTTCCCGGCGAGGGCTTGGTGCGTCTGGTCGAGCGTTCGGGCAACCACGCCTTGGCCATCGACTACCTGCACAACCTCTTGCGCTTGCACCCGGGCGATGCGCGGCTGCTGCGGCTGCTGGCCGAGCGCTACCTGGCCATTGGCGAGGTCGAGCGTGCCTGGGAAACGTTGCAAACGGTGGACGACGCTGCCACCCAGGCCCTGCGCGAGCGCGTGGCGCTGGCATCGTGGCAGGCCGCCCGCGCAGGAGGTCGTCTCGACGAGGCCGAGCGCTGGCGGGCCTGGGTGCTCAAGGAGGTGGGTCAGCGCCGCCTGGCATCAGCAGCGGACTGGATCGACACCCTGGAGCTGCTGCACGCGCTCGAGGCCCTGGAGGCCGACCACCCGATGTGGGCTCAGGCGGCAACCTGGGGGCGGCGCGAACCCGCGCAAGCCCAGGCCTTGGCGCGTCGATTGCTGGCGCTGTCGCAGCCGCGCGCTGCCGCCGAGCTGCTCACCGAGGCCGCCCGCGCCAGCCGCGGCGCTGCACAACAGGCCTTGTGGCGCGCAGCCGCCCAGGCCTGGCTGGGGGCGAACGAGCCCGTCAAGGCCTGGCACACCGCCCAGGCCCTGGCGGCGCACACTCCCGTCAGCCAGGCCGACGCCTGGCTGCTGGCCCGCCTGGCCCAGACAGCGGCCGTGCCGCAGGCTGCCGCACGCTGGTTGCGCCTGGCGCTGCGAATGGGCGAGCCCGGCGAGCTGGGCGCGCCGCCGTCCCCGGTCGATCTGGCCACGCTGGACGAAGCCTGGGCGATCTTCGCCAGCGCAGGCGACCACGAAGCCGCCCTGGACATCAGCGCGCGGGCCCGCCGCCTGGCCCCGGCCAGCACCGTGTGGGCCGAACGGCACGCCCGGGTGCTTGAATGGGCTGGCCGACCGCAACAGGCCTTGCCCTTGTGGGTGCAGCTCATGCGAGGCCCTGTGGCGCGCTTGGCGCAAGAGCGGGTGCGCGCCCTGGCCCCGGGACTGTTCGACTGGGAAGCCCTGATCGCCTATTGGCGCGAGCGTGACGCTGCGGGTGCGCTGACGTCCGAGGAATGGCGCAGCTACATCGACCTGCTGCGCCAGCAAGGGTTGAGCGCACAAGCGCTGGAGGTGGCGCAGCGGGCCGCCGCCCAACATCGCTCACTGGACCGGGTGTTGGCAGCCTTGCTGTGGAGTGAAGGACGCATCGACGAGGCCCTGGCCGCTTACCGACGTGCCGAACGCGGCGGCTGGCTCGACACCGAAGCCCGTCTGGAAGCCGCCGGCGCGATGCTGGCGGCCTTGCAACTCGAAGAAGCGGCCCGTCTGCTGGCCCCCGACCCGCCGCCGCAGACCGCGCCTGCGCTGCGTGAGAGCTATCTCGAACTGCGTGCCGATCTGGCCTGGGAGTTGGGTCAGGACGAAGCAGCCCGGCGCGACTACGAGCGCTTGTACCAGGACGCCGAAAGCACCGATGCCGAGATGAGCACGTTTCGGGCCCAGCGTCTGCTGGCCTTGACCCGGCGCCTGGACGGCGCTGAAGCCGCCCTGCGTCGAGCCCCCGCCCTGTGGCTGCGCGGACCTTCGGATGGTTTGGCCGAGCTGTGGCTCGATGTGATCGCCGAGCGGCCCAGCATGCGCGCCATGCGCCAGTGGGAGCAGGCCATGGCCGAGACCGCCGAAGGCGCGGCCTTGCGGCAACGGCCCAGCCTGCTGCAACGCCAGGCCGGCGTGTGGCGCCTGCTGGGCCGCAGCGAGCGCGCCGGACCCTTGCTGCGACAGGCTCATTCGCTGTCGCCGCAAGACGTGTCCATCCTGACCGACTGGGTGAGCTGGCTGGTAGAACAGCGCCGCTGGGACGAGTTGCGACTCACGCTGTCGCTGCATGCCCAGCAGCTCGAACGCGATCCCGAGGGCCGACTCGTGTTGGCCGAAGCGGCGCGCGAACTGGGCCAGCCCGCCTGGGCGCTGCGGCTCATGCACGCCGAATGGGACCGCCGTCAGCACGACCCCCTGTGGCTGGCCGCCTATGCCGATCTGCTCGACGAGCTGGGACGCAGCGCGGCGGCCCAGCAGGTGCGCCAGCAAGCCTGGGCCCTGTTGCGCTCAGCGCGCACGCCCCAGACCACGCCCGCCGATGCGGCACAGGCTGCGCGCGCTTTGCAACAGCAATTGCTGCAACTGCGCCTGGCCCCCGGACGCGTTCCGCCGGAGCAAGTGCAAGCGCTGCTGTCCGGATTGCGCGACCGGCTGCGCATGGGCGATCTGGATGCGGCCGCTCAAGCCCAGGTCGATGCCAGCCTGGTGCACGCGCTGCTGGCGATGGAGCTCGATTCCTGGGCCGATTGGTGGTTGGCCCGACGCACGGTCAGCGGCGCCATCGGTGCGGGCCTGCGCGTGCTGCGTGCGCTCGCCCATGATGACCGCCACGGGGTGCGTGAGCATCTCGACGAAGGACGCACAGCGCTCAGCCCGGTCGATCGCGCCGAAGCCGCCTGGGCACTCGGCCAGCGCGGTGCCGCACTGGCCGAGCTGGCGGCCACGCTGGAAGCGGCATCCGCGCGCGAGGACGACCCGCAGCGTCTGCGGGCGCTGGCCACCCTCACCGCCGAGCGGCAACGCGAGCAGGCCCATCAGCTGCGCCTGGAGCAGCAGCAAGAGACGCTGTCCGGCGTGGCCACGCGCCGCACCCAGGCCCAGGCCGATCTGGCCCTGGGCGAACGCTGGACACTGCACGCCCATGTTGGTCAAGCCCAAATGACCCGGCGCGCGGGCTCGATCCTGGGCCCCTTGCCGCCGGACTCTCGCATTGGCGGCCTGGCCGCCACCTGGCGTGAGGAACGCTGGACACTGGGCGGGTGGTGGCGCACGCACGGCTTGGGCGCTCGACGCAGCACCTGGGGCCTGGATGCGCACTACCGACTCACCGACACCCAGCAGCTGCGGCTGCAAACGGCGTTCGACGCACCGGCAACCGACACCGAATTGCTGCGCGTGGCCGCCCGAACCCATCGTGTGCAGGCCCAGTGGGACGGCTCGCACGGCCGCCTGTACGGCAGCACCCAGCTCAGCCTGGCGCGCTACCACACCGATGCGGGCGGCGTGTTGGGCCAGGCCGGACAGTGGCGCGCCGAAGCCGGCTACTGGCTGCGCCGCGCCGAACCGGTGTGGGCCGTGCGAGGGTATGCTGCGGTGCGTCGCGAACGGACCGACGACAGCCCGCGCCCTGAACTGGGCCGCTGGTTGGCCTCGGGTGACACTGGGCTGTCGGGCGCGCAGGTGATGCCCGGCTCGCAACACGAGATCGGGTTGAGCCTGCGCTGGGGCCAAGCCGACGGCCTGGCCTCGCGTCGCTGGTGGCCGCGATTGGAGGTGGGCGTGACCCACTCCAGCCGCAACGGCCTGGCCCCCAGCGTGTCCCTCGGCTGGCGCGGCCCGCTGCTCGGCGGCGACGAGTGGCAACTGAGCGTGCAGCACAGCCAGTCCAACACCGGGCCGACCCGGTCCGTGCAATGGCAGTACCGACACTGGTTCGACCGATGAGCCCACAGCCCCGTTGACGCAACCGATGATCATGCCCAAGGAGTCCCGCCCATGAAATACGCAATGACGACGCGCCGCTGGTGGACCGTTTGCTCGACGGTCTTGATGAGTCTGATCCTGAGCGCTTGTGCCGTCCAGGCCCTGCCGCCACGGGCCATCGTGATCGGCGCGCACGAAACCTTGGCCGTGCTGCCGTTGCACAACGCCACTGAAGCGGCCTATGCCGATCGGCGCGCCCAAGCGATCTTGCTGGCCCTGCTCCAACAGCGCGGCTTGAAAGCCACGCTCTATCCCCAACCGGCCCCCGACAATCCGCTGCACATCAGCACCGTACCGAGTGCGTCCGAGGCCATGCAGTGGGCGCGGCGTGAAGGCGCCACCTGGGCCCTGACCGGCACCGTCACCGAATGGCGCTACAAAAGCGGCGTGGACGGCGAGCCTGCCGTGGGCGTGACGCTGCAACTGATCGAGGTGCGCAGCGGTGAGGTGGTCTGGTCGGCCACCGGCGCGCGCACCGGTTGGGGCTACCAAGCCTTGGCCGCCGTGGGGCAGGCACAGATCGATGAGCTGCTGCGCGGCGTGCAAGTGCGTGCCGCGCCTGCCGCCGAGGGCCGCCGTTGATGCTGTCCCCAAAGGCCCGCCGCCGTCTGCGCCGCCGCTCCTGGCTGAACCGGGTGTGGCGGCCGCGCGCGGCCACCGCGACGTGGTGGGCTTGGACCGAAAGCTTCTTGCTGCCGCTGATCGCGCTGTGGGTGGCCTGGCGCATGAATCCGGCCGACCCGCTGGCCCTGCACAGCGCTTTTCCCTGGGTGTGGTTCGGCGCCTGGTTGGCCGCGGTGCGCTATGGCGCAGGCTACGGACTGGCCGGTGCGGCCCTGTATGCCATCGTGTGGTGGTGGCACCACGCAGCGCCGATCGCCGGTGCGGCGCCGTTCGCAGCCAGCGGCGATCACTTCCCCAGTGAATACTTTCTCGGAGGCACCTTGATGACCCTGGTGCTTGGCGAGTTTGGTTCAGCCTACCGGCGCAGCGAGCGGCTGCACCGCGAGACCGCACAGGATCTGAGCGTGCGCCTGGAGCGCACCAAGCGTCGGCTGTTCATCGTCAAAGAAGCGCTGGCCACACTGGAACAAGAACTGGTGGACCGCCCCTTGACGCTGCGCGACGCCTTGCTGGACTTTCGGCAGCTGTGCGCACAATGGCAGCGCACCCACCCCGAAACCGAAAGCGCCGAACGGCCGCGCTTGCCGCAAGCCCTCGGATTTCTGCAGCTGCTCAGTCAGTCGTGCCGGGTCATGGAGTCGGCCATTTTCGTGCGCGATCCCATGCAGCGCAGCGGTTGGCACCGGGTCGCTTTGCTCGGTCACGAACTGCCGGATCTGGACGACACCCATCCCTTGATCGCCACCGTGCTCGACAACGGTCATGCGGCGCACATCGCCCAAGAAGCGCTGGCCGAGGTGGACACCAGCGACTGGGTGTACGCCGCGGTGCTGCGCAGCGACGAGCAAGGCCAGGTGCAGGCCCTGCTGGCCGCCCACACCATGCCATTCATGGCCTTCGAGCACACCAATTTGCAGCGCCTTCAAGTGCTGGTCGATGCCTATCGCGACTTCGTCGAACGCGAGCAAGGCGTGGGCGTGCAACGCGAAACCTGGCCCGACGCGCCCATCGAGTTGCAGCAGGAATGGACGGCGCTGATCCGCCTGAGCCGGCGCGCGCAGCTGCACAGCCATGCGGTGCTGTGGGCGCTGCCGCGGCCTTTGTCGGCCGAAGCACGCGCCCGCATGGAGCAGGCGCAGCCGGTGGAAAGCGAAAGCTGGCAACTGACATCGCCCTCGGGCCGCTTGGCCTGGGTGACGGTGCTGCCGCTGAGCAGCGCCGCCACACTCAACGCCTATTTGCAGCAAGCCGGCGAGGTCGTGCAAGCTGCAGCCCAAAGCCAGATCGAGCCGGTGGTCTACAACATCGAAGCCGCCCACAGCTTCGCGCAGCTGCGCGATGCGGTCAGGCTCCACTTGCACGGATTGGGTTGAACCGCCATGGACATGACCAGTCTGAGCAAACTGGCCAGCGGCGCCGTGGCGCTGGAAGCGGGGGCGTTGGCCCTGCTGTGGAGCCCCGACCCGGCGACGTACCTGGCCTTCTGGGCCGGCCATGCCGTGGCCGCAGCGCCCACCGCCGCGCTCGGCTGGAAGCTGCTGCCCGCGCCTTTACAACGGCCCCGGCGCTGGTCGCTGGCTTTGACCTATACCGTGGCCTTGATGATGCCCGTGCTTGGGGTCTTGGGCGTGGTGCTGGCCGCCTGGTTGGCCCACGCCTTGCCCGCGCGCGTGCGCCGCCGCGACCATCTGCGCGAAGCCCCCTCGCTGGAGGTCTTTGCCGTCAGCCTGGACATCGAGAATGCCCCCGACGAGCTGCCGGCCGGTCAAGTCGCCCGCATGGCACGCGACCCGGCTCGCGCGCGCGCGCAGCGCATCCGCGCTGTGCTGGCGCTGCGCGAGATGGCCCCGCGCGTGGCGGTGCCCACTTTGCGCGCACTGCTGGCCGACCCTGACGAGGAAATCCGCCTGCTGGCCTACAGCATTGTCGAGGTCTGGGAGCGCGAGCTCACCGCCAAACTGCAAAGCGCCCAGCGTGAGTTGCAGACCCTGCGCGCCCAAGGCGCCCATGGCCCGGTGCTCGCCCGTGCGGCGCAGCAGGTGGCCGAGCTGCAACTCGAGTTCGTCTACCAGGGGCTGGCACAAGGCGATTTGCGCGACTTCACGATGGATCAAGCCAAGACCTATTGCCGCATCGCACTGGAAGCCGCCCCCGAAGAACCCAGCCTGCTCATGATGCACCTGCGGCTGAGCCTGGCCCAAGGCGCGCACCGCGAGGCGCGCGAGATGCTGCTGCGGCTGCGCGCCACCGACGCCAGCCCGACCATGTGGCGGCCCTATGCCGCGGAACTGGCCTGGCAAGAACGGCGCTACCACGACGTGCGCGAGGTGTTGCGCCCGATGCACGCCGACCAGGTGGCCCCCCGGCTGCGCCCGGTGGTGCGGGTGTGGTCCCGTTCCGACGGTGGACAACCCAGCGTCTCGCGGCCCGCCCCCTTGACCGATGCGAGCCCTGCGCAGCCGCTCAGCGACATCACCGAGGCCCTCGTATGAGCCGCCCCCCCGTCGATCGCGTGCCTGCGCCGGATGAGCGCATCGACGTGATGCTGCTGCTGGAAGGCACCTACCCTTATGTGTCCGGTGGCGTGTCCAGCTGGGTGCATCAGATCGTCAGTGGATTTGCCGATCGGCGCTTTCACATCGTGTTCATCGGATCGCGCCCTGAAGATTACGGTGCGCCGCGCTACCAGATGCCCGCCAACGTGGTGGGCTTGACCCACCACTACCTCTTTGCCGAATCGGCACTGCCGGCGCCCAAGGAATGGCGTGGCCAGCGCCGCACGGCCGAGGTCGTCGAGCGGCTGCATGAGGAGCTGCGCCGCAAGCAAGATGCCAGTGCGCGCACCGAGCTGCTGGCGCGCAGCCTCAAGCTCATGCGCGAAGACATGACACTGTCGTACCTCCTGCACTCGCACGAGGCCTGGCGGTACTTGACCGAACAGTACCAGCTGCGCTGCACCGATCCGTCCTTCGTCGATTACTTCTGGACGGTGCGCACCATGCACACCCCGCTGTGGACCTTGGCCGATTTGGCCGAGCGACTGCCGCCGGCGCAGGTCTATCACACGGTGTCCACCGGCTACGCCGGCTATCTGGGCGCCGTGCTGGCGCGTCGCCACAACCGACCGCTGGTGTTGTCCGAGCACGGCATCTACACCAAAGAGCGACGCATCGATCTGTTTTCTGCGCAATGGATCAGCGACAACCTGCCAGTGCTCGAACGCAGCGCAGGACAAACCGGCTACTTCCGCGAGCTTTGGATCCGCATGTTCGAGTCGCTGGGCCAGATGTGCTATGACGCGGCCGATCCGGTCATCGCTTTGTATGAGGCCAACCGCCAGCGACAAGTCGCCGATGGAGCCGACCCCCGCACCACCTGCAACATCGCCAATGGCATCAATGTCGGTCCGTTCGCGGCCACCCGCGCGCAACGGCCGGACACGCCGCCGCCGGTGATGTGCCTGATCGGCCGTGTCGTGCCGATCAAGGATGTCAAAACCTTCATCCGCGCCGTGCGCGTGGCCAGCAACCGCGTGCCCGGGCTGCAAGGCTGGATCGCCGGCCCCGAAGACGAGAATCCCGATTACGCCCGCGAGTGCCGTGAACTGGTGCGCAGCCTCGAGCTGGAAGACAAGGTGAAGTTTCTCGGCTTTCAAAAGCTGGTGGAGCTGATGCCCCGCATCGGGCTGGTGGTGCTGTCGTCGATCAGTGAAGCCCTGCCGCTGGTGTTGTTGGAAGGCTATGCCGCCGGCGTGCCGGCCGTCACCACCGACGTGGGTTCGTGCCGACAGTTGATCTATGGACTGGGCGCGGAGGACCAAGCCCTGGGAGCCGCCGGCGAAGTGGTCGGCATCGCCGATGCACAAGCGCTGGGCATGGCATGCGCACGGCTGCTCGGCGACCCCGCCAGCTACCGCAAAGCGCAGGCCGCCGGCATTGCGCGGGTGGAGCGCTACTACACCCAACCACTGATGTTCGACAAGTACCGCCTGGTCTACGAAGACGCCCTGGCGCGCAGCCGCTGCCGCGCACAAGGGCAGGCCGACACCGTGGGTCGGGTGGCGGCCATCTTGCGCGGTGACGCCCCCTGGCCGGGGCAAGAAGGAGCCGCCTGATGGCCGGCATCGGCTTCGAACTGCGCAAGCTGCTGCGCACCGAGTCTTACCTCGGGCTGCTGAGGGCCTACACCTACGCCTCCATCATCAGCTCCGGGCCCTGGGTGTTTTCCATCGTCGGCCTCATCGCCATCGGCGTGTTGTCGCTGGGCACGGTCTATCCCGACGCCTTGATCGTGCAGTTCCAGGTGACGGTCACCTACCTCATCATGGGCTCACTCGTCTTCACCGGCGGGCTGCAACTGGCCTTCACCCGCTGGGTGGCCGATCGCTTGTTCGAAAAACGGCCCGAGGTCGTCGTGCCCAACTTCCTGGGCGTCACCTTGGTGACCACGGCGCTCAGCGGCACCCTGGCCTGGGGCGTGGCGTGGTTCGGCTTTCGCGAGGCCAGCCATCTGTATCGCGTGTTGCTGGTCAGCGGTTTTGCGCTGCTCAACAACATCTGGGTGGCCACGGTCTTGCTCTCGGGTTTGAAGCAGTACCGCTCGATTCTGTGGCTGTACGGCGGTGGCTACGGCTTGTCGGTCGGCTTGGCCTGGGCCCTGCGCCCGCTGGGCATGGAAGGCCTGTTCGCCGGCTTTCTGGGCGGGCAGTTCGCGCTGTGGTTCGGCATGGTGGCGCTGATCCTGCGCAATTTCCCGCTGCGCGAGCCGATGTCGCTGGCGTGCTTGGGCCGGCGTCAGATGTACCCCGAGCTGCTCCTGGCCGGTCTGTTCTACAACCTGGGCGTGTGGATCGACAAGCTGGTGTTTTGGTGGTCCGAGCCGACGTCTCAGCACATCATCGGCTGGTTGCGCGCTTCGGTGATCTACGACTTGCCGGTGTTCCTCGCGTACTTGTGCGTGATCCCCGGCATGGGCATCTTCCTGGTCAAATTCGAGACCGACTTCGTGGAGTGGTACGACAAGTTCTACAACGCCGTGCGCGAGGGCGGCTCCCTGCACGACATCGCCCACTACCACGATCGGATGCAAGAGACCGTGCGCGAAGGCTTGTACCAGATCATGAAGGTACAGACGATCACCTTGCTGGCCGTCTACACCTTCGTGCCGTCGCTGTTCGATTGGATCGGCATCAGCGATTTGTACATCCCGCTGTTCCTCGTCCAGGCAGCCGCTGCCAGCTTCCAGGTCATGCTGCTGGCCGTGCTCAACGTGCTGTACTACCTCGACAGACGCCGCGAAGTGGTCGCCGTCACGGCGAGCTTGACCGTGCTCAACCTCGTGCTGTCGCGTTGGTCGATCGAACTGGGGGCCGAGTTCTTCGGCTACGGGCTGGCGCTGGCGCTGCTGGGCGCACTGCTTTTGGGTCTGAGTTTGGTGCAGCGGCTGTTCCGCAAGCTGGAGTACCAGACCTTCATGCTGCAATGATGCAGCGCTCAGCCCTCCAGCGGCAGTCCGACGTAGTTCTCGGCCAGGGCGGTGGATGCCGCGCGTGAGCCCACGAGGTAGTCGAGTTCGGCTTCCTGGATCTTGCGGCCGAAGTCACCGTTGTCGGGAAAATGGTGCAGCAGGCTCGTCATGTACCAGGAGAAGCGCTCGGCCTTCCACACGCGGCGCAGGCATTTGTCGGAGTAGTGGTCGATGCCGGCGCGGCTGCGCTCCTGGTAGTACTCGATGAAGGCCCGCGAGAGGTAGCCCACGTCGGAGGCGGCCAGGTTCAGGCCCTTGGCCCCGGTGGGCGGCACGATGTGGGCCGCATCGCCGGCCAGGAACAGGCGGCCGAAGCGCATGGGCTCGGCCACAAAGCTGCGCAGCGGGGCGATGCTCTTCTCGATCGAAGGGCCGGTGACCAGCGACTGCGCAGCTTGCGGGTCCAGCCGGCGGCGCAGCTCGTCCCAGAAGCGCTCGTCGCTCCAGTCCTCGACCTTCTCGCCCAGCGGCACCTGCACGTAGTGGCGGCTGCGCGTGGGGCTGCGCATGCTGCACAGCGCAAAGCCGCGTTCGTGGTGGGTGTAGATCAGTTCGTCACTGACCGGCGGGGTGTCCGACAGGATGCCCAGCCAGCCGAAGGGGTAGACACGCTCGAACGTCTGGATCGCGCCCTTGGGCACGCTGGCGCGGCTTGCGCCATGGTAGCCGTCGCAGCCGGCGATGAAGTCGCACTCGATCTCGTGCGTGGCGCCGTCCTTTTCGTAGCGCACACGCGGATGCTCGGTGTCGAAGTCGTGCAGGCTGACGTTGGCGGCCTCGTACACCGTGGTCAGGCCCTCGGCACGGCGGGCGTCCATCAGGTCGCGGGTGATCTCGGTCTGGCCATAGACCCTCACCGACTTGCCGCCGGTCAAGCCGGTGAGGTCGATGCGATGGCGTGCACCCTTGAAGCTGAGCTCGATGCCGTGGTGCACCAGGCCTTCGCGGTGCATGCGCTGCCCCACCCCGGCCTGGTCCAGCAGGTCCTGGGTGACCTGCTCGATGATGCCAGCGCGGATGCGGCCGAGCACGTAGTCGGGGCTGCGCTGCTCCAGGATGACGGCGTCGATGCCGGCCCGGTACAGCAACTGGCCCAGCAGCAGGCCCGAGGGGCCGGCGCCGATGATGGCAACTTGCACGCGCATGGCAGCTCTCCTGGCAGGTCGAGGCGGGTTGATTTGTCTCAAGCTTAGTGAGGCCTTGCCGGGGGTGAAATGGACGGGGCGGACAATCACTTGCACAATCCGAACATCCTCGCCCGCTCCAAACATGGCCACCCGGGTTCCCACCTACGCGCTCTACGGCGAGCACGACCAGCCCCTGATCCCCGAGAGCCTGCATGTCGAGTCGATCGCCGAGCGCAGCCGGCTCTACGACTGGGAGATCCGGCCTCATCGGCATGATCTTTTCGCACAGATCCTGAGCCTGCGCACCGGGCGGGGCGAGGTGGTGTTCGACGACGAGCGGCGGCCCTATGTGGCGCCGTGCGTGGTTTTTGTGCCGGCACTGACGGTGCACGGCTTTCGTTTCTCGAGCGACACCGACGGTGTCATCGTGACCGTGGTGGCCCAGCGCCTGCAGGCCCTGCTGCAGGCCGAGCCGGCTCTGGAGGCGCGGCTGGCGCGTGCGCAGTGCCTCAGTTTCGAGCCGCAGGCCCCGACCTTCGTGGCGCTGGACGAGGCGGTGCGCACGCTGACCGCCGAGGCCCAGGGGCACGCCCCCTGGCGCATGACGGCCCTCACGGCCGCGCTGGGCATGGTGCTGGTGCGCCTGGGCCGGGCCCTGGAGGCCGCCGGCGCACACGGTGCCCAGCCGCCCTCGCGCAGCCTGCAGCATGTGCAGCGCTTCCGTGCGCTGGTGGAACAGCACTACCGGGCGCAGCACCCCTTGTCGTTCTATGCCGAGCAACTGGGCATCACCACCACCCAGCTCAACCGCGTATGCCGCGAGGTGCTGCGCACCTCGGCCCTGGGCGCCTTGCACGAGCGGCTGCTGCTGGAGGCCAAGCGCGACCTCGCCTACACGCAGCTCAGCGTGAAGGAGATCGCTTGGACCCTGGGTTTTGCCGATGCGGCGTATTTCACGCGCTTTTTCACGCAACACACCGGCTGGCCGCCGCGGCGCTTCCGCGAACTGGCCCGGCACCAGCTCGCGGGCCGGGAGTCCCGACTCAGCGGGGAATCTCGACCCGCACGCGGCGCGGACTGATCGCCGGCTGCGGGAAGTCCTTCATCGCGGCCTCGAAGAGCGTGCCCCGCACCGCCTCGTCGGCCCAGCGGCCATCGTGGCGGGCGCTGGTCTCGTACAGCACCCGCTGCGTGCGCGCGTCGCGGATCAGCACCGAAACGTCCTGCACGTAGTAGGGCTGCGGGGCGTAGAAGCTCAGGCCCAGGCTGGCACCCCGGTAGTAACGCCCGCCGTAGAACAAGCCCGTGTTCCAGCCCCAGGGATAGGGGTCGTCCCAGGGCGCCCGGTCATAGCGGGTCAGACGGCTGGCCACCTGGATCACATACTCCGGCGTCGTGCCGGGCGCAGCCAGCGTGAAACCTGCCTTTTGCAGCGCCGGCAACGCGGCGGCCTCCACGGCATCCTGCCGGGCAGCCTGGGCCTGCTGGGAGGGCAGGCGCTCGAAGTGGAAGCGGCCGGGAGCCTGGCCGGAGGGCCACTGCGAGTGGCTGTTCACGTCGCTTTCGATCAGACGCATGCCGGCGCAGCCGCTCAAGAGCAGCAACGCGGCCATCGCCCACCCTGTCATCCAACGCATCGGTCGTCTCCCTGCCGCCGGCAGCGGGCGGCTCAACGGTCCAACTGCAAACTCACCACCGCAGCGGACGGCGCAGCGCAGTCCTCATCCTCGTCGAAGGCCTTGTCGCCCCCGGCGTCGGCCACGCCGGTGGGTTGGAGGCTGGCAAAGGGATAGAGGTTCCGGTCCATCAGGTGCGAGGGCACGACCGTCTGTAACGCCGAGAACATGTTCTCGATGCGGCCGGGGTACTTCTTCTGCCATTCGCGCAGCATCGCGCCCACCTGCTTGCGCTGCAGGTTCTCCTGGCTGCCGCACAGGTCGCAGGGAATGATCGGGAACTGGCGGTGCTCGGCCCAGGCGGCCAGGTCGTGCTCGGGCACGTAGGCCAGCGGGCGGATCACGATGTGCTTGCCGTCGTCGCTCACCAGCTTGGGCGGCATGCCCTTGAGCTTGCCGCCGAAAAACATGTTGAGGAAGAAGGTCTGCAGCATGTCGTCGCGGTGGTGGCCCAGGGCGATCTTGGTGGCCCCCAGCTCGCCCGCCACGCGGTAGAGGATGCCGCGGCGCAGGCGTGAGCACAGGCTGCAGGTGGTCTTGCCCTCGGGGATGAGGCGCTTGACGATGGAGTAGGTGTCCTGCTCCTCGATGTGGAAGTCCACGCCGCGGCTCTTCAGGTACTCGGGCAACACATGCGCCGGAAAGCCTGGCTGTTTCTGGTCGAGGTTGACGGCCACCAGGTCGAAGTGCACCGGGGCGCGCTGCCTCAAGTTGATCAGGATGTCGAGCAGGGCATGGCTGTCCTTGCCGCCGGACATGCACACCATGACCTTGTCGCCGGGCTCGATCATGTTGAAGTCAGCGATCGCCTGGCCCACCAGGCGGTGCAGGCGCTTGCTGAGCTTGTTGGCCTCGAAGGCGCGCTTGTCGGCCGTCTTGCCGCCGTGGCGCTCGTCCAGCACGGTGCTCATGCCATCTCCTTCACCCGGAACACCTCCACCCCCACGGCATCGCAATCCGGATAGACATCGGGTTTCTCGGTCGACACCCGCGCGGCCTTGACCTGGGGGTGGGCCATCATCAGTTCGATCACGTCGTCGCACAAGGTTTCCTGCAGGTGGATGTGTCCTTGTGCGACCCGCTTGGCGATCGTGCGGCGGATGAAATCATAGTCGACCACCTCCTCCAGCCGGTCGGCCTTGGGCGTGGTGGTCGACAGCGGAACGTACAGCTCCACATTGATCAACACCCGCTGCTCGCCGCGCTTTTCGAAGTCGTGCACGCCGATGTTGATCCAGACCTCGTAGTTGCGCAGGAAGAGCCGGCGGCAGTCCATCAGGCTCGGATGGTTCAGCAGGGATTGCATGTCATTCCTTGGGGAAGGCCTGGCCCTGGCGCGCGATGAACATCACGTCGCGCGGCTGGGCGCTCAGGTGCTGGCCGCCGTCGACCAGCAAGGTGGTGCCCGTGATCGCCGGCGACTGCAGCACGAAGCGCACGGCCTGGGCGATGTCCTCGGGGGTGGACGAGCGCTGCAGCGGCGTCATGCGGAACGAGGCGGCAAACTCGGCGTCGTTCATCGGGCCCGAGGGCAGGGTCACGCCCGGGGCCACGCCCACCACACGCACCGCAGGCGCCAGGGCCTGGGCGAGCAGCGTGGTGGCCGACTCGAGCGCCGCCTTGGACAGCGTGTAGGCGAAGTAGTCGGGGTTGGGGTTCCACAGCTTCTGGTCGAGCAGGTTGACCACGCAGCCGCGCCGGCCGCCAGCGCCCAGGTGTCGCGCCAGCGCCTGGGCCAGCACCACCGGAGCAGCGGTGTTGACACGCCAGTGGCGCTCCATCGAGGCAAAGCCGGTGCTCAGCGCGTCGTCGTACTCGAAGAGCGAGGCGTTGTTGACCACCGCGTCGAGCCGCCCGAGCGCGGCCACCGCCTGCGGCACCAGGGCCCGGCAGGCGGCCTCGTCGGCCAGGTCCGCGGCCAGCACGGCCACGCGCGCACCGGCGCCGCGGCACTGGGCGGCCGCCCGCTCGGCGTCGGACGCTGAAGTGCGGTGATGCAGCGCAATGTCCCAGCCCTGCGCCGCCAGATCACTGGCGATCGCCCGGCCCAGGCGCCGCGCCGCGCCGGTGATCAGGACCACGGGACGCGAGGCATCGGCAGGGGACTTCGGGGGCTTTGGAGAAGCGGACATGGACGGCTACCTACAATGCCGCGATGCAGACCAACGAACCCGTCAGTGTAGCGGCCGCCCTGTCCGAGCGCCTGCGCCAGGCCATCGCGACCGACGGGGGCTGGTGGAGCTTCGACCGTTTCATGGCCGCGGCCCTGTACACCCCGGGGCTGGGCTACTACGCGAACGGCCGCCGCACCTTCGGGCTCCTGCCGGGCAGCGGCAGCGACTTCGTCACCGCCCCCGAGCTGACCCCGCTGTTCGGCCAGACCCTGGCCCGGCAGTTGCGCCAGGCCCTGGTGGCCAGCGGCACCGCCGAGATCTGGGAGTTCGGCGCCGGCTCGGGCGCCCTGGCCAGCCAGATTCTGGGGGCCCTGGGGCCGGCGGTCTCGGCCTACCACATCGTCGATCTCTCGGGGGCCTTGCGTGAGCGCCAGCGCGCGCGCCTGGCGGCCGAGCAGCCCGCGCACCTGGCGCGTGTGCATTGGCACGACCGCCTGCCCGAGGCCATGCGCGGGGTGGTGGTGGGCAACGAGGTGCTCGATGCCATGCCGGTGCAGTTGCTGCACTTTGACGGGCAGCAGTGGCTGGAGCGTGGCGTGGGCGTGGACGGCACACGTTTCGTCTGGCGCGACCGGCCCACCGCGCTGCGCCCGCCGGTGCAAGCCGCCTTCGTGCCCGGCACCGTCACCGAGATCCACCCCCAGGCCGAGGCCTTCGTGCGCACGCTTTCGGCCCACCTGACGCGCGGCGTGGTGTTCCTGATCGACTACGGCTTTCCCGAGGATGAGTACTACCTGCCGCAGCGCCATGGCGGCACGCTGATGTGCCATCGTGCCCACCGCGCCGACCCCGACCCCCTGGTGGACGTGGGCGAGAAGGACATCACCGCTCACGTGAATTTCACCGGCATCGCACTGGCCGGCCAGGAGGCCGGGATGGATGTGCTGGGCTACACCTCCCAGGGCCACTTCCTGCTCAATTGCGGCCTGCTGGAGTTGTTGCCAGCAGGCGATCCGCGGGCCGCCGCCGCCGTGCAGAAGCTCGTCAACGAGCACGAGATGGGCGAGCTGTTCAAGGTGATCGCGTTCGCGCGCGGCTTCGACCTGCGGCACTTCGAGCCCATCGGCTTTGCCCACGGCGACCGCAGCCACCGGCTCTGAGGTCTGCGATGCTGCGCTGGCTGCTGGTCATCCTCCTGGCGCTGATCGTCTTCAACGGTTTGAGCGCCTGGCTGCACCGCATCGGCCTGGGCCGTCTGCCCGGCGACTTCCACTTCAAGCTCGGGGGCCGGCAATGGCACCTGCCCCTGGCCAGCGCGGTGCTGCTGAGCTTCCTGGCGATGCTGATCGGGAAGTTCGTCTAAGGCCTTCGGCTGCGGCCTGTCCTTGGCCTGCCGGGGCAGAACGGTCAGGCAAACCAGATATTCCACAGGCCCACGAGCACGTGGCCCCAGATGAGGACGTTCACGCCGAACAGCGCGAAGGTGCGGGTGTAGGCCCACAAGGCAGCGGCCCGGCGGGCCAGGATCTCGTTGCCGGTGACGGCGTACAGGAGCATGAACAGGGCCGACGGGACGAGGGTGCCGACGATGAGCACACCCATCACCCAGTAGAAGACGGTCATGGCGCAGAAGGATCTCGGGTCGTGGGCGCTTGCTTTCGCTGCGGACAGCCTGGAGGTTACAGCGGCGCCGGAAAAAAGAAAGGGCCGGGATGCGTAACCCACACGGGCGCGCCGGCGTACTGGCACAGGACGGCCGCCGGCTGTCGCATCGGCCCACGCCGATGCCCCACCACGCAAGGAGACGATGATGTCGCAGATGCTGACGACCCAGGCGGGGGCAGCCGCCCTCGCCCTGGCGCTGGGCGCCGCCCTGAGCCTGGCCCACGACCCCGCCCGCGCCCAGACCCAGGACGCCAACCAGGAGAAATGCTACGGCGTGGCCCTGAAGGGCAAGAACGACTGCGCCGCCGGCCCGGGCACCACCTGCGCCGGCACGGCCAAGCGCGATCACCAGGGCAATGCCTGGAAACTCGTGCCCAAGGGCACGTGCGAGAAGATGGCCTCGCCGACCTCGCCCACGGGGTACGGACAGCTCCAGGCCTTCAAGGAAAAGACCTGAGGCTGCACGCGCCATGGCCTGCCCTGCCCCCCGTGCCCCCGCGGTCCAGCCGCCCCTGACCGGTGTGGGGCTCGGCCTGAAGACCGGCCACCTGGCCGAGGTGCTCGAACGCGGCTCGGCCATGGACTTCTTCGAGATGCATGCCGAGAACCTGATGGTCGACGGCGGGCCCGTCCTGCGCCGCCTGGAGCGCCTGCGCGAGCGCTGGCCGCTGTCGCTGCACGGCGTGGGCCTGTCCCTGGGCGGTGAGGGCCCGCTGGACGAGGCGCATCTGGGCCGGCTGCGCGCCCTCATCGACCGCTTCGAGCCGGCCTGGTTCTCCGAGCACCTGGCCTGGTCGAGCCATGGCGGGCGCTGGTTCAACGATCTGCTGCCCCTGCCTTACACGGCCGAGACGCTGGCGCGCGTGTGCAACCACATCGATCAGGCCCAGGAGCGGCTGGGCCGGCGGCTGCTGCTGGAGAACCCCAGCACCTACTTGATGTTCGAGGACTCGACGATGGACGAGGCGACGTTCCTGGCCGAGACGGTGCGCCGCACCGGTTGCGGCCTGCTGCTGGACGTGAACAACGCCCATGTGAGCGCCGTCAATCACGGACGCGATGCGCGCGCCTTCATCGATGCGCTGCCGGCCTGTGCCGTCGGCGAGATCCACCTGGCCGGCTTTGCGGTGGACCGCGACGCGGCGGGCGACCCGCTGCTGATCGACACCCATGGGGCCCCGGTGGCCCCGCCGGTCTGGGCCCTGTACCGGCAGGCCCTGCAGCGCCTGGGGCCGGTGCCCACGCTGCTCGAGCGCGACCAGCACCTTCCGCCACTGGCGCAACTCGAGGCCGAGGCCGTGCAGGCCCGTGAGGCGATGGCGCAGCACCTGGCCGCGATGGAGGCGGTGGCATGAGACCCGAACGCCACGTCACCGTGTCGGCCCTGCCGATGCAGGCCGCCTTCGCCCAGGCCCTGCTCGACCCGCACGCCACCGTGCCCGGCCTGCGGGCCTGGAACGGCTCGGACCCCACGGTGCGGCTGGACGTCCACCGCAACACCGTGGTGGCGTCTCTCGTCGATGCGCTGGCCGACACCTTCCCGGTGGTGCAGGCGCTGGTAGGGCCGGTCTGCTTCCGCGCCCTGGCCAGCGCCCATGTGCGCGCCGAACCGCCTTGCTCGCCGGTGCTGGCCCATTACGGCGCGGGCTTTGCCGACTGGCTGGCACACCAGCCCCCCCTGGCGGCACTGCCCTGGCTGTCCGATGTGGCCCGACTGGAATATGCCCGTGTGCAGGCCTTCCATGCCGCCGAGGCCCCAGTGTGCACCGCGGCCCGCCTGGGCGCCGCGCTGGCGCAGCCCGAGCGCCTGCCCGGGCTCGTGCTGCCGCTGCAGCCTGGCGTGCATGTGCTGAGGTCTTGCTGGGCCGTGGTATCGCTGTGGGCGGCCCATCAGGGCCAGGGCCGCATCGAAGACGTCCGGATCGACCAGCCCGAAGCCGCCCTGGTGCTGCGCGAGGACGAGGATGTCGTCGTCCTGCCGGTGCCGCTGCCCACAGGCCGCTTCGCCCAGGCGCTGCGGCAGCGCCGCCCCCTGGGCGAGGCGGTGGCCGAGGGGGGCACAGGGCTGGATTTGGGGGCCAGCCTGGCCCTGTTGTTGCGGCACGGGGCCTGCGCCGAGCCGGTCGTCGAAGGGATCCCGGCATGAACAGCGCCCCGCCCCCCGTCCGGCCCCGCGGCCCCCTGGCGTGGATTGCCCGCGTGCATGCCGCCCTCGAGCGCATGCCCGAGTCGCTGATCGCCCTGTTGGGCCGTGTGGCCCTGGCCGGTGTGTTCTGGCGCTCGGGACAAACCAAGGTCGAGGGCTTCGCCGTGGACTTGGTGGAGGGACATTTCGAGCTGGGCTGGCCCCGCCTGGCCGATTCGGCCATCGTCCTGTTCCGCGAGGAATACCGGCTGCCGCTGCTGCCCCCCGAGACCGCCGCCTTGCTGGCGGCCGGGGCTGAGCATGTGCTGCCCCTGATGCTGCTGCTGGGCCTGGGCACGCGGCTGGCGGCGCTGGGCCTGCTGGGCATGACCGCGGTGATCCAAGGGCTGGTCTACCCCGGCGCCTGGCCCACCCACGGGGTGTGGGCTGCGGTGGCGTTGTGGCTGATGGCGCGCGGCCCGGGCGCCATGTCGCTCGACCACCTGCTGGCACAGCGTTTCGGGCTCGGCCATCGCGCCGGGAGCCGCGCATGAGCGCGCCCACACCGCCGATCCGAAGGGAGCGCGTCCCGCCCTTGGGCCGATGGTCGCGCAGGGACCGGAGGGTCGTCCCGTGAGCACGGCCGTCCCCGCCTGGCCCGGCCGCGACGCGATGCAGTCCTGGCCTGCAGCCGATAATGCGCCGCATGCCGCCTGGGCGGGCGATCCGGCCCGGCGTGCCCCCCGACGGCTGCCCATGACCGACACCGACGCCCAGGACGATTTCGAAGCCACGCTGCGGCCGCTGTGGCTGCGCGCGCAGGCCGGTGACGAACAGGCCTACCGGTGCGCGCTGGAGCAGATCGCAAAGCGCCTGCGCGGCTACCTGCGCCGCCGCCTGCAGGGGCTGCCCGACGAGGTGGAGGACCTGGTGCAGGAAGCCCTGCTGGCACTGCATCTCCAGCGCGGCACCTACGATCCCCGCTGGCCCGTGAGCGCCTGGGTACTGGCGATCGCGCGGCACAA
Organism: Caldimonas hydrothermalis; assembly: GCF_056746695.1. Lineage (NCBI taxonomy): Bacteria > Pseudomonadati > Pseudomonadota > Betaproteobacteria > Burkholderiales > Sphaerotilaceae > Caldimonas > Caldimonas hydrothermalis. Next base: position 117,156 of record NZ_JBWQXA010000008.1, on the reverse strand, counting down.
GCTGATCGACCTGTGGCGCCGGCGCGGGCGCCGCGACGCCTGGCATCAGGCACTGGACGAGGTGAGCGAGGCGGCACTGGCCGTGCCGGCCGCCACCGACGGCGAGGCGCGGCGCGACCTCGCCGCCTTGCTCGACGCGCTGCCCGAGGCCCAGCGACAGGCCATCGTGCTGACCAAGGTGGAAGGCCTGTCGGTGGCCGAGGCGGCCGCACGCACCGGCGCGTCGGTGTCGGCGCTCAAGGTGCAGGTGCACCGTGGATTGAAGCGGCTGGCGATGCTGGCCCGGGAATGGCCATGAAGACCGAAGACCTCATCTCCCTGCTGGCCCGCGGCGCGGGCCCGGCGCCGCGCATGTCAATGGCCCCGCGCCTGCTGCCGGTGGCACTGGCCGGTGTGCTGCTCAGTGCGTTGCTGGCCGTGGGCGTGGGCGGGGCGATCCCCGCGGCGATGTACGCCACCCCGGCGCCGTGGATCAAGCTGGCCTACGCCGCCGCGCTGGCCGCTGCGGGCGGCTGGCTCACCGCGCGGTTGGCCCGGCCGGTGGCGGCCGTGACCGCGCCGGCCGGGGTGGCGCTGGGTGTGGTGGGCCTGATGCTGGCGCTGGGCCTGGCCGTGCTGGCCGCCACCCCGCCCGGGCAACGTGTGCAGGCCCTGCTGGGGCACTCCTGGACCATCTGTCCGTGGAGCGTGTTCGTGCTCTCGCTGCCCGCGCTGGCCGCCACGCTGGCGGTGCTGCGGCGTTGGGCCCCCACCCGGCTGCGCGAGGCCGGCGCAGGTGCCGGCCTGTGGGCTGGTGCCCTGGGCGCCGCCGGCTATGCACTGTCATGCACCGAGCACTCGGCCGCCTTCGTGGCCGTGTGGTACACACTGGGCATCGCGCTGACGACGGGCCTGGGTGCCCTGCTCGGGCCGCGGGCGCTGCGCTGGTGAACCCGGCGCGGTGGTTCATCGTTGGATCCGGCCGACGGCTTGCCTGTCATAGGACGGCATCCTGATCTTTGCCTGAACGCCCCCTGCCAGCCCGGCGCGCCGAGCAGGACCGTGCCGATGCGCGGCAGCCCCGGGCATCAGACAAGGTGCCGCCCATGCATCCAGGCAGGTCTGTGCTTCACCGGTAGCGAAACACGTCCAGCGCACTGACTGGCGCGGCCTGGTGGCCCCAGGCACTGCGCAGGTAAGTGGCCACGGCGGCCACCTCCTGGTCGTTGAACACGTGGCCAAAAGGCGGCATGCCATGGGGGCGGGGGTTGCCGGCGGTGGCAGGTGGGTAGCCGCCATGGCGCAGGATGCGCACGAGATTGGCAGGCGAGGCCATCGTGACCGTGCGGTTGCCCGCCAGCGGCGGGTAGGCCCCGGGCACCCCTTCGCCCTGTTCACCATGGCACTGCACGCAGTGCTGCTCGTACAGGCGCTGACCGATGGCGCGCGAGGGCGGCGCAGGCGGGGGCTCCTCGCCCTCCTCGGAGGCCGGTGGCGCCGGCGGCGGGGTCTGCTGCGGCAGACTGCGCAGGTACACCGCGATGGCCTGCAAGTCGGGCTCGCTCAGGTGCTGGGTGCTGCGGAAGACCACCTCGGCCATCGGCCCGAGCACCGAACCGCGCGGCGAGACACCGTCGCGCAGCAAGGCCACGATGTCCTCGACCGGCCAGTCGGCCACGCTGGCCTCGTCGGCACGGGCCAGCGAGGGCGCGTACCAGTTCTGCACCGGCATCAGCCCGCCCCCCAGCTCGAAGCGGCCAGTGGTCGCCCCCAGCACGTTGCGCTCGGCATGGCAGGCTGCGCAATGGCCCAGGCCACGCACGAGGTAGGCGCCGCGGTTCCAGGCCGCATCGCGCGAGGCATCGGGCTCGAAGCGCTGCGGGGTGAAGAAGAGCGCGCGCCACACGGCCAGCGCCGCCTGGGTGTTGACCGGAAAGCGCAGCTCGTGCGGCTTGTTGGCCTGCGCGACCGGCGGCAGGCTGCGCAGCCAGGCATAGAGGGCATCGCTGTCTTCGCGCGTGAGCAACGTGTAGTGCGCATACGGGAAGGCCGGGTAGAGCAGGCGGCCATCACGCGAGCGGCCATTGCGCATCGCGCGCCAGAAATGATCGGCGCTCCAGCGCCCGAGGCCCGTGGCCTCGTCGGGCGTGAGGTTGCCGGCGAAGACGGTGCCAAACGGCGTGGGAATGCCATGCCCCCCCGCATAGGGAGCACCACCGCGCTCGGTGTGGCAGCTTGCGCAGTTGCCGGCCAGGGCAAGGTAGCGGCCCCGCTCCACCTGGGCGGCGTCGAGCACGGCCGGCGGCTCGGTCTGGCGAATCGGATCTTCGCCGCGCAGGTTCAGGACGATGACCCCGGCCGCCAGCAGCAGCATCAGGACGAGCAGGCTGCCCAGGGAGATCAGCAGGCGCTTCATCGACGCGCCTCCTGGGGGGCCGGCACCCCGCCACAGTCGATCGGCAGCGGCCGGGTCAGCGTGGGCTCGGGCCGGGCGGGCGTGGGCAGGGGCTGGTTGGCCAGCCAGCCCGAGACGGCACTGATGTCCTGCTCGTCCAGGGCCTTGGCGATGCGGGCCATGCAGTCGGGCTCGAAGGCGCGGCGCGTGCCCACGCGCCAGGCACCGAGCTGGGCGTTGAGGTAGTCGCGCGGCAGGCCCAGCAGACCGGGCAATGCGGGCGCGATGCCCACCAAGGTCTGCCCGTGGCAGCTTGCGCAGGCCGGAATGCCACGCGCTGGGTCGCCCACGCGCACAAGCTGCTCGCCGCGCGATCGCTGCAATGGCGTCAACGCGATCGGAGGCGTGGGAGGGTACGGCAGATCCAGCGCCGCGAAGTGGCCGGCGATCTCGCGCAGGTAGTCATCGCTCAGGTGCTGCAGCAGGTGACTCATCGCGCCGTACTGACGGCGCCCGTCGCGGAAGTGCAGCAACTGGTGGTACTGGTACAGCGCGGGCTTGCCCGCAATACGCGGGAAGTAGCCCTCGCGCGTGGCGCGCCCCTGGGCACCATGGCAAGCCACGCAGGCCTGCACGCGGGCGGCCATCGAAGCCGGATCGGGGCGGTCGATGGGCTGAGCCTGAGCCACGACCCCTGCCATGCACAGCAAGGTCGCCGACAGCCTCAGCCCCTTGAGAAAGCGGGGCACGGCAGACATGGGCCAAGTCTAGCCAGCCTCAGCCCCTTCCTCCCACGGGCGAGAACCTGCGGACACCGGGCCGGGCTCACAGGTCGAAGAACACCGTCTCCTGGTCGCCCTGCATGTGGATGTCGAAGTGATAGACCACGCCGCCGGGCTGCACCTCGCGGCGCGCGATCAGCGTGGCGCGGCGTTGCGCCGGCACGGCCTGCAGCACGGCGTCCTTGGCGTTGGCCGCGGCTTCGTCTTCGAAGTACAGGCGCGTGAAGGCATGGCTGAGCAGGCCCCTCATGAAGACGATGACGTCGATGTGCGGAGCCTCGCCGGCCACCGCGCCGGGCTTCACGGTGGTGAAGGCAAAGCGCTGTTGTGCATCGGTGCCGGTGCCGCAACGGCCGAAGCCGGTAAAGCCCCAGGCCTTGGCCTGTTCGGCGCTGGTGACCTCGCGCCCCCGGGCGTCGAGCTGGGCGATCTCGATCATCGCGTCGTTGATGGGCTGACCCGCTCCGTCGAGCACGCGGCCGGTCACCGTGATGTGCTCGCCCTCGGCCTGCGGCTGGGCCAGCACCGGGGAGTAGGCGCTGCCATGGTCATAGAAGTACTGGCGCGGCGTCAGGCCATAGGCGAAATAGGGGCCGACGGTCTGGGAAGGGGTCTGTCCAAGCACAGAGCTCATCGCGGTGTCTCCATCGGCGTTTCGTTCGGGCCGCGCAAGACGATGTCAAAGACATAGCCCAGCGCAAAGTCGGGTTCGGTCACGTCGAGCGAAAACTTCGAGATCAGTCGGTCGCGCGCACGCTCGGGCGTGCCCTGGAAGATGGGGTCGAACGCGAGCAGCGGGTCGCCGGGGAAGTACATCTGCGTGACCAGGCGGCTGGCGAAGTACTCGCCAAAGAGCGAGAAATGGATGTGGTTGGGCCGCCAGGCATTCGGATGATTGCCCCAGGGATAGGCCCCGGGCTTGATGGTGTAGAACTTGTAGCGGCCCTCACTGTCGGTGAGCGTGCGCCCGGCGCCCAGGAAGTTGGGGTCAAGCGGTGCGTCGTGCTGGTCGACCTTGTGCACGTAACGACCGGCGGCATTGGCCTGCCAGATCTCGATCAGGGTGTTGCGCACCGGTCGGCCGCGCTCGTCGAGCACGCGGCCGGTGACCACGATGCGCTCGCCCAGCGGCGCACCGTTCTTCGCGGCATTGCGCGTGAGGTCGTGGTCCAGCGCGCCGATGGCGTCGTGGCCGTACACCGGCGCGCGCAGCTGGCGCAACTGGTCCTTCATCGGCAGCAGCGGCTTCGTGGGGCCGCGCAGTACGGTGGACTTGTAATCGGGGTGGAGATAGGGGGGGTGGCTGTCCCAGTCTCGGGGGCGCAGCGTCACGGTCTCGCTCATCGGGGGAGTCTCCTCGTGGGGCTGTCAGGGGTGACAGACGTCAAAACTCTAAGCATCACCAATGGTTATGTAAATTGAAGTCTCGTTCGATAATTCATTCGAAGGAGTTATCGAATGAACCTGCCCCGAGCCCACCGCCTGCAACTGCGTCACTTGCACTGCTTCCTGGCCGTGGCGCGGCTGGGGCATCTGGGACGGGCGGCGCAGGCGCTGGCCATCAGCCAGCCCGCAGTGACCAAGACCCTGGCCGACCTGGAAGACCTGCTGGGCCTGCGCCTGTTCGAACGCGGCCGGCGCGGTGCGCGGCTCACGCCCGCCGGCCAGGGCTTCCTGCGACATGCCAGCCAGGTGATGGCCGCGCTGGACCAGGCGCTGGAGAGCGTGGCCCCCGGCCAGGCCCCCACCGTGCTGCGCCTGGGCGCACTGCCCACCGTGGTGAATGCCATCGTGGCTGCCGGCCTGCGCTCGCCGGACCTGCCCGGCGGCACCACGGTGCGCATCGAGACCGGGGCGAACCACGAATTGCTGGCCCGGCTGCAACAGGGTGCGCTCGACGCCGTGGTGGGCCGACTGTCGGAACCCGAGCGGCTGCAGGGCCTGACCTTCGAGCACCTCTACGCCGAGCCGCTGATCGTTGCGGTCAGGCCCGACCACCCGCTACGGCACAAGCGCCGACCGACCCCCGCACACCTGGCGGTCCACGATTGGATCCTGCCGCTGGCCGACACGATGATCCGCCACAACGCGGACAGTTGGCTGCAAAGCCAGGGGGTGGTGCCGCAGGGCATGGTGTTCGAGACCCTGTCGGTGTCACTGGGCCGCGAGCTGGCCGCCAGCAGCGATGCGCTGTGGTTCACGCCGCTGGGCGCGGCCGAGGCCGACCTCGAGCGCGGCGTGCTGGTGCGCCTGCCGCTGACCCTGGCCGGCACCGAGGAGCCGGTGGGCTGGCTGATGCGCAGCGAGGCACAGCCTTCGCCAGCCCTGCAGGCGGTACGCGCGGCGGTGCGTGAGCAGGCGCAGCGACGACAGCGGCGGTGGTGAATCACCCCGGTGGTCGCCCGTCCACTCCCTCACCGCCCTGGAAGACCCGACTGTCGTACCGAATCGCGCTCAGGTCACGGCGCAAGCCTGCGTTGCCCGCCCCCTCACCACCCCACCCCCTTGCGCAGCGGCTGCCCGATGGCCTGGCGCACGGCCTGCGGCCTCGCCCCAGTTGATCGACAGGGGGGATGCAGGAGGCTGGAAAGCCGCTCCGCCGCCGGCCATCCCCACGATCGCACCAGCGACTCCGCCCGAGGCTGCCCTCACGCCCGTGGCAGCGAAGACATGACTCCCCTAGTACTGCCCAACATGCGAGGCGCTCAGACTCTTCGATGCCGCGCCACTTTCTGCAGCAGCTCGATCAGGATCGCGCGCTCGGCCTGGCTGAGATGGCGCAGCAGGTCCTGCTCCATCGTGAGCGACACCTCGTAGGCCTTCTTCGCCAGGACCTGGCCCTTGCGGGTGAGGCGCACGTGCTGGGCGCGGCGGTCGGCCTCGCTGCGCACGCGGGTGATCAGCTCGCGTTCCTCCAGCCGGTCGAGCAAGATGGTGGTGTTGGGCGCCGACACGGCCAGCGCCTGGGCGAGCTGCTTTTGCGTGACGTCGGTGTTGTGCAGCACCAGCATCAGGATGGTGAACTCCACCGGGCGCAGCTGCAGCGGCTCGCCGATGTGCTTGAAGAAGATCTTGCGCGTGGGCACCTCGGCCTGGGCGAGCTGGTAGCCCAGCACATGGCGCAGGCAGGTCGCATCGAGGCCGTGGTGGATGGGGTCGCTGGCGGGCGGGCTGGTCATGGCCGCGCCAGTGTACTGGGCGTCGCGCCCGTCCAAGACCATGGTCTTCACCCGGGCTGGGACACCGGCAGCCTGGCCTGGCGTCGCCCCACCTGCTGCAGCCGCCAACCCGCTTCGGGCAGCAACCACTCCAGGCCGTAGCGTGCCGCATCGAACCGGGTGGCGTAGCCGGCATCGGCGCGGCGGGGGGCGGTACAGCGCGCCGTGCGCAACCAGGCCCAGCCCATCAGGACCCAGCCGAAGGCCTGCAGGTAATCGTCGGCCACGCGGTAGGCCCAGGTCGGGTCGTCCTGCCGGCCCACGTAGAGACGGGCCGTGGCCTCGCGCAAGGCATCCACCTGTGCCTGCAACACGGCCGCCAGAGGCTGCAGCTCGGGACCGTCGGCCCGCACCGGTTCGGCGCGGGCGGCCTCGATCTCCCGGTCGATCACGCCCATGACCTCGGCGAAGCGGTGGCAGCCATCCTCGAAGAGCTTGCGCTGCAGCAGGTCGATCGCCTGGATCTCGTTGCTGCCCTCGTAGATCATCGTGATGCGGCTGTCGCGCACCGCCTGCTCGATGCCGTGGTCGCGCAGGTAGCCGTGACCTCCCCAGACCTGCAGCGCTGCATTGACGGCATGGTGGGCCGTGTCGGTGAGAAAGGCCTTGACCACCGGGGTGAGGAGCTCCACCAGCCGCCGGGCCCGTCCGCGCAGCGCCGGCTCGACGTGGTGCTCGGCCTCGTCCAGCCACACCGCCGTGGCCAGGGCCAGCAGGCGCTGGCCTTGAGCCAGGGCCTCCAGCCGCCACAACGTGCGCTGCACCGCGGGATGTTCGGCAATCGCGCTGGTGAGGCCGTCGCGGCGGCCAGGCGCACGCGACTGATGCCGCTGCTGCGCATAGCGCCAGGCATTCTGGCGCGCCATCTCCAGGTGGCCCAGACCCTGAACGCCCACCAGCAGGCGGGCGGCGTTCATCATCACGAACATCGCGGCCAGCCCGCGATGGGGCTCACCCACCAGCCAGCCCGTGGCGCCGTCGAAGCGCAGCACGCAGGTGGCGCTGCCGCGGATGCCCATCTTGTGCTCGATGCCGTCGCAATGCACGGCATTGCGCTGTCCGCCGGGCAGGATCTTCGGCACCAGCGCCAGCGACAAGCCCCGGCTGCCCGGTGGGGCATCGGGCAGGCGCACCAGCACGAGGTGCACGATGTTGTCGGTGAGGTCGTGTTCGCCGCCGGAGATGAAGATCTTGCTGCCGCTCACCTTCACTTCGCCGCCGGATTCGATGGCATCGGCCGCCACCCCGACGGGTTCGGCCCGTGTGCGCACCAGGCCCAGGTCCGAGCCGGCCTGGGCTTCGGTCAGGCACATCGTGGCCAGCCACTCGCCGCTGACGATGCGCGGCAGGTAGCGCTGTTGCAGCTCGGGCGTGCCGTGCGAGCGCAGACACTCGTAGGCCCCATGAGCCAAGCCCGGGTACATGGCCCAGGCATGGTTGGCGCTGTGCAACATCTCGTTGAGCGCCAGATGCAGACCAAGAGGCAGCCCCTGCCCGCCCCACTCGGGGCTGCACGCCAGCGCCGGCCAACCGGCCTGGACATAGGCCCGGTAGGCCTGGCGGAAGCCAGGCGGTGTGCGCACCTCGCCGCCGTGCCAGGTGCAGCCCTCGCGGTCGCCGATGGCATTCAGCGGCGCCAGCACGCCGGCTGCAAAGCGGCCGGCCTCTTCCAGCACCTGCCGCACGGTGGCGGCGTCGGCATCGGCATAGGGCGGCAGGCTCGCCCATCGCGCAGGGGCGTCCAGCAGGTCTTCCAGGACAAACTGCAGCTCACGCAGCGGCGGAATATAAGACCACATCGGGAACAGGACGCAAAACATGCTGGGGCACTTCTTGCCAGCAGACACCGCGGATCCGGCTCGGCCGGTCCGCGGGTGCCGCCCCCTCGAGGGGGGGCTGAACGACGCGAAGTGCGCAGGGGGGGTCGTGAGCCCTCAAGCCTCCGGCTTGAAGCCCACGCGGTTCACGATGGGGCCCCACGCAGCATTCTCGCGTTTGACGGCTGCGGCCAGTTCGGCCGGCGTGTTCGCGCCCGCCTCCACGCCCAGTTGGGCGAAGGCCTCGATCACGTCGGGCGCACTCACCGCGGCCTTGATGGCTTGGGCGGCACGCTGCGTCACTTCCGCCGAGGCTTTGCCGGGCAGGAAGAAGCCGTACCACTCGTTCATCTCCAGCGCCTTGAAGCCCTGCTCGGTGTAAGTGGGCACCTGGGGCGCAAATCGCGAGCGCGTGGCCCCCGAGGTGGCGAGCAGGCGCAGGCGGCCGCTGGCCAGATGGGGCAGGTAGTCGCCCACCGGCGACGAGAAGGCCGCCACCTGGCCACCCAGCAGGTCCTGGATGCCGGGGGCCGAGCCGCGGTAGGGAACGTGGTTGAGCGGCACGCCACTTTCCTTGGACAGCAGGGCCCCCAGGAAGTGCGGCGGCGAGCCTGCGCCGGGCGACCCATAGTTGGCGCCCGCGGGGTTGGCCTTGGCCCACTCCAGGTAGCCCTTGATGTCCTTCACCGACTCGGGCACGGCCGGCCCCACGCCGAAACCGAAGACAATGGTGCCGGCCGTGCACACCGGGGTCACGTCGTCGGGTGTGTAGCTGAGCGAGCGGTAGATGTGCGGGTACAGCGTGATCATCGCTGCCGGTGTGAGCAGCAGATGGGCTCCGTCGTTGGGACTGCGCTTGAGTTCTTCGACCGCCAGCCGGCCGCCCGCCCCGGGCTTGTTCTCGACCAGGGCCACGCGCGCATAGCTGCCGCGCAATTTGTCGGCCACGCGGCGCGAGACCGCGTCGGTGGTGCCGCCGGCCGGAAAGCCGCACAGCACGCGCGCGGTGTCCAGGGTCTGGGCCAGGCTCGGGCCCGGGGCGAACCCGAGACCCGTGGCCGCGGCGGCACCGCCGTAGGCCAGGAACTGTCTGCGATCGATCATGCTTGTCTCCTCTGTTTGGGGGGTCGATCAGGAATCGGACGGCCGCTTCAGCGCGGTGGCAGGCGCAAGGCGCCGTCCAGGCGGATGACCTCGCCGTTGAGCGAGGCGTTGGTGACGATGTGCGCGGCAAGCTGGGCAAACTCCTCGGGCTTGCCCAAGCGCTTCGGGAAGGGAATGGAGGCGGCCAACGACTGCTGCACCTCCTGGGGCAACTCGTGCAGCAGCGGCGTGAGGAAGAGCCCCGGCGCGATCGTGCACACGCGCACGCCGAACTGGGCGAGGTCACGCGCCAGCGGCAGCGTGAGCGAGACGATGCCGCCCTTGGACGCGGCATAGGCCTCCTGACCCACCTGGCCATCGTAGGCCGCCACCGACGCCGTGTTGACGATCACGCCGCGTTCTCCGTCGTCCAGCGCTTCGAGCTTGAGCATCTGCGCGGCCACGAGGCGGATCACGTTGAAGGTGCCCACCAGGTTGACGTTCACGATGCGCTGGAAGTCTTCGAGGGGCATGGGCGTTCCGTCCTTGCCCACCAGGCGCCGCGCACCGCCAATGCCCGCCACGTTCATCAGCATGCGCGCAGGGCCGTGGGCTTCGCGGGCGGCATCGAGCGCGGCGTTCACGCTCGCGCTGTCGGTGATGTCACAACGCAGCGCCAGGCCGCCGATCTCGGCCGCCACGGCCTTCGCCGCCGCCTCGTTGATGTCCAGCACGGCCACCTTGGCGCCACGCCGGGCCAGTTCGCGGGCGGTTTCGGCGCCCAGGCCCGAGCCGGCGCCCGTCACGAGCGCTGCCAATCCGGAGATCTTCATCGTCGGTCCTGCCAGTCTTTGCGGGGAAGGATCACATCGGGGTCGCCGGCCTGCCCCCGGTACAGCGCCTCGACCAGCGCTTCGCGGCAACGCAGCACCGCGCGTTGGTTGATCGAGCCCTTGTCGGTGATCTCGCCCTGGTCGATCGAGGGGGGCTCGACGAGCACATGGGCACGCGCCACCCGGTTGGCGCTGCCGGTGCCCTCGCGCCACAGGCGATCGACCAGCGCCTGGAAGAATTCGCGCACCACCGGGTGATGCAGCACCTCGGCCACTGGCACGTGGGTGCCCAATCCAGCCAATTTGCGGCATTCGTCCACGCGGGGGAAGACCAGCATGCCGATCTCGTCGCGGTTCAGGCCCGTGATCACGGCGTCCTGCACGCAGGGCGCCCCCAGCGCGATGATCTTCGCGCGCAGTGGGCCCACGCTGACGAAGGTGCCGGTGGAGAGCTTGAAATCCTCGGCGATACGGCCGTCGAAGAGCAGGCCCTTCTGCGGATCGGCCGGGTCCACCCACTTCACGGCGTCGCCGGTGCGGTAGTAGCCCTCCTCGTCGAAGGCCTCGGCGCTGAGCTCCGGTTGACGCCAGTAACCCGGCATCACGTTGGGGCCACGGAAGCGGATCTCGGTCTTGCCATACCGGGCATCGCCGTCGGGCACGAGCTTTACCTCCACGCCCGGGCAAGGCAGGCCGATGTGGCCCGAGCGCACTTCGCCCGCCCTGAGCGCAAAGGTGCATGAAGGTGCGGTCTCGGTCATGCCCAGGCCGGTGAAGATCGGGATGCGTTCGCCCACGGTGCGCTCGGCCAGGCGGTCGAGCTGGTCCCACACGGCCTGGCTCAAGCCCGCGCCGGCGAACATGAAGGCCTTGACCTTGCGGAACAGCGACTCGCGCAGCACCGCGTCGTCTTCCATCGCCGCGGCGATCTCCTCGAAACCCTTGGGCACGTTGAAGTACATCGTGGGCGAGATCTCGCGCAGGTTGCGCAGCGTCTCGGCGATGCCGGCTGCCGTGGGCTTGCCCTCGTCGATGTAGAGCGTGCCACCGTTGTAGATCGCAAGCCCCGTGTTGTGGTTGCCCCCAAAGGTGTGGTTCCAGGGCAGCCAGTCCACGAAGACCGGCGGCTCGTCGGCCAGAAAGGGGAAGGCCTGGCGCTTCATCTGCTGGTTGGCGCAGAGCATGCGCTGGGTGTTGATCACCCCCTTGGGCGCCTTGGTGGACCCCGAGGTGAAGAGGAACTTGACGATGGTGTCGGGCCCGACCTTGGCGTGAGCGGCCTCCACCTCGGCGCCGGGCGCCGTGTCGAGCAGCGCGGCAAAGGGCGTGACGCGCCGGCCGGGAAGCTGGCCCTCGGTGAGGACCACCTCCACGTCCGGCCCGACCACCGCCTCGATGGCGCGGCCAAAGCGCGCGTCGGACGCGAACACCAGGCCTGGCGTGACGGTGTCCAGGATGTGGCGCAGCTTGCCGAAGTCCTGCGACACCAGCGAGTACGCTGGCGAGACCGGTGTGTAGGGGATGCCGGCCCACATCGCCCCCAGCGCCAGCGTGAGATGCTCCAGGTCGTTGTCGGACAGGATGGCCACCGGGCGCTGCGGCGACAGCCCGCGCAGCACGAGCGCCTGGCCCACGGCCTGGGCGCGCGCAAGCATCCGGTCGTAGCTCAGGTGACGCCAGGGGCCGCGCGTGCCGTCGGGCCGCCGCTCGCGCTGGGCGACCAGCGTGCGGTCGGGCGCCACGCGGGCCCAGTGCTCCAGGCGGTCGGTCAGACGCGCCGGGTAGGGCTGCAAGGCCTTGGTGGAGCGCAGCACGACGCTGCCATCCGGACGGCGTTCCACGGTGGCCGACAGGCAAGCCCCGACCGGCGTGGCACGGTAGCGCGTCATGACTTGCCCACCTTGCCCGCCTTGCCTTCCAGGAAGGCGCGCATGCGGTCCTTGGCGGCCGGGTCGCCCTGGGCAATGGCCGCGGTGAGCGACTCGACGAACAAGCCCTGGGCCTGCGACATCTCGGCGATGCGCGGCAGGGCCTGCATCACCGCAAAGTTCGACAACGGCGCATTGCTGGCGATCCTGCGTGCCAGTTCGATCGCCTTGGCCACGCCCTGGCCGTCGCCCACGCGGTAGTGCGACAGGCCGGCGGCCTGCCCCTCGTCGGCGTCGAGCACACGCCCGGTGAGCATCATGTCGGTCATGCGCGAAACACCGATCAGTCGCGGCACGCGCGCCGAGCCGCCGCCGCCGACGAAGAGGCCGCGCTGTCCTTCGGGCAGACCGTAGAACGTGGAGTCCTCGGCCACGCGGATGTGGGTGGCCGCCGCCAGCTCCAGGCCGCCGCCCACCACCGCACCGTGCAGCACGGCCACCACCGGCACGCGGCCGAACTGGACCTGCTCGAAAGCCGCATGCCAGGTGCGTGAATGCTCGATGCCCTCGGCCACGCTGCGCTCGGCCAGCTCGGACAGGTCGAGCCCGGCGCAGAAGTGCTCGCCCTCGCCGCTGAGCACCACGGCACGCGTGTTCTCGGGTAAGTGGATGAAGCAGGTGTGGAGCTGGGCCACCAGGGTGTCGCTCAGCGCGTTGCGCTTGGCCGGGCGGTTCAGGCGCACATGGGTCACCGGGCCGTCGTGCTCGATCTTGAGCAGATCAAGGGCGGCCAGCACGGCGTTGGAGGCGGTCTCGGAAGGCATGGGCATGATGTCGATCAATTGATTAACAAGAATAAGCAATTTGCCAAATCCTAGATCAAGGGTTTACCCGCGAACCAGATCCCAGACGCCCCGCCACAGATCTCAGATATCAGGGATTTCCCTGGCATTTCCGGGGGATGTGCGGGGTTACACCGGCCGATCCTGCCTCGCAGGCGTACGATCCCAAGGCTCACCATTTTTGTTACTTTATTGAAGTAATTGAGCCGCCATCCGGAGCCCGCCCGTGAAGACCGAAAACCTCATCGCGATCGACGTCCACACCCATGCCGAGGTGTCCTGCTGGAACCCCTATGACAGCTATGGCGAAGAGTACGACCGGGCCGCGGACAAGTACTTCCGCTCGAGCCGGCGCCCCACCATCGACGAGAGCATCGCCTACTACCGCGAGCGCAACATCGGGCTGGTGATGTTCATGGTCGACGCCGAGGCCCAGCTGGGCCGGCGGCGCATCCCGAACGAAGAGATCGCCGAAGCCGCCCAGAAGAACAGCGACATCATGATCGCCTTCGCCTCCGTGGACCCGCACAAGGGCAAGATGGGGGCGCGCGAGGCCCGCAAGCTGATCGAGGAGCACGGCGTCAAGGGCTTCAAGTTCCACCCCACGGTACAGGGCTTCCACCCCTACGACCGCATGGCCTGGCCGCTGTACGAAGTGATTGCCGAGCACAAGCTGCCGGCCATCTTCCACAGCGGCCATTCGGGCATCGGCTCGGGCATGCGCTGCGGCGGCGGGCTGCGGCTGGAGTACTCCAACCCCATGCACCTGGACGACGTGGCGATCCACTTCCCCGACATGCAGATCGTCATCGCCCACCCGTCCTGGCCCTGGCAGGATGAGGCGCTGAGTGTGGCCATGCACAAGCCCAATGTGTGGATCGACCTGTCAGGCTGGAGCCCCAAGTACTTCCCGGCCCAACTGGTGCAGTACGCCAACACCCTGCTGAAGGACCGCGTGCTCTTCGGCAGCGACTACCCGCTGATCACGCCCGACCGCTGGATGAAAGACTTCGAGGCAGCAGGCTTTCGCGACGAGGTCAAGCCACTGATCTTGAAGGACAATGCAAAGCGGCTGTTGGGCCTCGCGTGACGAGCAAGCCAGGCGGCCAAGACCCGTCGAGTGCGCTCAGACGTCCGACGAGGCCGCACCATCGCCGGAGACGGCGGCGCGCGCGCAAGCCACCTTGTGGAGCAACTCCAGCAAGATGGCATGCTCGCCCGCCGTCAAATGCGCAGCCATGGCCTGACGCTCGGCATCGAGGATGCGCTGCGTGGCCGCGCGTGCCAAAGCCTGCCCTTGCGGCGTGGCATACAGCAGCAGTGAACGCCGGTCGTTGGCGCTGGGTGTGCGCCGCACCAACCCTCGGGACTCCAAGCGATCGATCCACATCGTGATGTTGGGCGCCGTCACCGCCAGCGCCCGCGCCAGACGGGCCAGCGAGCCGCCGGGGTTCTCGACGATCAGCGTCAGCACGGTGTACTCCACCGGGCGCAATCCGAAAGGTTGCCCCACCTGGGCCTTGAAAACGGCGTCGGTGACGATGGCTGCTTGCGCCATCTGGTAACCCAGTACGTCATGCAGCCGGGCCTCTTCGAGACGGCCGGCCGGTGTGGTGTCTGCGCGATGAAACCGCTTGGAGGGCATGTCCCGGATTGTGCCGGCTCGCCAGACCTCTGCCCACATGATGCAGTAGCTGAACGATTCTTATGGGCACTTAGGGTAAGCACCCCTCTCGATCGCCCTGGTTATTAATTAACTTAACTAATGTTCAGGGCGAGCTCGCTCGTCATGAACGACTTGCATTCGACATCCAAGAAGGAGACAAACTCATGCCTGACTCGCCCATCCAACGGACCGCGATGGCCTGCGGCCTGGCCTTGTGGGCCCTGAGCTTCACCGCCTGCGGTGGCGGCTCTTCTGCGCAGCCGCAGATACCCCGGCTGAGCCCGGCCGTGCCGGCCACCTATGCGGGCGCCTGCGAGACCTTGTCCGACACGCTGGCCAGCCTGCCCAACACCCGCATCACGTCGGCTGCACTCGTCGCAGCGGGAAGCTTGAGCGTCGGAGGACAGCCCGTGGCCGAGCACTGCCTGGTCACGGGCCACATGTTCGAGCGCACCGGCCCCATCGATGGCGCCCGCTATGCCATCGGCTTCGAAATGCGTTTGCCGCGCGCGTGGAACGGGCGCTTTTTCTACCAAGCCAATGGCGGCCTGGATGGCAATGTCGTGACGGCCACCGGCAGCTTCGGCGGCGGACCACTCACCCACGCCTTGCATCAAGGATTTGCCGTGCTCAGCTCGGATGCAGGGCACAGCGCCTCGCAAAACCCCTCGTTCGGGCGTGATCCGCAAGCGCGCCTGGACTACGGCTATCAAGCCGTGGGCAAGCTCACCCCGATGGCCAAAGAGGCCATCCGGCGCGTCTATGGCAAGGCCCCTGATCGTTCGTACATCGGCGGGTGCTCCAACGGCGGGCGCCACGCGATGGTGGCTGCCGCCCGTTACGCGCAAGACTATGACGGTTATCTCGTCGGTGCGCCAGGCTTCAATCTGCCCTTGGCGGCCGTGGCCAACATCTGGGGGGCCCAGCGTTACGCCACCGTGGCCACCGATCCCACCAATCTGTCCACGGCCTTCACACCGGTGGAGCGGCAGCTCGTGGCTCAGGCCGTCTTGGATCGCTGTGACGCGCTCGATGGTGCCGTCGATGGTCTCGTGCAAGACACCACGGCCTGTCAAGCGGCTTTCGATCTGTCGCGCGATGTGCCCACCTGCACCGGTGCACGCGACGGCAGCTGTCTGAGCGCCGAGCAAAAGGCAGTCATCACCTCAGTGTTCGCAGGCGCCACCACCAGCGGCGGCACACGTTTTTACGCGAGCTTTCCTTACGACCCCGGTCTGAGCGGCAGCGGTGTGGGCTTTTGGGAGTTCACCGCGCCGCTGGCCCTCGACTCAGGCGCCGTGGGCATCGTGTTCAAGGCGCCGCCGGAAAATCCGGTGGGTTTCAACGGCCCGGCGTTTTCCTTGAACACACCCGTGGACACGCTGTACGAGTACATCCACAGCACCTCGCTGAGCTACACCGAATCGGCCATGAGTTTCATGACGCCGCCCAACCCCAGCCAACTGTCCACGCTGCGTGACCGGGGTGCCAAGATGCTCGTCTACCACGGGGTGGCCGACGCCATTTTTTCGGTCGACGACACCATCCGCTGGTATGAATCGCTCAGCGCCAACCATGGCGGCGATGCTTCCAACTTCGCACGCGTTTTCCGCGTGCCCGGCATGGGCCATTGCAGCGGCGGCCCCGCCACCGATCAATTCGACGTGATCACGCCTTTGGTGCAGTGGGTCGAACAAGGCATCGCACCGGATCGCATCGAGGCTCGCGCCCGCGGTGCTGGCAACCCCGGGGGTGTGAATGCCGAAGTGCCCGGCGAGTGGGCCCCCGATCGCAGCCGACCGCTGTGTCCTTACCCCCTCGTGGCCCGCTACGGCGGCTCGGGCAGTTTGGACAACGCCGACAGCTTCGTGTGTCGCTGAGGCCAGCCAGATCTTCCCCCCCAAATGAGCGGCAGGATGCGTGAAATTCTGCCGCACCCCCCGCATTGCGGGGCTCCACGATGGGCGCCAACGTCCGATACTGACATCGGGCAAGTCCACCCGAGTGTGGAAAGCCGGTGGCTCCAGGCCACCCGCTCATCCGGTTGCAAGGCAGTGCGCCAGCAGTCGGTCTTGCCCGCCAACACCTGTCGGCCCCCGGTTGGGGGCCGACGTCTTTTCGGTCGCTGGCCGCCTTACTCTTCCCCCCACGGCAGCATCAAAGTCACCATCAGCAGCGACTCGAACTCCTGGCGGAACCGGTCGGTGATGGCCTGCGGGTCGGGGCAGAGCTTGCGGTCGGTGATGAGGCCGAACTGCACGCCGCCGCCGTAGGAGAGGATGCTCAAGCCCATGCCGATGTCGCCGGACTGGGGCACCCAGAACATCACCTGTTCGAGCGTGGCGCCACAGAACTTGAGCGGCTCGCGCGGGCCGGGCACGTTGGTCATCACGGCCGTGGCCTTGCGGGCGAAGTAGTTCAGCAAGGTGTGCTGCACAGGCTTGATCAAAAGGCCTGCCATCGCCAGCACGGCAAAGGCCAGCAAGGGCTGGTAGCTGCCCTTGAGCTCAGCCATGCGCGCACGCACGGCCAACACGCGTTCGATGGGGTTGGCGATGCCGATGGGCAGCACCAGCGGCACCAGGCCGAAGCGGTTGCCGAGTTGATGGGCCTCGGCCAGCGGGCGCAGGTTCACCGGCACCATGACACGGATGTCTTTGCCCGTCGGGTCGTCGCCGTGCGCGGCCAGGTAGCGGCCGATGGCCCCGGCCGCGCAGGCCAGCACCACGTCGTTCACCGAGCAGCCCAGGGCCTTGCCGATGGCCTTCACGTCGTCCAGCGGCACAGGCTCGCCCCAGGCCACGCGCTTGGAAGGGCCGGGCTTGCCCTTCAGCCGTGTGGGCGAGTCGTCGCTCATCAATGCAATGGCGGCGGCATCGCTCACCACCTGCACGCCCATGCGCGCGAGGTCGATCGATCCCTGCAGCGGCAGGCCAGGATGGGCCATCAGCTCCATCGACTTGGCCATGCCCTGGCCGGTCAGGCCGATGGCCTTGACCGTGACGTCGGTCAGGGGCTTGAGCACGGCGTCGCTGAGCCAGTCGCGCTCGTCGTCGGGCCGCGGCTCGCGCAGCTTGGGCAGGCTGCCGCCATCGGTGAGCGAGAGCATCACCGTGATGAGCGCGATGCCGTCGGCGATGCAGTGGTGGATGCGCGCGATCAGCACGCTGCCGCCGTCGAAGTCTTCGACCAGACGCAGCTCCCACAGCGGGTGGGCCGGGTCCAGTGGGGTGGCGGCCAGTTCGGCGATGCGCGCCTGCAGGGCCTGCATCGGCGACTGGCCGCGCCGGGGCTTGAGGGTTTCGGCCCGCACGTGGCGGGCGAGGTCGAAGTCGGGGTCGATCACCCAGCTCGCACCCAAGGGGTCCTCGACCACCTTCTGGCGGAAGCGCCGGTACTTGAGCAGGCGCTGCTCGATACGTTCTCGCAAGGCCTGCAGGGTGATGCGCGGACGCAATCGCCACATGCCCACGATGAGCATCAGGTTGGCCTCGGTGTCCATGCGCAGCCAGGCGGTGTCGACCCGGGACATGCGCTGCGTCGTTGCGGGCATGCGTTCGTTCTTTCCTTGAGGAGCCCGCTCTATTCTCGGGGCGGGAAGCGCACTAGCATCTGCACCGCAGCAATATGCGTCAATCGACGTTTCCACCAACCTTGAGGAGCCCCCCATGGCCGACCTGCAAGCCGCCTTCGAGAAGGCCGTCGCCGAATCCAAGTCCCTGCCCGAGAAGCCGGACAACATGACCCTGCTGAAGATCTATGCGCTGTACAAGCAGGCCACTGTCGGTGACGTGGAAGGCTCGCGCCCGGGCTTCACCGACATGGTGGGCCGCGCCAAGTGGGACGCCTGGAATGCCCTGAAGGGCCAAAGCGCCGACGAGGCCAAGCAAGCCTACATCGACCTGATCGAAAGCCTGAAGTGAAGGGCCGCGGCCCGCGCGGCCGCCTCAGCGCATTGCCGGAGTGCATCACTTCTTTCTGGCGGCGGCCTTCTTCGCAGGGGCGGCCGCCTTTTTCCGGGCAGCGGCCCCCTTGCGCGCCTCCAGCGCCAGCAGGCTGTCCAGGTTCTTCCGGATCTCGGCCTCGATGGTCTTGGCGAAGGCCCCCAGCAGGAAGCCAAGCTGGGCCTGCAGCTCGAAATGGTCGGCCGCCACGGTCAGCGTGCCCTTGACCCCAGCGCGGGTGAAATGCACGACGTCGCAGTCCTCGCCCTCCTCCACCGTGCAGTCCATGCCGAACTTCTCCTCGGCATCCTCGGCCCATTGCCAGGCGATCTCGCGGGCCCGGGCCAGGCCGAGCTGGTGTTCACGGTGGATGGCAATCTCGCTCATCGCGCAGGGTCCTTGTCGGCGATCATGGGGGACGTGAGGGCCTGGCGGCGCTCGTCGCGCGGCCGCTGGGCCAGCTCGCGCACGGCATCATAAAACCGCGGAAAGCTCCGGCCCCTTGCGTCGAAAAGCCGCTCGAAGCCGGGCACCAGCTCGGTGTAGGCCGCCAGCACGGCCAGCGAGGCGCCATTGGCTTGCTCGAACCAGCGGTCGTAGCCGGCAAAGCCCTCCCAGGGGCCGGCCTTCAGGCGCGCGTGTTCGGCGCGCATCGCGGCCAACACCTCGGCCTTGCCGCGGCGCTTGTCCTCGTCGCTGCCGGGGCCGGCATAGACCTCCGCCAGGCGGGCGCGGTAGCGCAGGGTCAGGGCCTGGAAATCGCGCCGGCGGGTGTCGAAGCGTTCGTATTCCTCACGCACCGCCGGGCTGGCATGCTGCTGCAGCCATCGCTGCACACCGAGGCGCTCCACCGCGGTGGCGAAGGATTCGTTGAAGGGGGTGTCGTCCTTCACGTAGACCACATGGTGGGCCAGTTCGTGGAAGATGAGGCGCGCCAGTTCGCCCTCCGGGTAGCCGATGAAGGTGTTGAGCAGCGGGTCGCCACCCAGCCATTCCAGCCGGCCCAGCGTGGAATAAGCAGGCACGCCGTAGACGCGCACGTCGTAGCCCTGCGCGCGCAAGCCTTGGGCGAAGGCTTCGGCCTCGTCGCGGTCATAGTAGCCGCGGTAGCCCACGCAGCCCACCACCGGGAAACACCAGGTCTTGAGGGTGAGGCTCAGCTCGGGCACCGCCACCACGTTCCACACCGCGGCCGACCGGCCCAGGTCGGCGTAGCCGCGGTAGCTGCGGGTGTCGGGCAGGGCGAGTTCGTCCACCGCAAAGCGGCGGATACGCTGGCTCAGGAGCAGGCGCTCGCGCAGGCGCTCGGGCGTGGCGCCGTCGGCCAGCCAGTGCTCGACCGGACGGGCCTGCTGCATCAGGCTCAGGTGGCCGTGCACCGTCTGGGCCAAGTAGCCCACGGTGCCGCAGCCCGCCACGGTCAGGCCGCCGCCCAGGACCAGGGCCGCCACGCCGACCACCGCCCACAGACCTCGCCGGCGCATCGCCACCCCCGGGACCTCAGCGCACCGCCGGCGCCGCGGCCACCTCGACCAGCACGTCGTAGAAGCAGGGCGCACGCCCGAGGTCGGTCAGACGCTGGTGGGTGACTTCGTTGACATTGCTGCCGCGCAGGCCCAGCTTGCGCCACCAGATGCCCAGGCCGTTGACCACGCCCGGGCGGGCCCGGTCACTGACACGCGCCGTGCACCAGTATTCGCCACGGTCGTTGAACACGCGCACCACGGCGCCGTCGGCAATGCCGCGGGCGGCGGCATCGTCGGGGTGGATCTCCAGCAGCGGCTCGCCCTCGATGTCGCGCAGGCTCTGCACGTTCACGAAGCTGGAGTTGAGGAAGTTGCGCGCCGGCGGCGAGATCATCGCCAGCGGGTAGCGCGCCGCCAAATGCGGCGTGGCGGTGGGCGACTCGTGGTTGGGCAGGTAGTCGGGCACGCCGTGGCGCGGCGAGTCGATCTCGCAGCGCCCGCTGGCGGTGGGAAAGCCCCCTTCGGCGAAGGGTGCCTCGGGCAGTGGCAGCTTGACCCAGCCCTGCTGGCGCAACTGCGCCAGCGTGATACGTCCGCCGAAGGCCTGGGCGGCGATCTCTTCGTCCGTCTCGGCGAAGCAGGGCTCGGTGTAGCCCATGCGCGCGGCCAGGTCGCGAAAGATCTGCGTGTTGGGCCGGGCCTGCCCCACCGGCGCGATGGCCGGCTCGTTGATCAGCACGTCGGTGTGGCCGTAGCTGGTGTGCACGTCCAGGTGTTCGAGCTGGGTCGTGGCCGGCAGCACATAGTCTGCAAAATCGGCCGTGTCGGTGAGGAAATGCTCCAGCACCACGGTGAAGAGGTCCTCGCGGGCGAAGCCCTGCACCACCTTGGGCGACTCGGGGGCCACCGCGACCGGGTTGCTGTTGTAGACCACCAGCGCCTCGATCTTCGGACCGAAGCCGGGCGAGGCCTCGCGCAGCAGGTCGTCGCCGATCGTGCTCATATTGATCGTGCGGGGATCGCGCCCGGCCAGCAGCTCGGGGCGCTGCAGCGCAGCACGGTCCACCGGGAACCAGCCCGAACTCGACAGCAGCAGGCCGCCGGCGCGATGGCGCCAGGCGCCGGTCAGGCAGGGCAGGATGGCGATCAGCCGCACCGCGTTGCCGCCGCCACGGGCGCGCTGCATGCCATAGTTCAGGCGGATCGCCGCGGGGGTCATCGTGGCGTAGTCGCGCGCCAGACCACGCACCGCCTGCGCCGACACGCCGCATTCGGCCGCCGCCCGCTCGGGCGGCCACTGCAGGGCCCGCTCGCGCAGGGCGGGCCAGCCCAGCGTATGGCGCTCGATGTAGTCGTCGTCGAGCCAGCCGTTGACGATGAGTTCGTGCATCAGCCCCAGGGCCAGCGCACCGTCGGTGCCGGGGCGCAAGGCCAGGTGCTCGTGGCACTTGTCGGCCGTTTCGGTGCGGCGCGGGTCGATGCACACCAGCTTGGCCCCGCGCCGCTTGGCCTCCTGGGCCACGCTCCAGAAGTGCAGGTTCGAGGCGATGGAATTGCTGCCCCAGATCAGGATCAGGCGGCTCTCGGCAAAGTGCTCGACATGCATGCCGACCTTGCCGCCGTAGGTCGCCATGAGAGCCTCGGCCCCGGCGCTGGCACAAATGGTGCGGTCCAGGCGCGAGGCGCCCAGGCGGTGGAAGAAGCGCGCCGACATGCTCTCGCCCTGCACGAGGCCCATGGTGCCGGCATAGCTGTAGGGCACGATGGCCTGCGGGTCACGCGATGCGATGTTCGACAGGCGCTGCGCGATCGCGTCCAGGGCCTCGTCCCAGCCCACCCGTTCGAACTGCCCCGCGCCCTTGGGCCCCACGCGCCTGAGCGGGTGCAGCACGCGCTGCGGATGGTAGGTGCGTTCCACGTAGCGCGAAACCTTGCGGCACAGCGCCCCGTGCGTGGAGGGGTGTTCGGGCCGCCCTTGCACACGCACCGCACGGCCGCCTTCGACCACCACCTGCATCGCGCAGGTGTCGGGGCAGTCGTGCGGGCAGGCCGCGCGCACGATGCGCGCGCCGTCCGCGGCGGCAGGGGACGTCATCATCCGGGGCTCCAGGGCAGGAAGGGTCTTGCGAACACAGGCAGGATCGACAAGGCTACACTGAATCATCGCCATTGCGTGCGGTTGTCCCATGAAGCTGATCGACTCCATCCTGGCCGACGCCGCGGCCGTCACCGCCATCCGGCGCGACATCCATGCTCATCCCGAACTGTGCTTCGAGGAGGTTCGCACCGCCGACGTGATCGCGCGCGCGCTCACCGACTGGGGCATACCCATCCACCGCGGTCTGGGCACCACCGGTGTGGTGGGCATCGTCAAAAACGGCAGCAGCCCGCGCGCCATCGGTTTGCGCGCCGACATCGACGCGCTGCCCATGACCGAGAAAAACCAGTTCCCCCACGCCAGCCGGCACCCCGGCAAGATGCACGCCTGCGGCCACGACGGCCACACCGCGATGCTGCTGGCCGCAGCCAAGCATTTCTCGAAGCACCGCCATTTCGACGGCACGGTCTATCTCGTCTTCCAGCCGGCCGAAGAAGGCGGCGGCGGCGCGCGCGAGATGATCAAGGACGGCCTGTTCGAACGCTTCCCGATGGAGGCCATCTTCGGCATGCACAACTGGCCCGGCATGGCCGTGGGCCAGTTTGCGGTCAAGACCGGCCCCATCTTCGCGTCCAGCAACGAGTTCCGCATCGTCATCCGCGGCAAGGGCGGGCATGCGGCGCTGCCGCACAACACCGTGGACCCGGTGCCCGTGGCCTGCCAGATGGTGCAGGGCTTCCAGACCATCATCACCCGCAACAAGCGGCCCATCGACGCCGGCGTGATCTCGGTGACGATGATCCACGCCGGCGAGGCCACCAACGTGGTGCCCGATGCCTGCGAGATCCAGGGCACAGTACGCACCTTCACGCTGGAGGTGCTCGACCTGATCGAGCAGCGCATGGGCGAGATCGCCCGCCACACCGCGGCGGCCTACGGCTGCGAAGTCGAATTCAGCTTCCACCGCAACTACCCGCCCACCATCAACCACCCCGAAGAGACCGCTTTCGTGCGGCGCGTGATGGGCGAGGTCGTGGGCCCCGAGAACGTGCTCGACTTCGAGCCCACGATGGGCGCCGAGGACTTCAGCTACTTCCTGCAGCACAAGCCCGGCGCCTACTTCCTGATCGGCAACGGCGACGGCACCCACCGCGAAGGCGGCCACGGCCTGGGGCCTTGCGTGCTGCACAACCCCACCTACGACTTCAACGACGAGCTGATCCCGCTGGGGGCCACGCTGTGGGTGCGCCTGGCCGAGGCCTGGCTCAAGCCGTCCGCTTGAGGACCCCGCATGGACCCCACCGCCTCCAGCGCCTTCTCGCAAAGCTACGCCGAGGCCCGCACCAAGTTCCTCGCGGCCTGCGAGGCCCTGGGCCTGGACGTGGAATCGCACATCCACCCGATGCTCGGCCGCGACGGCGAGCTGCTCGCGATGGACGTGGTGCGCCACGGGCCGCGCGACGCCCAACGCCTGCTCATCCTGTCCAGCGCCTGCCATGGCGTGGAAGGCTTTGCAGGCTCGGGCATCCAGATCGCCCTGCTGCGCGATGCGCGCTGGCGGCAGGCCGTGCAGGCCTCGGGCGTGGCCGTGCTCTACATCCACGCGCTCAACCCCTATGGCTTTTCGTGGTGGCGTCGTGTCACGCAGGAGAACGTGGACCTCAACCGCAACTTCCACGACTTCTCCCGCCCCCTGCCGCGCAATGACGCCTACGACGAGATCCACGCCTGGCTGCTGCCGCGGCAATGGCCGCCCGGGCCCGAGGTGGAGGCAGCGATCCAGGCCTACATCGAGCGCCACGGGCCGATGGCCTTCCAGGCCGCGGTCTCACAGGGCCAGTACACGCACGAAGACGGGCTCTACTACGGCGGGCGCAATCCCACCTGGAGCAACGTGACGCTGCGTCATGTGCTGCGAGAACACGGACGCCAGGCCGCCGACATCGCCTGGATCGACCTGCACACCGGCCTGGGGCCCTGCGGCCATGGCGAGCGCATCTTCGCTTCGCGCAACGACGCCACCGAGCTCGAGCGGGCACGGCGCTGGTGGGGCCCCGAGGTCACCTCCATCTATGACGGCTCGTCCAGCTCGGCCGAGCTCACCGGCATGATGTGGCTGTCCATCTTCGACGAGTGCCCGCAGGCCCGCTACACCGGCATCGCGCTGGAGTACGGCACCGTGCCGGTGCTCGAGGTGCTCCACGCCCTGCGGGCCGAGCACTGGGTGGAGAACCATCCCGAGGTGGACGACGTCCGCCGCGCCGCCTTCAAGCGACAGTTGCGCGATGCCTTCTACGTCGACACCGACGACTGGAAGCGCCGGCTCGTCGAGCAGGCCTTCGACGCCGGCCTGCAGGCCCTGAGCGGCCTGCGCGCAGGCGCCTGAGCGGCACCCGCCGCCCACTCGCGTTCAGCCCATAGTCAGCCTCGCGATCGCCCCGCCCCGGCCGGGCCTTCGCAGCGGTGTTCACCTTCGAGACAAGGGGCCCGGGGAAACGCTGACTGCGGATCGGACAGTTTCCCGACCACGAGACATGCGGGGCGACCCGAAGTCCACCGTCTTTCTCCTTTCGCGACAAGCACTTGGTCTGGCTGTCCCAGCGTGGCACAGGCCTTGCGCTGGGAAGAGCATCGTCCGGCCTCGATGCCGGGCGGTGCCGTACACAAAAAGGAGACACCGATGGTCCGTTGGCTGCGCGCCCTGGTTCGAGCCCTGCTCGAAGCCGAGCTCTTCGGCGTGGCCGCCGGCGCCTACACCGGGGCCGAACGGCGCGAATGTCAGGGCAAGCTGCACATCGGCCCAGGGCGGCACCCTCTTCCTCGACGAGATCGGCGACATGCCGCTGGGCGTGCAGGCCAAGCTGCTGCGCGTGCTGCAGGAAAAGGAGCCAGTACGAGCGCCGCCTGATCGAGCAGGCCCTGGCGGAATGCCGCAGCGTGGCCGCCGCCGCGCGGCGCCTGGGCATGGGCCGCGCCACGCTGTACCGCAAGATGGCAGCCTACCAGTTGGGACGCACGGCGCGCTGATTGCGCCTCACGCCCGCAGCCGCCGCAACAGCCCGGCCGTCGAGGCATCCAGTCCCGCGGTGTCGCCCGAGACCAGGCGCGGCAGCAGGTCGTTGCACAAGGCCTTGCCCAGCTCCACACCCCACTGGTCGTAGGAATTGAGGCCCCACAGCGCACCGCTCGTGAAGACACGGTGCTCGTACAGCGCGATCAGCGCGCCCAGGGCGCGCGGCGTGAGCCGCTCCAGCAGCAGCGTGGTGCTGGGACGGTTGCCCGGGAAGGTGCGGTGGCGCGCGATCGTCGCCGCATCCAAAGCACGGCTGGCCGTGGGGGCCTGCTCGCCCAGCGCCTCCTCGGTGGTCTTGCCCCGCATCAGCGCCTGCGCCTGCGCCAGGCCGTTGGCCAGGAGCTTGGCATGCAGATCGGCATGGCCGTGCGTGGGCGTCTTCACCAGGATGAACTCCACCGGGATCACGTCGGTGCCCTGGTGCAGCATCTGGAAATAGGCATGCTGGCCGTTGGTGCCGGGCTCGCCCCAGACCACCGGCGAGGTGCCATAGGGCAGCGGCTGGCCGTCCAGGTCCACACGCTTGCCGTTGGATTCCATCTCCAGTTGCTGCAGGTAGGCCGGCAGGCGTTTGAGGCCCTGGTGATAGGGCGCCACGCTGCGGCTGGTAAAGCCATGGAAGTTGCGATACCACACATCGAGCAGGCCAAGCTGCACCGGGAGGTTGCGCTCCAGCGGGGCGGTGGCGAAGTGGCGGTCCATCGCATGCGCGCCGTCGAGCAGGGCACGGAAGTGCTCGCGGCCCAGCGCGATCGCCACCGGCAGCCCGATGGCCGACCACAGCGAATAGCGCCCGCCCACCCAGTCCCAGAAACCGAAGGTGGTGGTGATGCCGAACGCGGCCGCCGCCTCGACGTTCGTGGTGGTGGCCACGAAATGCTTCGCAGTGTCGGTGCCGCCTTGCTGGACGAACCACTCGCGCGCCACGCGCGCGTTGGCCATGGTCTCCTGCGTGGTGAAGGTCTTGGAGGCGATGATGAAAAGCGTGGTGTGCGGCTTCAGACCGCGCAGCACCGGCTCGATGTCGTGCCCATCCACATTCGAGACGAAGTGGAAGCGCAGCCCCCGATGCACAAAGGCGTCGAGCGCCGGCACCGCCATCTGCGGGCCCAGATCCGAGCCACCGATGCCGATGTTCACCACATCGGTGAAGCCGCTGACCGCCGTGTCGCGCACCCCTTCGGCATAGGCCAGCAGGCGGTCGAGCACCCCGTGAACCTCGTCGCTGAAGGGGCCCTGGCCGCGCGGGGCGCGCAAGGCCGTGTGCAGCACGGCGCGGCCTTCGGTGACATTCACCGCCTCGCCCGCCAGCATTGCGTCGCGCCGCGCCTGCAGGCCGCACTCGCGGGCCAGCTCGGTCAGCAGGCGATGCGTGGCCTCGTCCCACAGGTTCTTCGAAAGATCCGCAAAGACCTCCGGCGCCTCCACGCTGAAGCGCTCGAAGCGCGCCGGATCGCGTGCGAAGGCTTCGCGCAGGTCCAGGTCGCGGCCGTGGGCCTCGAAATGCCCCCGCAAGGCCGCCCAGGCCGTGGTGCGATCGCAGCGGGTCATGCCACCAGCTCCTGGATCAGGGTGTCCAGCTTGGCCGCATCGGCCGCGAAGGCGCGGATGCCCTCGGCGAGCTTCTCGGTGGCCATCGCATCCTCGTTGAGCGCGTAGCGGAAGCTGGCTTCGTGGTAGCTCACGGCCTTGAGCGGCGTGCGCTGCGCAACCTGCGGATCCAGGTGGCGCGTGACGGGGGTGTCGCTCGCCTGCAACTGGGCCAGCAGCTCGGGGCTGATGGTCAACAGGTCGCAGCCGGCCAGGGCGAGGATCTGGCCCACGTTGCGGAAGCTCGCGCCCATCACCTCGGTGGGGATGCCATAGTGCTTGTAGTAGGTATAGATCTGGGTCACCGACTTCACGCCCGGATCGTTCACCCCGGCATGGGCGGCTTCGTCCCATTGCGACCCGGCCGCCTTCTTGTGCCAGTCGTAGATGCGGCCGACGAAGGGCGAGATCAGCCGCACACCGGCCTCGCCGCAGGCCACGGCCTGGCAGAAGGCAAACAGCAGCGTCAGGTTGCAGTGGATGCCCTCGTGCTCGAGCGCACGCGCGGCCTGGATGCCCTCCCAGGTGGCGGCGATCTTGATCAGCACGCGCTCGCGGGCGATGCCGGCCGCCTCGTACATCGCGATGAGGCGCTGCGCGCGCGCGATGGTCGCCGCGGTGTCGAAGCTCAGCCTCGCATCCACCTCCGTGGACACGCGCCCGGGCACCACCTTCAGGATCTCCTGGCCGAAGGCCACGAGCACCCGGTCCACCAGCTCGTCCAGCGCACGCCCCGGATGGGCACGCACCGTGGCCTCCAGCAGCGGACGGTACTCGGGCTGCTGCACGGCCTTGAGGATCAGCGAGGGATTGGTGGTCGCATCCCGCGGTGCGAACTGGGCCAGTTGCTTGAAATTGCCGGTGTCGGCCACCACGGTGGTGTACTGCTTGAGTGCGTCGAGTGAGTTCATGGGAGGGGGGTCGAAGAGAGGGCCCGGTGCAGGGTGCATTGTCGCCGCCGCCGGGCCGAGACCGCGGCGGTGTCGCAGTAACAAGATTACCCGGTAACTCCATCGTAACCTCTCCCGGAAAGCCCCAGCCCGAGCGGTCCACGCGAGTTCGTATTGACGAAACCACCGCTTCGTCGCATGATGCGTTTGTAATTGAATTACATCGACGTGCCCACGCAGGCCCGGTCCGTCGGTGACACCCGCTTACACAGTCCATCCCATCATGTCCTTCGATCTCGTCTTCTTCGGCGGCACCGGCGACCTCACCTGGCGCAAGCTCATGCCGGCCCTGTTCCAGGCCTTCCGCCACGGCAAGCTGCCTGCCGGCGGGCGCATCCTCGCCGTGGCCCGCGACGAGCGCAGCGACGACGAGTACCGCGCCTGGCTGAAGGCGCACTTTGAGGACGTCGAGAGCCCCAAGCGCCCCAGCGACGAGGAGTTCGCCCGCTTTGCCGAACGCCTCTTCTACCGGCGCATGGACCTGTCCCAGCCCGAGCACTACGCCCACCTGAAGGCCTGGCTGGACGAACGCGCGGCCGACACCGTGGTGTTGTATCTGGCCACCAGCCCGCACCTCTTCCCGGTGATCTGCGAACAGCTCGGCGCGGCCGGCCTGAATGCGCCCCACATCCGTGTGGTGCTGGAGAAGCCGCTGGGCCACGACCTGAAGAGCGCGCAGGAGATCAACCGCGTCGTGCGTTCGGTCTTCGACGAGAACCAGGCCTTCCGCATCGACCACTACCTGGGCAAGCCCTCGGTGCAGAACCTGATGGCCCTGCGCTTCGGCAACGCCCTGTTCGAACCCTTGTGGCGGCGCGAGAGCATCGCCAACATCCAGATCACGCTGGCCGAGAGCATCGGCGTGGGCACGCGCGGCGACTTCTACGACCGCACCGGCGCGCTGCGCGACATGGTCCAGAACCATGCGCTGCAACTGCTCACGATGATCGCAATGGAGCCGCCGGCCACCAACGACGCCGATGCCATCCGCGACGAAAAACTCAAGGTGCTGCGCTCGCTCAAGCCCTTCACGCCCGAATCGGTGGCCCGCGACGTGGTGCGCGGCCAGTACCGCGCCGGCAGCGTGGGCGGGCAGCCCGTGCCCGGTTATCTCGAGGAGGCCAAGGTGCCCGCCGACAGCCGCTGCGAGACCTTCGTCGCGCTGCGCACCGAGGTGCAGAACTGGCGCTGGGCCGGTGTGCCCTTCTACCTGCGCACCGGCAAGCGCCTGGCCGCACGCGACGCGCAGATCGTCGTCAACTTCCGCCCCGTACCGCACCCCATCTTCCCTGGCGTCAACCAGCCCAACAAGCTGGTGATCAAGCTGCAGCCCGAAGACGGTCTGGAACTGCACCTGCTCGCCGCCAAGGGCACCGGCCAGCAAGAGGCGCTGGCGCCGGTGTTCCTGGACCTCGACTTCGACAAGGCCTTCCCCACCGAGCGCGTGGGCGCTTACGAGCGATTGCTGCTCGATGCGATCGCCGGGCGGCTCAACCTCTTCGTGCGCAGCGACGAGCAGGAACAGGCCTGGCGCTGGGTCGAACCCATCCTGGACACCTGGGCCCGCGACAGCACCGGCCCCCGCCCCTATGCCGCCGGGAGCTGGGGCCCGGCCGCCGCCAGCGCCTTGGTCGCACGCGACAATTTCACCTGGGCCGAAGAGGCTTGACGCCCTCCGCAGCGCCGCACCCGCCCTTTGCAGGAGCCCGCCCCATGCTCGATCGCATCAAAGCCTCGATCCCCGCCCTGCCCCCGGCCGAGCAGCGCGTGGCCAAACTGGTGCTGGCCGACCCGCGCAGCTTTGCCAGCCTGCCGGTGGCCGAACTCGCCGAGCGGGCCCATGTGAGCAAGCCCACCGTCGTGCGCTTTTGTCGCAGCGTGGGCTACGACGGCCTGGCCGACTTCAAGCTCAAGCTCGCTGGCACGGTCAACGAAGGCGTGCCCTTCGTGCACCGTGCGGTGGACGAGGACGACAAGCCCTCCGACCTCATCGTCAAGGTGATCGACAACGCGGTGTCGGCCCTGCTGAAGTTCCGCAACGACGCGGCCAGCCATGCCTTCGAGCGCGCCATCGAGGCCCTGACGGCTGCCGGCAAGAGCGCTCGGCGCATCGAGTTCTATGGCGTGGGCAACTCGGGCATCGTGGCCCAGGACGCCCAGCACAAGTTCTTCCGGCTGGGGGTGAACGCCGTGGCCTACAGCGACGGCCACGTGCAGGTGATGAGCGCCACGATGCTGCAACCGGGCGACTGCGCGGTGATCATCTCCAACTCCGGTCGCAGCCGCGACCTGCTCGATGCCGCGGAGATCGCGCGCAAGAAGGGGGCCACCACCATCGTCATCACCGCCAGCGGCTCGCCACTGACCCACCATGCCCAGATCCTGCTGGCGGTGGATCACCCCGAGGACTACGACCGCTACAGCCCGATGGTGTCGCGGCTGCTGCACCTCACCGTGATCGACATCCTCACCACCGGCGTGGCCCTGCGCCTGGGCGAGCAACTGCGCCCGATGCTGCAGGAGATCAAGCGCAACCTGCGCGCCAAGCGCTACGCGACCTCGGACTGAACACCCGGCGGCGCGCCGTCGGGCAGCAAAGCGGCCACACCGTACAGGCCGGCCAGGGCGCGCAGCTTGGGCGGCAGGTGGCGCACCTCGAAGCGCTTGCCCCAGGCCCGGGCCAGACGGTGGCATTCGATCAGCACGGCCAGGGCCGAGGAATCGAAGCGCTTGAGCGCGCCGGCATCGACCACCAGGGTCTCGCCCTCCTGAGCCCTCAGGCCCTGGCGCAGCATGCGCACAGTGTCGCGGGCCTCGGCAACCGTCAGCGTGGCCGGCAGCAGCAGCATCGTGCCGTCCTCAGCCGCGGGCAGCCGCCGCCACCTTGTTGCGCTCGGCCAGGCTGTTGATCAGGCCGTCGATGCCGCCCTTGCTGATCTCTTGGGCGAAGGTGGAGCGGTAGTTCTCCACCAGCCAGATGCCCAGCACATTGACGTCGTAGATCTTCCAGCCGTCGCCGGCCTTCTCGAGGCGGTAGTCCATCTGGATCGGCTCACCCGCACCGCGCACCTGCGTGCGCACGATGACCTCGGTATCCTCGGGTCGCGCGCGCATCGGCAGCAGGTGCACCGACAGGTCCTTCACCTGGCTGAGCGCACCGGCATAGGTTCGCACCAACAAGAGCTTGAATTCCTCTTGCAGGCGCTGCTGCTGCGCCGGCGTGGCCTGACGCCAATAGCGGCCGACGGCCGAGGCCGTCATGCGCCGGAAGTTCGTGTGGGGCAGGATCTTGCTGTCCACCAGGGCGATGACCTTGTTCAAATCGCCGTTTTGCAGCGAAGCGTCCTTTTTCGCCGTCTCCAGGATGTCGTTGGACAGCTCGCGGATGAACACATCGGGGGCCTGGGCAGCGGCCTGGGCGAGCGGCGCGGCCATCCAGGCGGCCCAGGCCAGGCCCAGGGTGGCGAAGTGGCGTCGATTCATGCAGTGAATTCCCTTCCTTGTTGTGGTGCGGCGGGGCACCGGACCTGGTTATGACCCGCAGGGGCCCGCAGGGTTCGCCGATCCGGCTCGATTGTGAACAAACGTCACCCGGCGACGGACTGGAAGCAATTCCTTACCATTGTCGCCCCTTCGCTCACGGGGCCGAGGCCGCCGGCGCCGGTGGGGCGGCAGCCTCGGCGTCCCAATCGTCCTCGTCCTCGGACGGCGGGTTGCCATCGTAGACCAGGTTGCGGCGGCGCTGCAGCCAGGCATCGCGGGTGAAGAGGTATTTGTCCAGCGCCACGTCGTCCAGCATACGGGTCGCGCCCAGCAGGCGCGCACGCGTGTCGACGATGCGCAACCCGGTCAGGCCGTAGGCCGTCGCGGCGTCCTGGGTGAGATGGCCGGTCGCGGTGGCCTGCATGTCCAGCGGCAGCGCCGCGGTGTCGCGCAGCGTCGACGGCCCCAGGAAGGGCAGCACCAGGTAGGGCCCGGGGCCCAGCCCCCAGCGGCCCAGGGTCTGGCCGAAGTCTTCCGGCTCGGCGCGCAGCCCGGCCTCGCTGGCGATGTCCAGCACTCCGCCAAAGCCGAAGAAGGTGTTGAGGCCCACCCGCAGCGTGCTGTGCAAGCCGTTCTCGATCTTGAGCTGCAAGAAGCTGTTGACTGCCGACCACAGGTCGCCGATGTTGCCGAAGAAGTTGCTCACCCCCTTGCGCACCGGGCCGGGCACCACGTCGCGGTAGGCCCGGGCGGTGGGTTCGAGCACCGCGCGGTCCACCGCATCATTGAAAGCAAAAACCTTGCGGTTGAGCGGCTCGAGGGGGTCGTTCGGGTGGGTCGTCGCACAGCCGGCGGCCAGGCCGAGGCTGGCGACGAGCAGGATCAGGCGACACGGCCGGCGGTGCATGGACGTCTCCTTGCGCGCAGTGCTCAGGGGCGCGAACCGCCGGCGCCGTCGCCGGCCTCGGCCGCACGGTTGAACAGGAATTGGCTGATGAGGTTCTCGAGCACCACCGCCGATTGGGTCTGGGTGATCGTGTCGCCTTCGGCCAGCACCTGCTCTTCGGCCCCCGGCTCCAGCCCGATGTACTGCTCACCCAGCAGCCCGGCCGTCAGGATCTTGGCCGAGCTGTCCTTCGGAAAGGCGAAGCGCTTTTCCAGGCTGAGCGTGACGCGGGCCTGATAGGTCTGGTCGTCGAAGGTGATCGACTCGACCCGGCCGACCACCACGCCGGCACTGCGCACCGCCGAACGCGGCTTGAGCCCGCCGATGTTGTCGAAGCGGGCCTGCACGCGATAGGTCTCCTCGAAGGACAGCGACAGCAGATTGCCCGCCTGCAGCGCCAGGAATAGCAGGGCCGCGCCGCCCAGCAGCACGAACAGGCCCACCCACACATCATGTCGAGACTGAGGCATCACACCACTCCTGCCGCCGGCGCCGCCGCCCGCGGCTCATCAGATCGAGAACATCCAGGCGGTGAGCATGAAGTCCAGGCCCAGGACGAACAGCGAAGCCACCACCACCGTGCGCGTGGTGGCCCTCGAGACCCCCTCGGGCGTGGGCTTGGCCTCGAAACCCTGCCACAGGGCGATGAAGCTCACCGTCACGCCGAACACGAAACTCTTGATCAGGCCGTTGCCGACGTCAGACCACACGTCCACGCCGGCCTGCATCTGCGACCAGAAGGCTCCGCCGTCCACACCGATCATCACGACGCCGACGATCCAGCCCCCGATGATGCCCACCGTGCTGAACACCGCCGCCAACAGGGGCATCGCGAGGATGCCGGCCCAAAAGCGCGGCGCCAGCACGCGCTGCACCGGATCGACGGCCATCATCTCCATCGCCGCGAGCTGCTCGCCGGCCTTCATCAGGCCGATCTCGGCCGTCAGCGAGGTGCCGGCACGGCCGGCGAACAGCAAGGCCGTGACCACCGGCCCGAGTTCGCGCACCAACGACAGCGCCACCATCAGGCCCAGCGCCTCGGATGACCCGTAGCGCTGCAAGATGTAATAGCCCTGCAGCCCCAACACGAAGCCCACGAACAGGCCCGACACCGCAATGATGGCCAGCGAGTAATTGCCCAGGAAGTGGATCTGGTCCACGACCAGGCGCGGCCGCGCAAAAGCCTTGCCGCCCAATGCGAACAGATGGATCAGCAGGCGTGCCGCGCGGCCCAGCTCGGCCAGGAAGCCCCGCACGGCGCGGCCCACCCGCTGCGGATGCAACCAGCCGATCATGCGCGCCCCCCGGGCAGCCGGTAATCCTCGGCCACGTCGCAGGCCGGATAGTGGAAACGCACGGGGCCATCACCTTCGGCACCCACGAACTGGCGCACCAGCGGGTCATCGGTCGAACGCATCTGCGCCGGCGTGCCCTGGGCGGCAATGCGCCCATTGGCCAGGAACACCACGTGGTCGGCGATCAGGAAGGTCTCATCCACGTCGTGCGAGACCACCAGGCTGGTCACGCCCAGGGCCTGGTTGAGCTGGCGGATCAGGCGCGCGGCCACGCCCATCGAGATCGGGTCGAGCCCGGCAAAGGGCTCGTCGTACATGATGAGGTCCGGGTCGAGTGCGATCGCGCGTGCCAGCGCCACGCGCCGCGCCATACCGCCCGAGACCTGGGAGGGCATCAGGTCGCGCGCGCCCCGCAGGCCCACCGCATCGAGCTTCATCAGCACGAGGTCGCGGATCATCTCCTCGCTCAGCTGCGTGTGCTCGCGCAATGGGAAGGCCACGTTGTCGAAGACCGAGAGGTCGGTGAACAAGGCGCCGAACTGGAACAGCATGCCCATGCGCCGGCGGATGGCGTACAGCGCATCGCGATCCATCGCCGCGACGTCCACGCCGTCGAAGAGCACCTGGCCCGCTCTCGGCTTGACCTGCCCCCCGATGAGGCGCAGCACCGTGGTCTTGCCGCCGCCGGAAGTGCCCATCAGGGCCACCACCTTGCCGCGCGGCACCACGAGGCTCACGTCCTCCAGGATCATGCGCTCGTCATAGCCGAAGCTCACCCCGCGCAGTTCGACCAGCGGCGGCGGGGGCGTCTCGGAGGCGAGGGTGTGATTCAGCATGCCGGACAAAAAAGCCGGTGGGGATGAGTCACCGGCCCGCCGATGATAGGGGAAAACACGGGAGCGGTCCGGCTGCAGCACGGGCCCCCGTCCCCGAAGGTCCGGGGAAAGTGTCGCGCCGGCGCAACACCCAGGCGCCGGTCGAGTCCTGCTCGCGCCCCCAGACACCACAGCCCCCTCGACGGTGGCCGTGGCGGCCAGGGCCTGTCAGCACCGCGAAGGGCGGTGCACGGGTTTCAGCGCGGC
The DNA here is from genome assembly GCF_056746695.1 of Caldimonas hydrothermalis. NCBI lineage: Bacteria > Pseudomonadati > Pseudomonadota > Betaproteobacteria > Burkholderiales > Sphaerotilaceae > Caldimonas > Caldimonas hydrothermalis. The sequence goes on along the minus strand of NZ_JBWQXA010000008.1, from coordinate 82,746 downwards.
AGGTCGCTCGTGCCCATCAGGTACTCGTCCACCGCGCGGGCGGCCTGGCGGCCTTCGCGGATGGCCCAGACCACCAGCGACTGGCCGCGGCGCATGTCGCCGGCGGCAAAGACCTTGTCGACGTTGGTGCGGTAGCCGCCGATGAAGTCGGTGCTGGCCTTGGCATTGCCGCGGGCGTCCTTGTCCACACCGAAGGCCTCGAGGACGGAACCCACCGGGCTGACAAAGCCCATGGCCAGCAGCACCAGGTCGGCCTTGAGCACCTGCTCGGTGCCCGGCACCTCGGTCATCTTGCCGTCCTTCCACTCGACGCGCACGGTCTTCACGCCGGTGACGCGCCCCTTCTCGCCGAGGAACTCCTTGGTGGCGATCGCAAACTCGCGCACACAACCCTCCTCATGGCTGGAGGAGGTGCGCAGCTTGTAGGGCCAGTAGGGCCAGGTCAGCGGCTTGTCCTCGTGCTCAGGCGGCATGGGCAGCAGCTCGAACTGGGTCACGCTCTTGGCGCCGTGGCGGTTGGAGGTGCCCACGCAGTCGGAGCCGGTGTCGCCGCCGCCGATCACGATGACATGCTTGCCCGCGGCGGAGATCTGGTTCTTGAGCTTGTCGCCAGCCACCACCTTGTTCTGCTGGGGCAGGAATTCCATCGCGAAGTGGATGCCGTCGAGGTCGCGGCCCGGCACCGGCAGGTCGCGCGACTGTTCGGCCCCGCCGGCCAGCAGCACGGCGTCGAAGTCCTTGCACAGTTGCTCGGCGCTGAGGGTTTCCTTGGCCCAGTTGGTGACCTTGGAGCCCTCGGGCATCCGGCCCACCAGCACGCCGGGGCGGAAGCTCACGCCCTCGGCCTTCATCTGCTCGATGCGGCGATCGATGTGCGACTTCTCCATCTTGAAGTCGGGGATGCCATAGCGCAGCAGGCCGCCGATGCGGTCGTTTTTCTCGAACACGGTCACGTCATGGCCGGCACGCGCCAACTGCTGGGCCGCGGCCAGGCCGGCCGGGCCGGAACCCACGATGGCAACCTTCTTGCCGGTGCGGTGTTTCGGCGGCTGCGGCACCACCCAGCCTTCGGCCCAGGCACGGTCGATGATGGCGTGTTCGATGGACTTGATGCCCACCGGGTCGTCGTTCACGTTGAGCGTGCAGGCCGCCTCGCAGGGAGCCGGGCAGACGCGGCCGGTGAACTCGGGGAAGTTGTTGGTCGAGTGCAGCACCTCGATGGCCTGGCGCCATTGGCCGCGGTAGACCAGGTCGTTGAAGTCCGGGATGATGTTGTGGATGGGGCAGCCGTTGTTGCAGAACGGCGTGCCGCAGTCCATGCAGCGCGCACCCTGGATCTTGGCCTCGTCCTCCTTGAGGCCGATGACGAACTCCTTCCAGGTCTTCAGACGCTTCTCGACCGGCTCATAGCCCTCTTCGAGGCGCTCGTACTCGAGGAAGCCAGTGACTTTTCCCATGTGTTGAACTCCTGACGTGCGGCTCAGGCCTTGGCCTTGGTGGACTTGGGCTTGTCGGCGGCTTTGGCCCGCTCGATGGTCTGCGCCGCCTCGACGCGGGCGTGCAGCTCGCCCAGGGCGCGCTTGTACTCGTGCGGGAAGACCTTGACGAACTTCGCGCGGGCCTCCTCCCAGTGGTCGAGGATGTCGCGCGCGCGCTGCGAGCCGGTCCAGCGGTTGTGGTCCTGCACGAGCTTGCGCAGCAGCTCCTCGTCGGTCTGGCCCTTGTGCCAGATCGCCGGGTCGACGCTGGCGCGCTGCTCGGCCGCGGGCAGCACCTTCTCCAGGCCCACCATCGCGGTGTTGCAGCGCTTGGCGAACTGGCCGTCCTCGTCGTAGACGTAGGCGATGCCGCCGCTCATGCCCGCGGCGAAGTTGCGGCCCGTCTTGCCCAGCACGACCACGGTGCCGCCGGTCATGTACTCGCAGCCGTGGTCGCCCGTGCCCTCGACCACCGCCGTGGCGCCGGACAGTCGCACAGCAAAGCGCTCACCGGCCACGCCGCGGAAGAAGGCCTCGCCGCTGGTGGCGCCGTAAAGCACCGTGTTGCCGACGATGATGTTGCGCGTGGCATCTCCACGGAAGTCGATGCTGGGTCGCACCACCACGCGGCCGCCGGACAAGCCTTTGCCGGTGTAGTCGTTGGCATCGCCGATCAGGTACAGCGTGATGCCCTTGGCCAGGAAGGCGCCGAAGCTCTGGCCGCCGGTGCCCTCCATCTGGATGTGGATGGTGTCGTCGGGCAGACCCTCGGGGTGGCGGCGGATCAGCTCGCCCGAGAGCATCGCCCCCACGGTGCGGTTGACATTGCGCGCGGTCTCGATGAACTGCACCTTCTCGCCTTTGTCCAGTGCGGGCCGCGAACGCTCGATCAGGCGCACGTCCAGCGCGCGCTCCAGCCCATGCTCCTGGGATTCGACGTGGTGGCGTGCCACGTCCTGGGGCACTTGCGGCTGGTGGAAGATGCGGCTGAAATCCAGGCCGCCGGCCTTCCAGTGCTCGATGCCGCGACGCATATCCAGCAGGTCGGAGCGGCCGATCAGGTCGTCGAACCTGCGGATGCCCAGTTGGGCCATGATCGAGCGCGCTTCCTCGGCCACGAAGAAGAAGTAGTTCACCACATGCTCAGGCTTGCCCTGGAACTTGCGGCGCAGCACCGGGTCCTGCGTGGCCACGCCCACCGGGCAGGTGTTCAGGTGGCACTTGCGCATCATGATGCAGCCCTCGACCACCAGCGGTGCGGTGGCGAAGCCGAACTCGTCGGCCCCCAGCAGCGCGCCGATCACCACGTCGCGGCCGGTCTTCATCTGGCCGTCGGCCTGCACGCGGATGCGCCCGCGCAGGCGGTTGAGCACCAGGGTCTGCTGCGTCTCGGCCAGGCCCAGCTCCCACGGCGTGCCGGCGTGCTTGATCGACGACCAGGGCGAGGCGCCCGTGCCGCCGTCATGGCCGGCGATCACGACGTGGTCGGCCTTGGCCTTGGCCACACCGGCGGCGATGGTGCCCACGCCCACTTCCGACACCAGCTTCACCGACACGTCGGCCCGCGGGTTGACGTTCTTGAGGTCGTGGATGAGCTGCGCCAGGTCCTCGATCGAGTAGATGTCGTGGTGCGGCGGCGGACTGATGAGGCCCACGCCAGGCACCGAGTAGCGCAGGAAGCCGATGTACTCGGACACCTTGCCGCCGGGCAACTGGCCGCCCTCGCCGGGCTTGGCGCCCTGGGCCATCTTGATCTGGATCTGGTCGGCGCTCACCAGGTACTCGGTGGTCACGCCGAAGCGGCCCGAGGCCACCTGCTTGATCTTCGAGCGCAAGGAGTCGCCGGCCTGGAGTTCGTAGTCGGCCTCGATGACTTTGGCGCCCACGACATCGGACACCTTGGTGCCCTGCTGGATGGGGATGCCCTTGAGCTCGTTGCGGTAGCGCGCCGGGTCCTCACCGCCTTCGCCGGTGTTGGACTTGCCGCCGATGCGGTTCATCGCAATGGCCAGCGTGGTGTGGGCCTCGGTGGAGATGGAGCCCAGGGACATCGCGCCGGTGGCAAAGCGCTTGACGATCTCGGACGCGGGCTCGACCTCCTCGATGGGGATGGCCTTGCTCGGGTCGAGCTTGAACTCGAACAGGCCGCGCAGCGTCATGTGGCGACGCGACTGGTCGTTGATGATCTGGGCGTATTCCTTGTAGGTGTCGAAGCGGCCGGCGCGCGTGCTGTGCTGCAGCTTGGCGATGGCATCCGGCGTCCACATGTGCTCCTCGCCCCGCGCACGCCAGGCATATTCGCCGCCGGCGTCGAGCATGTCGCGCAGCACCGGGTCGTCGCCGAAGGCTGCCATGTGCATGCGGATGGCTTCTTCGGCCACCTCGAACACACCGATGCCACCCACCTGCGAGGCCGTGCCGCGGAAGTACTTGTCGACCATCTCCTTCCTCAGGCCGATGGCCTCGAAGAGCTGGGCGCCGCAGTAGGACATGTAGGTGGACACGCCCATCTTGGACATGATCTTCGACAGGCCCTTGCCGATCGCCTTGACGTAGTTGTGGATGGCCTTCTCGGCCGACAGCTCGCCGGGCAGCTCGGCATGCATGGCCGCCAGCGTCTCCATGGCCAGGTAGGGGTGCACGGCCTCGGCGCCGTAGCCAGCCAGCACGGCAAAGTGGTGCACCTCGCGGGCCGAGCCGGTCTCGACGACCAGGCCGGCCGTGGTGCGCAGGCCTTCGCGCACCAGGTGGTGGTGCACGGCCGACAGCGCCAACAGCGCGGGGATCGCCACCTGGCCGCGGCTCATGTAGCGGTCGGTGATGATGAGGATGTTGTGGCCGGTGCGGATGGCGTCCACGGCCTCGGCGCACAGTGAGGCGAGCTTGGCCTCCACACCTTCACGCCCCCACTGGAGCGGGTAGGTGATGTTGAGCTCGTAGCTCCTGAACTTGCCGCCGGTGTGGCGCTCGATCTGGCGCAGGCGCGCCATGTCGTCGAAGTCGAGGATGGGCTGCGAGACCTCCAGGCGCATCGGCGGGTTGACCGCGTTGATGTCCAGGAGGTTGGGCTTGGGGCCGATGAAGGACACCAGCGACATCACGATGGCCTCGCGGATCGGGTCGATCGGCGGGTTCGTGACCTGGGCGAAGAGCTGCTTGAAGTAGTTATAGAGCGGCTTGTTCTTGTCCGACAGCACGGCCAGGGGCGAGTCGTTGCCCATCGAGCCGATGCCCTCCTCGCCGGACTGGGCCATCGGGCTCATCAGGAACTTGAGGTCTTCCTGGGTGTAGCCGAAGGCCTGCTGGCGGTCGAGCAGCGATTCGGTGAACGTCGGCGGCTCGCCCACCACGTCGATCGAATCGAGCTTGATGCGCACGTTCTCGATCCACTGGCGGTAGGGCTTGGCCGAGGCGTAGAGGTTCTTCAGCTCCTCGTCATCGACGATGCGGCCCTGCTCGAAGTCGATCAAGAACATCTTGCCCGGCTGCAGGCGCCACTTCTTGACGATCTTGTTCTCGGGGATGGGCAGCACGCCGCTCTCCGAGGCCATCACCACCAGGTCGTCGTCGGTGACGATGTAGCGCGCCGGGCGCAGGCCGTTGCGGTCGAGCGTGGCGCCGATTTGGCGGCCGTCGGTGAAGACCATCGCGGCCGGGCCGTCCCAGGGCTCGAGCATCGCGGCGTGGTATTCATAGAAGGCGCGGCGGCGTTCGTCCATCAGCGTGTGCTGCTCCCAGGCCTCCGGGATCATCATCATCGCCGCATGGGCCAGCGGGTAGCCGGCCATGGTGAGCAGCTCCAGCGCGTTGTCGAAGGTGGCCGTGTCGGACTGGCCCTCGAAACTGATCGGGTAGAGCTTGGGCAGGTCGTCGCCGAGCACGGGCGACTTCATCACGCCCTCGCGCGCACGCATCCAGTTGAAGTTGCCCTTGACGGTGTTGATCTCGCCGTTGTGCGCCACCATGCGGTAGGGGTGGGCCAGTGGCCACTCGGGGAAGGTGTTGGTCGAGAAGCGCTGGTGCACCAGGGCCAGGGCCGAGACCACACGCGGGTCCTGCAGGTCCTTGTAGTAGGTGCCGACCTGATCGGCCAACAGCAGGCCCTTGTAGATCACCGTGCGGCAGCTCATGCTGGGCACGTAGTACTCGCGCGAGTGGGTGAGCTTGAGGCGCTGGATCGCACTGGAGGCCGTCTTGCGGATGACGTAGAGCTTGCGCTCCAGGGCATCGGGCACGATGATGTCCGGGCCGCGGCCGATGAAGATCTGACGGATCACCGGCTCCTTCTCGCGCACGGCCGGCGACATGGGCATGTCCTTGTCCACCGGCACGTCGCGCCAGCCCAGCAGCACCTGGCCCTCGGCCTTGACGGCGCGCTCGAGTTCCTGCTCGCAGGCCAGCCGCGAGGCATGCTCCTTGGGCAGGAAGATCATGCCCACGCCGTACTCGCCCGGCGGCGGCAGCTCGACGCCCTGCCGAGCCATCTCGGCACGGTAGAACTCGTCGGGGATCTGGATCAGGATGCCCGCACCATCGCCCATCAGCTTGTCGGCCCCCACCGCACCCCGGTGGTCGAGGTTCTCGAGGATCTTCAGCCCCTGCTCAACAATGCTGTGGGCCTTCTGGCCCTTGATGTGGGCCACGAAGCCCACGCCGCAGGCATCTCGTTCGTTCCGGGGGTCGTACAGGCCCTGTTCGGCCAGGGCACGGATTTCTTCGGGGGTGGCTCCCCCATGGGCGGCCTGTGGCATGGCGCACTCCGGGTCATCGTTAGGGATTCCGCGAGAGTACTGCAGCCACCCGGGGACTTCAAGCGCAATTAAATGGGGTCAGACTCTAATTAAATGGTTCACCAATTCGGTGCGCAATTAAATGGGGACATACTTAAGGCGCGGGCGACTTGCGGGGGCGTCCCCGCGGGCGCGGCTGCACGGGACGGTTCGAGGCCTCGGCCAGGCGGGCGAGGAAGCCGGGGCTGCCCAGCCCCCAGCCGCGCCCGCAGGCCGCCTCCAGGGCCTGGATGCGGCGCGTGTCGAGCCCCTCCTCGGTGCGCCGCGCATAGGCCGCCTCGCGGTCGAAAGGGGTGTTGCCCAGCCGCCAGATCTCGGCGTGTTCGCTCAGCAGCGGGTCTCGCAGCCGCCCCAGGTGGTGGGGCAGGCTGGACCAGGCCCAGTCGTGCGGCCGGGCACACAGGCCCAGGCGCACCGGCAGGGCCTCGATGTACAGGCACAGGTCGATGAAGCCGGTTTCGGGCTCGACGATCGTGACCCGGTAGCGTCCATCCCACAGGCTGCCGCGGCGCGCATGGCGGCGGTTGAACCAGGCCCCGTGGCGGCGCCCGATGGACTGCATCATGCGCGACAGGCCCTCGGGCCGCTCGGGCACCACCAGGAGCTGCACCTCGCGGGGCACCAGCACATAGGCATGCACGGCCACCCCATGCGTGCGTGCCGCGTCACGCAGAGCCTCGAGGTAGGCGCGGTGGTCGGCCTCGTCGCCGAATACCGGCTGTCCGGCGTGCGCACGCAGGATCACGTGGTGGGGCAGGCCGGGCAGAACGAGGCGGGGCAGTCGGGCCATGGGCAAGGCCGGGTCGGCGAGATGGGGTTGCGGCGATGATATCGACGCGGCCGCCCTATCATCGACGCACCAGGCGGGGCCCTTTGCCTTGCCGCACCGCTGCTCACACCATGTCTGCCGACCTGCACCTCGCCGTGGTCGGCGCCGGGCCCTGCGGCCTGGCGCTGGCCCTGCTGGCCGCGCGCGAACTGCCCCGCGCCCGCATCACCGTCTTCGACGCCCGGCCGCCCGGGCATGACGTGGCGGCCGATCCGCGCACCCTGGCGCTGTCGCTGGGCAGCGTGCAATTGCTGCAGCGCCTGAAGGTCTGGCCGGCCGCTGCCGTCGAGCCGATCCGGCGCGTGCATGTGTCGCAGCAGCAACCGCTGCTGCTGGCGCCGCGCCAGCCCGAGGTGGTGATCGACGCCCTCGAGGAAGGGGTGCCCCTGTTGGGCGCCGTGCTGCGCTACGGCAGCCTCGTGGCCCCGCTGCAGCAGGCCTGGCAGCAGGCCTGTGCTGCCCAGCCGCAGCGCCTGGCCCTGCGGCTGGGCACGCCGGTGCGCTCGCTGAAGAACCTGGGCGGCGCGGTCGAGCTGGACGCCGACATTGCCGAGCGCTTTGACCTGGCGGTGGTGGCCGAAGGGGGGGTCTTCGCCGACCAGGCCCGCAAGGCGCTGAGCCACGACTATGCCCAGACGGCCTGGGTGGGCCAGGTCACGGTGCGCGGCCTGCCGGCCGGCACGGCCTACGAGCGCTTCACCGCCCACGGCCCGGTGGCGCTGTTGCCGCGCGGGGGCGAGGAGGCCGCGCTGGTGTGGTGCGTGCCGCGCGACGACGATCCGGTGCAGCCGCTCGACGATGCGCAACGCATCGCCGTGCTCAACCATGTGCTGCATCCCGACACCGGGCGCGTGGTGGCGATCAGCCCGCTCAAGGCCTTCGCGCTGGGGCTCAATGCCGAGCGCAGCCTGGTCGAAGGCCGCACGGTGCGCATCGGCAACGCCGCCCAGACGCTGCATCCGGTGGCCGGCCAGGGTCTGAATCTGGGCCTGCGCGATGCCTTCGAGCTGGTGCAGCGGCTGCGCCGTCACGAAAGCGATGTGGACGCGGCGCTGCGCCGTGTGGCATGGGCCCGCGCGAGCGACCGCTGGGGCACCATCGCCGTCACCGACTTTCTCGCACGCAGCTTCACCTGGAGCCTGCCCGGTCTGGGCACGGCCCGCGCACTCGCGCTGGCGGCGCTGCAGCGGCTGTCGCCGGCCAAGTCGCTGCTGGCGCGGCAAATGATGTTCGGCCGGCGGTAGCCAGCCCACCCCCTGGACGCGGCGCGCGGCGCGCGCAGGGGGCGTTCACAGGTCCGGCTCGTCCGCGGCATCCGGCGGGTCGGTCAGCGGGATCTCCACCGTCAGCACCGTGCCGCCGCCTGCAGCAGGCCCGATCTCGAAGCGCCCGCCAAAGGCATCGACCCGGTGCTTCATGCCGCGCAGGCCATGGCTCTTGAGCTTGCGCGTCTGGGCCGGGTCCAGCCCCACGCCGTCATCACGCAGGCGCAGCAGCAGGCGGTCGTCGCGCGTTTCGAGCACCAGGTCGACCCGGGAGGCACGGGCGTGCTTCTGCACGTTGGTGAGGGCCTCCTGGACCAGACGGAAGACGGCAATGCTGCGCTCGCGGTCGAGGTCCAGGGCCTCGGGCAGGTCGCGCTCGATGCGCAGGCCCGACTGGGCCTGCACCTCGTCGGCCAGGGCGTCGAGCGCGGCGACCAGGCCCAGGTGGCTGAGCGTGGAGGGCATCAGCCCCTCGATCACGCGGCGCTTGAGCTGCACGCCCTGCTCGAGGTTGGCCTGCACACGCTGCAAGGCCTCGATCGCGCCTTGCGGCGGCTGCAAACCGCGGCGCAGGAGCATCGAGACGTCCATCTTGCTGGCCGTCAGCAGCGCCCCGAGCTCGTCGTGCAGCTCGCGGGCCAGCCGGGCCTTCTCCTGCTCGGCCACCTCCTGCAGGTGGGTGGCCAGCTCCGACAGCTCGCGTGTGCGCAGGCGCACGGCGCGTTCCAGCCGGTCGCGCTCGTCTTGCAGGCGCTGGGCCATGCGCTGCTCCTCCTCGAACTCGCTGCGATAGGCCTGGAAGAGCAGCACGAGCAGCATCAAGCCGGCCGCCAGCGTGGCCAACGAGACCCAGCGCTGGCGCTGCAGCTCGGTGGCCGCCTCGGCCTCGGCGCGCTCGAGCAGGGCGCGCTCGCGCGCAACCATGCGGCCGATGGCTTCACGCAGGCTGCCGTCGGGCACGGGGTTGGGCCGCAGCGCCGCCTCGACCTGCGCGGCCGGGGCGGCCGGTCCCAGGGCGTCGAGCCGCGCCAGTTCCTCGCGTTCGCCGTCGATGTAGCGCAGCGTCACTGCGAGATCGTCCGGGTCGGCGCGCAGCGCACCGCCTTCGAGCAGGGGCTGGTGCATCGCGCCGATCTGCTGCAGCGTGGAGCGGTGGCGCGACAGGCTCTCGGACGTGCGCGTGAGCAGGTACTCGGCCTGCGTGGCATCGGCGCGGGCCGCCAGGAAGGACAGGCTGTTGAGGTTGGCCGAGAACACCCGCGAGCCCTTGAGCTCGGCGTAGGTGCGCTCCAGACGCTCGTAACCGCGTTCGGTCACCCACAGCATGCCCGCCCCCAGGGCCAGGGCCAGCGGCAGCGCCAGCTTGAGCACGGCCAGGCGGCGCAGCAGCCGGGCGGGCACCTGGCCGGAGCGCGCGGCGGCGGCCTGCACCTCCTCGTGAGCCTGACGCAGCCGGCGCAGGGCCTCGCGCCACAGGCTGCGCAGCGACCAGGACGAAGGAACGGGTGAGGGCCTCATCGATGTCAGCGGATTCCGACAGGCCGGCGGGGTGGAGGGATGACACGGGCCGTCACGCCGCGTTTCTACCATGAGCCCATCGGTTACGGCTGGTCCCACCAGCGGTGGCCGTGTCGCCACGGATCCCTCCTCCTCCCCCCGCTCATGTCCGTGGTGTTTGGAGGGGCTGCATGGTGCAGCCCCTCGTTTTCTTCCCGGAGGTGCGCATGCCCGAGTCCGACTTGGCGAACCCCGCCGTGCTGTGCCAGACTGGGCGCCCCCTGGCTTGGCACCCTCGCATGGAACGCAAACGCATCTTGCTGGCCGACGATCACCAGATCGTGCGGGCCGGCCTGCGCCAGTTGATCGATGCCGAACCCGACCTGGTCGTCGGCGGGGAGGCCTCGACCAGCGCCGAGACCCTGGCCCTGCTGCGTGAAGGCGCCTGGGACCTCGTGCTGCTGGACATCTCGCTGCCCGACCGCACGGGCGTGGACACGCTGCGCCTGATCCGCCACCACCTGGGCGAGGTGCCGGTGCTGATCGTCAGTGCCTTCCCTGAGGAGCAGTATGCGATCAACCTGCTGCGCGCCGGCGCCAACGGCTATTTGAAGAAGGACGCCGACGGCGCGGAGATCCTGCGCGCCATCCGCGTGGTGCTGCAGGGCCGGCGGTACCTGAGCCCCGTGGTGGCCGACCTGATGGCCGAGCGGCTGGACCAGCCCGGCGCCGGGCCGGCCCACCAGGACCTCTCCGAACGCGAGTTCCAGGTGCTGTGCAAGCTCGCCTCGGGCATGTCGGTCACGCAGATCGCCGACGAGCTGTTCATCAGCGTCAAGACGGTGAGCACCTACCGTGCGCGGCTGCTGGCCAAGTTGCAGTTGTCGAGCAACGCCGACCTGACGTACTACGCGGTCAAGAACGGACTGATCCAGTAGGCCTCGGGGGTGTGCACGTAGGCCCGCGCCTACAGACGTGCGAGGCCGGCCGCGCTAGGCTTGTTCCATCATGAATGCCAGCCCGTCCGCCGCCGCCCTCACCCGCGTGCCCGCACCCCCGCGCGCGGTGCTGGTGATCGAGGACTCGGCCCTGATCCGCGAGCGCCTGGTTGAGCTGGTGCACAGTTGCGAGGGCTTCCGGGTCACGGCCCAGGCCGACACCGAGGCGGGAGCCCTGGCCGCGCTGCGCGAGCAGGCCTTCGATGCCGTGGTGGTGGATCTGCAATTGCGCGAGGGCAGCGGCTTCGGGGTGCTCCAGGCCCTGCAGCGCCTGCAGCCGCGGCCGCTCACGCTGGTGCTGACGAACACCGCCACGCGGGCGGTGCGGCTGCGCTGTGCGGCCCTGGGGGCCGAGCATTTCTTCGACAAGTCCTACGAGTTCGACCACGTGGCGCTGGCCCTGCAGGCGCTGCGTGAGCCAGCCCCGCCAGACAAGACCCCATGACGCGCTGCGATGCAGCGCGTTGCGTGGCCCGCCCTGCCTAGAATGGGCCGGTTCCTCCCCCTTCATTGATCACAGGAGAACGACATGTCTGCCAATTCCCCCACCGAAGCCGCCGCTGCCGCCGCCGAACGCACCGGGCAGGCCGCCCGCCGTGCGGCCCGCGGGGTGAGCCAGGCTGCGCACGACAGCGCCACCACGCTGGAGCGCGAATGGGCCGACCTCAAGGCCGACCTGGCCGAGCTGATGTCCAACCCCGCCGTGCGCGACCTGCCCGAGGTGCGCGCACTGAAGGAAAAGCTGCAGGACTCCTTCCACCGCGCCAGCGAGGCGGTGGCCGACGTGACGCACGACATCGGCCGCCGGGTGCGCCACACCGCGGCGGTGGCCGACGAGTACGCCCACGAAGAGCCCTGGAAAGTGGCCGGCATCGCCGCCCTGGCCGGCCTGCTGGTGGGCGTGCTGATCGCCCGCCGTTGACGGGCCGGCCCGCGGCATCCCATGCTGGCGCGGCTGTTCGCCCCCCAGATCGATGCGCTGGTCGAACGGCTGCAGCGCGGCGTGGCTCTGGGCGTCGAGGTGGCTGCCGACCGGGTGGCCCTGGCCCAGCTCGAATGGCAGGACGAGAAGCGGCGCCTGGCGCGGCTGCTCGTGAGCCTGCTGGCGGCCGTCTGGCTGGCCGGCCTGGCCGTGACCTTCCTCGGCGCACTCGTCATCATCGCCTGCTGGGACACGCCCTGGCGCGTCGGGGCCGCCGCCGGGGTGGCGCTGGCCCTGTGCCTCGGCCTGGCCTGGGCCCTGGCCCAGGTGCAGCGCCTGCTCAGGCAGGGTGAGCAGTCCTTCGTTTTGCTGCGCCGCGAGCTGGCGGCCGATCTCGAGACCCTCAGGCGCCTGCGCGAGGGCGAGGCCCCGTCGGCACCGCAGGCCGGCGATGCGGCGCCTTCGACCCCTCCCTCCCACCCATGAGCGCCTCGCCCTTGGACCACTCGGCCGAACAGCAACACCGCGATGCCGAGCGCGAACTGTTGCTGCTGCGCATGGCGCGCCAGCGCGCACAGTTGCGCGCCCTGGTGGCCCCGCGCCCGGCATCCGCGCCGCGCGGGGCGGCTGAGCCGCCCGACCATGATCTCGGCCCCGGCGATGCCGACTGGCCGGCCCATCCCCGCCTGAGCACGGCCTTCCCGCGCAGCCAGAGCCTGCGCTGGATCCTGGCCAACCCGGGGGCCCTGGCCCTCGGGGCCGTGGTAGCGGCGCTGGTGCTGGTGGCGGGCCCGCGCCGGGTCGGCCAGGCGCCGGTGTCGGTCACGCGCGCGGCCGTGGGCTTCATGCGGGGCCTGCGCGAGGGCCTGGCCTGGCTGCAGCCGCTGCTGCCGCTGCTGGGCGTGTGGCTGAGCCGGCCGCGGCCGGTGCGTCCCCCGCGCCGCCCCCCTGCCTGGCCGCGCGAGCGCAGCGCCCACCGGCGCCCGCCGGCCGACGATTCGCCCTTCTTCTGACCCCGGCGCCGGGGCTCACAGCTGGCGGTGCGCCAGGGCCGGCAAGCGCTGCCGCACCTGCGCCATGCGCGTCGTGTCGATGTCGGCCCAGGCCACGCCCTCGCCGTCCTCCACACGCGCCAGCACCTCGCCCCAGGGGTCGACGATCAGCGTGTGGCCGTGGGTGCGGCGCCCGTTCTCGTGGCGCCCGCCCTGGGCTGGGGCCATCACGTAGCACTGGTTCTCGATGGCCCGCGCACGCAACAGCACCTCCCAGTGCGCCTGGCCGGTGGTGTGGGTGAAGGCCGAGGGCACGGCAATCAGGTCGCACGGCGGGCGCATCAGCGCCCGGTACAGCTCGGGAAAGCGCAGGTCATAGCAGATGCTCAGGCCCAGGCGCAGCGCGGCACCCTGGCGCGGCTGCACATCCAGCGCCACGGGCTGGCTGCCCGCGCGCAGCACGACGCCCTCGTCGTAGAGCCGGGGGCCCTCCGGGCCCTGCTCCTCGTAGCGAAAGAGGTGGATCTTGTCGTAGCGCGCACGGCAGCGGCCCTGCGGGTCGAAGACGAGCGTGGTGTTGGTGACGCGCTGCGCCTCCTCGGTGCGCAGCGGCAGGCTGCCGCCGATCAGCCAGACGCGGTGCTCGCGCGCGGCCTGCGCCAGCCCCTGCTGCAGCGGCCCGTCCCCGGGGGGCTCGGCCAGTGCCAGCTTGTCAGCGTCAGCCCGCCCCATGAAGGCGAAGTTCTCGGGCAGGCCCACGAGTTCGGCCCCTTGCGCGGCGGCCTGGGCGATGAGGGCCCGGGCGCGCTCGAGGTTGTGGGCCGGACGGGTCGAGGACACCATCTGAACGGCGGCGATGCGCATGGACGCTCCTTTCTTGCGGCAGGGCTCAGCCCCCCGGGGCGGCCGCGGGGCCAGGGCCGCGCGTGGCCGCCGGCGCCGAGGGCGAAGAGGCCCCGGGACGGGGCACGGCCTGCACCTGCGGGTCGCCCCAGGGGCCGGTGATGCGGAACTCGCGTGTGTTGGCCTCGATCATGGGCTTGCGCAGGAAGAGCTGCGCCAGGAAGGAGCCCAGGCCGACGGCCGGGTTGATCGCGGCATAGACCAGCGAGGCGCCACCGGCGTTGATCTCGGGCACCACGACCACGCGCAGCTCCTGGGTCTCGTGGTGCAGGTCGGCGCGGCCTTCCATCAGGACGGCGGCGGCCACGCTACGCATGCGCAGGTTCTCGGTGTGGGCCACGCCACGCTCGATGCGGATGTCGCCGCCGAAGTCGTCGAAGACGAAGCCTTCGCTGAAGACATCGCGGAAGTCGAGCATCAGCCGGCGCGGCAGGGCTTGCAGGCTGAGCACGCTGACCAGCCGCGCCGCGCCGGGGTCGGCCTTCAGGAAGCGGCCACGCTCGACGTCCACGCGCAATTGCCCGTCCAGGCTGGCCAGGTCGGGTGCCAAGGGCGGGCCCTGCCAGCCGATGCGCCCGCTCGCGCGGCCCTTGCCGCCGCTGAGCACGCCCGCCTGGCCCCATTGCTCGAGCAGGGCGCCGCTGTCGGCCACGTCGAGCTCGAAGTCCAGCTCGGTGCGGGCCGTCGCCGCACCGACACCTTCGCGCACGGCCAGCCAGGCCCCGCTGGCCCCGAGGCGGGCCACGGGGTTGTGCAGCGACAGGCGCCGCAGCCGCCACTCGCGGAACTCGCCGGTACGCCGGCTCTCGGCCTGCACCTCCAGGCGCCCGAGGGCGCGCGAGCCCCAGCGGAAGTCCTCGACCTCGATGTCCAGGGCCGGCGCTGGACGGTCGGAGACGGCCGTCACGGGGGCCGGCCCGTCGCCCGGGTCGGCCTCGGGCCAGTTCAGGCGGGACAGCCGGGCCTGGAGCTGGCCGCCCGTCGCCCCGGGCTGCCATTCGATGCGCCCGTCGAGCTGGTCGGAGCGCACCTGGCCGCGCCAGCCCTCGCCGGCGCGTTCGCCGCTCAGGCGCACCGCGGTGAAGCGGCGGCCGGCCGCACGCACGGCTGCACTGCGCAGCTCGATGCGGTCGGGCGCGTAGCCGGCCCCGGGGGCGCCAGGGGCGGCCAAGCCGGCTTCGAAGCTCTCGGCCACGGCGCGCCAGTGGTCCAGGTCGAGCTGGGGCAGGGCGACCCGGGCGCGCACCCCCCCGGCAGGCAGGGCCTGGGCCTGGGCCTCGCCCAGGCCGATGGTGCCGGCCAGCACCCGCGTGGGCTGGCCCGTCGCCTCGTCGCCCAGCGCACGCCGGTAGTGCACCCACAGCGACTGGCCGAGCTGGACGCGCAACTGGTCGCGCGGCGCGCGGCCCGGCAGCAGGCTGTCGGGATCGACGGCCAGCGTCACGCGCAGCGGCCAGGGCCGCGCGGCGGGTTTGTCCAGCGGGGCAGGCAGGTTCGAGGCCAGGCCGATGAGGTCGCTGCTCAGGTTCAGCTCGGGCCAGCCCTGCACCAGGCCGAACTGGAGCCGGTAGGCCGTCTGGCCCTGCAGGTGTTCGGCCAGATAGGGCAGCAGGCCCAGCTCATGCACCTCGCGCAGGCCGGCCGCGGTGGCCGTGCCCTGGCCTTCGAAGCGCACGCTGCCGTCGCGCGCCGTGCCGCCTTCGAACTGGAGTTCGCCGCCCAGCACCCGGGCGGTGGCCCCATGCACTGCGAACCCCGCGTCGGAGAAGCTCACGTCGCCGCGCGTGCGCACCAGCAAAGGGGTGTCGGGGCGCAGGCGCAGGTCGTTGCCGTCCAGACGCACGCGGCCCTGCACACGGGCCCGATCCAGATCGTCCAGCGGCAGTTGCACCGACAGGCGCAGTTCGGCGCTGCCGCTGCCGCTGGCCTGGGCCAGCGCACGCTGGGTCCATTCGCCCACCGGGGTGTCGTTGATGAAGCGCAAGGCATCGGCCAGTGGCCCGGTGCCGCCCCCGCTCAGACGCAGCACAGGCTGGTGGGCCAGGTCCTCGATGCCGCCGTCCACCCCCTGCAGCTCGAACCCGAAGAGCCGGGCCCGGGCGTTGCGGATCTGCATGGACTGTCGATCGAACACGAGCTCGCCGCGCACATGGGTGAAAGCCGGCCACGGCGAGGGCCGCCCCTCCTCGCCCGGTGCGTAGGCCAAGCTGGCCTGCTCGATGCGCGAGGCGATGCGGAAGGTGCCCTCCTGGCCGGGGGCATAGGGAAAGTCCCAGAGATCCCCCTGGACGCGGAAGTCCACTTCGCTGGCGTGGCCGGCCAACACCGCGCGGCGCACATAGTCGCGCACGGAGGCCGGCAACTGGCGGGGCAGGTAGCGCCAGATGCGGGTGGCATCGGCACGATCGAGCCGGCCCTGAAGGTCGAGCACACCGGGCAGCCGCGCGCCGCGGCCCACGCCGGGCGCTGCGCCGGTGCGCCACTGGCCGCTGAACGCGCCCTGCGCGTCGGCATTGGCAAAGCGCGCATCGCGCACCTGCACGGCCACTGCGGGGCCGTCCTCGCCGGGCGTGACGGTCCAGGCCAGTTCGGCCTGCAGCTCGTTCAGCGGCACCTGCGGCTCGTCGAAGACGCCGGGGAAGACCAAGGCGCCCTCGCGGATGTGCAGGCGTGCCGATCCCCCGGCTTCGCTGGCCTGGAAGGCCAGATCGGCTCCTTGCAGCCCGGGGCGGCCCACGGACGGCCCATCCGCCTGCGCGGCCAGGCTCAGCCCGCGCAACTGGCCGCTGGCCTGGTAGGCCCGCGGTGCGCGCCAATCCCCCTGCCATCGCAGCAACAAGGGCTCGGCCCGGCCGGCCGGTTGCAGCTCGGCCAGGCCGGCGTGCAGCGACGCGGGCAACGGCAGGCGCCGGGCCAGGGCGGCCAGGGCGGCCAGATCGGCACGCGGCACCTGCAATGCCCCCTCCTCGGTGAGACCCGCCGTGGCAGCAGCACGCCAGCGCAATTCGAAGGCCGCCGGCAGCCCCGCCCAGTGCGCGGCCTGCTCCTCGCTCGCCTGCGCAGCTGCGGTCGCGCTCAGGCCCTGCAGGGCCACGACCTGCTGCGCACCCTCCTCGCGCCAGATCAGACGCCCCCGCAGTGCGGCCAGGTCCAGGGCCTCGTCGGCCGCCTCGAAGCGGGCCCTCAGGTCGGCCAGGTCGAGGTCCAGGGTCAGGCCGGTCCAGCGCCCCGCGGTCATGTCCGCCCAGGCCCGCAGGCCGCCTGAGCCGCGCTCCAGATGCACTCCGGCCGGCAGGTGGCGGTGCAGGGCCTGCAGGTCCACCCGCGGCAGCTCGGCATAGGCCTGGCCGCTCCAGCGCGAGCGGTCGGACGAGCGGGTCAGCAACGGCTGCGTGAAGCGGGCACGCAGCGACAGGCGTTCGCCCCAGCCGTCCACCGGTGTGGCATCGAGCCGGAACTCATGCCGGCGCAGCGCCGGCGCACTGTTGCGCATCACGGCCTGCACGTCGCCGAGCTCCAGGGGTGGCAGCGCGCGCTGCTCGTCGATCCAGCGCACCCGGCCGCCATGCACCCGGAATTCCGGCAGCGAGAGGAACCACTCCAGGGCCCCGGGCGAGGCCGAGGCGCTGGCGGTGGTCTCGCCCAGGTCCAGGCCGGCCACATGCAGCCGGCCCTGGGGGTCGCGGCGCACGGCCAGCTGGGGGGCCTCGATCTCCAGGCGGCCCAGGCGCAGCTCGAAATGCCACAGCGAGGCCCACGACCAGGTGGCGCGCAGCCGCGGCAGGCGCAGGGCCTCGCGGCCCTGGGTGTCGAGCAGGCGCAACTCCTCGATTTCGAAGACCGGCGTCCAGACGTGAGATTGCGCACGGATGCGCCCGATCTGCACCGGCACCCCCAAAGCCTGGGTGGCCGAGCGCTCGATCGGCGCACGCCAGGCGTCGATTCGCGGCAGAATCGCTGCGTGCACCACCAGCCACACCAGCAGCATGAGGCCCAGGGCCGCGACCGCCATCCAGCGC
Source organism: Caldimonas hydrothermalis (assembly GCF_056746695.1). Lineage (NCBI taxonomy): Bacteria > Pseudomonadati > Pseudomonadota > Betaproteobacteria > Burkholderiales > Sphaerotilaceae > Caldimonas > Caldimonas hydrothermalis. The sequence continues at coordinate 65,053 of NZ_JBWQXA010000008.1, read as the reverse complement.
ACCAGGCGCACAACCCCCCCAGCGGCCCGATGGGGCCGTTGGAGCCAGGATTGCAGCAAGACAGCAGGACTCATGGGAACGATGACGGCAGCCGCCGCACCACGCGCGGCAACGCGCAGGCCATCGGCACCCTGCGCGAAGGTGCGCTCGCAATCTAGCACAGGCATCAGGTCAGACCCCGGGACGGGCCATGGGTTTCAGCGAAGTTGTCACTGGCGGTAGCTCCGCCGCCGCCCCCCGGGTGGGGGCTGAGCACTCCCGCTTCGTGCAACGGGTGCGCCGTCGTCATGGCGATATCCTGGCGCTGCTGCCTCCTGGCCTGCCCGACCCGGCCCGCATCGAGACCCTGATCGACGCCCTGCTCGATCGCGGACTGGCGCTCGGAGCTGCGCTGCGACAGGCCCGCCAGCTCACGCTGGAACGCCTGGCCGTGCTCGACATCGAAGGCGCCGCGACCATGCCCGAGATCGGCCTGGCGATGACGGCCCTGGCGGAGGTGACGCTCGACCGGGCGCTGGCTGCCGCCCTGGCCGAGCAGGACGAACGCCACGGCGCCCCGCTGAACGAGGCCGGGCAACGCATCGACTTCTGGGTCGTGGGCATGGGCAAGCTCGGCGGGCGCGAGCTCAACGTGTCGTCCGACATCGACCTGGTCTACGTCTACGAGGAGGCCGGCACGACCGCCGGCAACGCCCAGGGCAGCGGCCGCATCTCGGCGCACGAGTATTTCTCGCAGGTGGCACGCAGCCTGTACACGCTCATCGGCGACACCACCGAGGACGGCTTCGTCTTTCGCGTCGACCTGGCCCTGCGGCCCAATGGCAACTCCGGGCCGCCGGTGGTGAGCCTGGCGATGCTGGAGGAGTACTTCCTCGTGCAGGGGCGCGAGTGGGAGCGCTTTGCCTGGCTCAAGAGCCGCGTGGTGGCGCCGCGCGCCTCGGTGGCCTCGGGCCGGGCGCTGCAGCTGCGCGACGTGGTCATCCCCTTCGTGTTCCGCCGCTACCTCGACTACGGTGTCTTCGAGGGGCTGCGTGGCCTGCATCGTAAGGTGCGCGAGGAAGCCGCACGCCGCGCTGCCGGCCGGCCCGAGCGCGCCAACGACGTGAAGCTCTCACGCGGCGGCATCCGCGAGATCGAGTTCATCGTGCAGCTGCTGCAGGTGGTGCGCGGTGGGCAATACCCCGAGATCCGCACGCGCTCGACGCTGCGCGCGCTGGAACGACTCGCTCAGGTGGGCGTGATGGAGCCTGCGACGGCGCAGCGGCTCGCCCAGGCCTACATCTTCCTGCGTCAGGTCGAGCACCGCATCCAGTACCTCGACGACCAACAGACCCACCAATTGCCCACCAACGACGAGGATTTACGCTGGATCGCCGGCAGCCTGGGACTGGCGTGCAGCCGCGATGCCTGCGAGCTGATGGACCGGCTGCTCGAAGTGCGCGAGTTCGTGGCGCTGGAGTTCGATGCCTTGCTGCACGATGGCCAGTCTCCCAAGCCCACGGGCTGCAAGGGCTGCGGCCAAACCCTGCCGGCGCTGGACAGCGAGGCCTTGCTCGAGCGGCTGCCGCCGGCCCTGGCCGAGCGCGTCAAGCCCTGGGTGGCCCAGCCGCGCATCACGGCCTTGCGCGAGGACAGCAAGCAGCGGCTGGCCAAGCTCGTGCTGCGCTCGGCCCGTTGCGTCGAACAAGGCGAGATCCCCGACGAGGCGGCCGTTCGTTTCATCGACTGGCTCGAACCCCTGTTGCGCCGGGAGAGCTACATCGCGATGCTGGTCGAGCGGCCCGAGGTGCAGCAACGCCTGCTGCGTCTGCTGGGCCTGGCGCGCTGGCCGATGCGCTACCTGATGCGCCACCCCGGCGTGATCGACGAGCTGGCCGACCCGCGCCTGATCTACACCCGTTTCGACCCGGCCGGCTTCGTGCACGACCTGGAGCAACGCCACGAGGCCTGGACGCGCTCGGGACAGGCCGACGAAGAGGCCCTGCTCGACACCCTGCGCCGCGCCCACCATGCCGAGGTCTTCCGCACCCTGGTGCGCGACGTCGAGGGCCACATCACCGTCGAGCAGGTGGCCGACGACCTCTCGGCCCTGGCCGACGCCACCGTGGAATGCACCCTGCGCTGGGCCTGGCCGCACCTGCGCCAGCGCCATGCCGAGCAGCCGCGCTTTGCCGTCATCGCCTACGGCAAGCTCGGCGGCAAGGAGCTGGGCTACGGCAGCGACCTCGACCTCGTCTTCCTCTTCGACGACGAGGACGAGCGTGCCCCCGAGGCCTATGCCGCCTTCGCGCGCAAGCTCATCACCTGGCTGACGCTGCGCACCAGTGCCGGCGAGCTCTTCGAAATCGACACGGCGCTGCGCCCCAACGGCAATTCCGGCCTGCTCGTGACCTCGCTGGCCTCTTTCGAGGCCTACCAGAAGGGCCGCGGCAGCAACACCGCCTGGACCTGGGAGCACCAGGCCATCACACGGGCACGCTTTTGTGCCGGCGCGCCCGACATCGGTGCGCGCTTCGAGCAGGTGCGCCGCGAGGTGATCGCCGCCCCGCGCGATGCCGCCGCGGTGCGCGAGGAGATCCGCACGATGCGCGCCAAGGTGCGCGAGGCCCATCCGGTCAAGCCCGGACTCTTCGACGTCAAGCACAGCGAAGGCGGCATGATGGATGCCGAGTTCGCGGTGCAATGCCTGGTGCTCGCCCACGGCGCCACCCACCCCGAGCTGCACGACGACGTGGGCAACATCGCGCTGCTGCAGCGCGCGGAAAGCGCCGGGCTGCTGTCCAGCGGCACGGGCCGTGCGGCGGCCGATGCCTACCGCGAACTGCGTCGGGCCCAGCACCGCGCCCGCCTGGACGAGCGGCCCACGCAGTTTCCGTCCGACCAGTTCGCCGCGCCACGCGAGGCGGTGCGCACCCTGTGGCGCGAGGTTTTCGGCGGCTGAGCGCCCCCGGCGCCGCTTGGGCCGCACTGGCGGCCGTGGCGGCCCTGGGCTCGCTGCTGGCCGCCGGGGCCGGCCTGGCCGGCGCCCCCGCCCACGAGAGCCTTGCCTGGCTGCGCAGCGCCCCCGGCCAGGTCTGGCGCTGCTGGACGGCCGCCTTCGTGCACCTGGGGGCCGCCCATCTGGGCGCCAACCTGGCCGGCAGCGCCCTGCTGGGCCTGCTGGGCTGGCAGGCCCGGCTGCCCGTCTCGGCCGCGGTGGCCTGGGCCCTGGCCTGGCCGTTCACCCATGCCCTGCTGTGGCTGGCCGCCCAGCCCGATCGCTACCTGGGCCTGTCGGGCGTGCTGCACGCCGGCGTCGCGGTGGGGGCCGTGATGCTGCTCGGACGCCCCGGCGGGGGCTGGCGGGGGCTGGGAGGGGGCCTGGCCCTGGGCCTGACCGCCAAGCTCGCCCTGGAGGCCCCCTGGAAAGGCGCCGTCCAGGTCTCGCCCGACTGGTCCTTTCCGGTGGCTGTGGGGGCCCATGCCGCCGGCGCCGTCGCCGGGACCCTGTGCGCCATCGTCGTGCGGCTCGCGCTTCGCTGGGCGGGCACGGTGTCGCCAAGGCGATAGCGCGCCGCGCCCGCCCGGTTTGCACTTGCGGCTTCCACTGCTTTCAGGAGAACTCCGATGTTCGTGCTCTGCGGTTTCCCCTTGTCCAACTACTACAACAAGGTCAAGCTGGCCCTGCTGGAAAAGGGCGTGCCCTTCACTGAGGAAGACGTGGCCACCGGCGAGCCCGCGCGTTCGGCCGGTTCGCCGCTGGGCAAGGTGCCGTTCGCCCGCACCGAGCACGGCGTGATCTGCGAGAGCGAGGCCCTGATGGACTACATCGAGACGCGCTGGCCCACCCCGGCGCTGCTGCCTGCCGACCCCTGGCAGCGCGCCAAGGTGCGCGAGCTGACGATCTTCCTCGACCTGCACCTGGAACTGGTGGCGCGCGAGCTTTACCCCCAGGCCTTTTTCGGCGGCAGCGTGAGCGAGAAGAATCGAGAGCGCGTGCGAGCGCTGTTGGACAAGCACCTGACCGGCTTCCAGCGGCTCGCGAAGTTTGCACCCTATGTGGCCGGCGAGCACTTCACGCAGGCCGACTGCGCGGCCTATGTGCACCTGCCGCTGGTGGCCCTGTCGACCAAGCTGGTGCTGGGCGAGGACCTCGTGGCCGCGCACGGCATCGACTGGAAGGCCTATGTGAAGCTCGTGGGCGAACGGCCCAGCGCCCAGAAGGTCACGGCCGACCGCAAGGCCGACCAGGCGCGGCGGGCCGCGAACGCTTCCCGGCCTTCCTGAGCGCGCTCAGCCCACCAGCTTGAGCCCCAGGATGCCGACGATGATCAGGCCCACGCACAGCAGGCGCAGCAGCGTGGCACTGTCGCCGAAGAGCACGATGCCCAGGATCACAGTGCCCACCGCACCGATGCCCGTCCACACGGCATAGGCGGTGCCCACCGGCAGCTCGCGCATGGCCAGCCCCAGCAGTACGACGCTGGCGACCATGGCCGTCACGGTCAGCGCCGAGGGCCAGAAGCGGCTGAAGCCGTCGGTGTATTTCAGGCCGATGGCCCAGGCCACCTCGAACAGGCCGGCGATGAAGAGCAGGATCCAGGACATGGCAACATTCCCCTCGTGAAAGGCCGCGATGCTATCGGGATAGGGCCCGATCATCGCTGATCGGGCCCCTCCCACACCACCCGGCATGCGGGTCCGCACCGGGCGGTTCGAGAAGTTGAGGTCAGGACAATCGTGGGACTCCCAGGCGGTCGAAGTAGGCAGTCGGCAAGACCCGGTTCAGGCCCATGGCGCTGTTGCGCCACCAGCGGCGGGCGTGGCCCGCGATGCGGGCTGCCAGATCCGCGCTCGCGCCCAACCGGCACAGTTCCCGCAAGACCGTTGTCCCCCGGCGCCCCTGCTTCAACTGCACGGCACGTAGCCGGTGTCACAGCCACTCGTCCAGTTCGCGATGACCTTGGGGGTCTGCGCCAGCCGGTCCATCAGGATGTCGTGATTCACGCGGTCGAAGAATCTCTCCAGGTCCACGTCCACCACCTACCGATAGCCAGCCTGCACATACTGCTGCGCCTGCATCACCACCCCATGCGTACCGCGTCCCGACCTGAAACCGTGGCTTTGCGCGCTGACCGTCGGGGCGATGAGGGGCGATCGCCGCATTGACGTCACCTGGCCTTTGGCCACGAGAGCTTCGCAGTCACATGCCTGCTCGCCCTGGCCGGCGCTGCCTCCGATGCGGTTCGTGTACATCGGCTCACGGTTGACGCTCCGCGCTTCCTCCCCACGCTCGGTCACCCTCACGCAGTTGCGCCTCGCTCGCCTCGCTGTGGCCAATTCGGCCGGGAACTCACACCCCGAAGATCGCACCCATGCTGGGTGCACAAAGAAATGCCCCCGCAGGCCGAGCCTGCGAGGGCCAAGGCCCGGCCCTCCAGGGAGGTGATGATTCATTGGCCGGGCGGAGTGACTCAAAAGAACGAAGAACGGCGGCTCAATCCCCCTGCCGCTCGTCCCACTGCCAGATGGTCAGGCCGTAGTCGGCGTGCAAGTCGGGCATGATCTGGCCGGCCTGGAAGTGACGGCGGCTGTCGGCCTTGGCGGGGGTGAACCACCAGCCCGTGCGCGGGCAGGGCTGGCCGGCGTCGCACTTGAGCCGCAGCGCCGCCGGCCCGGCCTGCGGCAGCCAGTGGCTGCCGCCTTCGTCGGCCACGCGCTCGACCAGCGTCCACACGGTGGGCTCGCGGCGGCTTTGCGGCATGGTGTCGTCCGGGTCGCGCAGCAAGTCCTCGGCGTTTGTGCACACCTCGGTCTCGATGGCCTTCTGGCCCTCAATGAGCAAGGCTGCGGCGGCGGGCCCGGCCTCGGGCAGGTAGATGCCCGTCTTCGGCACCTTCTCGCCGCTGCGCACCCGCACCGCCTCGTGGAGCCGGTACACCGGCCAACTGGCCGGTGGGTTCAATGGGCCGCGTGACGGTTCGTGATACGCAAAACTCAGATCCCCGAAATCCCAACTCCCCTGCTCGGTATGGGAGATGTTGGAGGCCATTTTCCAGGAGGCACGTAGGGCCGCCATGTAGCGATCCTGATACGGCTGCGCCATCCAGTCGATGTGATAGTCGCGGTTGATGGACGCGAAGGTCGTGCGCACGTTGCCCGCAAACCCCAATCCATCCAGATCGCCATGTGAGATACGGATATAACCGTCGTTCAAGCCGGCCAGCGCCCACTGCATGTTCGGAATCACCCTCTCGCCCCACACCGCGTCAGGCTGCTGGTGCAGCGGGCGGCTGCGATAGTCCGGCGGGAGGTGACGCATGAACTCGGCCAGCGCCTCTTCGGCGGCCTTGACACACTCGGCGAAGTGGTCGCGCATCTGGCCAAAGTAGTCGAGCGAGCTGTAGCGCTCCAGCAGATAGATCTCTTGCGGAATCAACGGAATGGTCATGGCTCAGTTCGCTTCGAACCAGTTGTGTTGCAAGATGGGCACGCCCACCAGATCGACCTGGATGTCGCCCTCGTCATACCCCCAGCCGGTGAACTGGCGCGGGCCCAGGTGCTGGCGCTTGAGATCGGCCGGGTTCACCACGATCTGCTCGGCGCCGCCGTCGAGCCAGTACAGATTGCCCTGGGCATCGGCCTGCACAGGCCGGCCGTTTCGATCTTTGAGTTCTTGTGACGCCGTGGTCCCCCGCCACACCCTCAAGCCCTCGCCGGGCGGCACGGTGTAGGTGACGAACTCGCCATTGTGGTTCCAGTGGCGCCACACGGCGAACCGCTGGCGCCACTCGGGCTTGCTGCGCAGTTGATCAAACTCGGCCTGGGTCATCCAGCACAGGCTGTTGTCGTTGCTCTTGGGGTCCACCACCCGGTACAGCACCGTGCCTGGCGGCAACACATCGGGGCGCACGGTGTGGAAGGTACTGAACGCATTGGTCAAGGGCGGAGGCGCGTTCTCGCTGATGTCGAAATGCCCGCGAGGCACTTGCGGAGCTTTCCTGAGCGCCCGGTACTTCGCCGCCTTCCCCACCACCACCCACTCCGGCTTGCTCTTGCGCAGCACCTCGATCTCGGCATCCAGGCTGAAGCGGTTGAAGTTGTGAGGCGTGAGGCTGTTGGTCTGCGCCCGGTAGTTCAGGCGATGCTCAACATCCAACCTTTGCGCCAGGCGGTTGAGCCAGTTCTGTACCGGCTGGACTGCCTGGGCCAGGGCGCGGTCAGCCTGGCGACGCACGCCATCGAGCATCTGCAGGGTCTGCTGGGCGCGGCGAGCCAGGTCCGAGCCTCCCCAGAGCTTGACCATCTCCAGCAATTGGCGCGCCGGGCCCAACGCGCTGTCCATGGCAGACGTCAGTCGTCTCACCTGCAGTTGGGCTGCGACGTTGCGCGTTTGCTCGGCCAGGTAGCGGTAAGGCTGATCGATGCGCAGGACAGAGAGTGCCCGGCGCACCTCGGGGCGGGCGAGGTGGTCGTTGAGCTTGGCGATGCCATGTTCGACGTAGGGCCGCGTGGCTTGCCACATGTCGCTGTCCAGCGCCTGGCGGCCGGCGTTGAAGACCGCCTTGCGCCCATACGCAAACAGGATCTTCAGGCATCCCTTGGCCAGGCTGCCCAGGGTCGGGAACAGGCCGATCAGGGTGAGCACCAAGGCCACCCAGGCCCATTGGTTGGTGCGGTCCTCGTGGATCTTCTTGCAGTTGGCGATGAGGTCACGCACGTCGCAGACCTGATCCACCAGAGGGATCATCGAGATCACCGTCCCGGTGACCACCTGGGCGGTGGTCTGCTCCTCGGCAAAATCGCCTTGCAGCACCACCCAGATCCATTCGGCGGCGGCCCCGAGGTCTTGCCGGGCGCTTTGCAGCCACCGTCCCGGCGCGGACCGGAACCATCCCAGCGCGTTTTCCAGATCCTCCCAGGTGGCGCTCATGGCCGGCCTCCGAGCTTGGCCTGTGCCGCTGCCACCACGTCGCTCAGCGCGGGCCATGGCTTCTCGGGTTGCGGCTGGCGAGGCTCATACTCCACGTGCAGCGCCTGCGCAGGCACGTTCTCGTGCCGTGCGTGGCCTTGTGCATCGAGCTGGCCGCTGACGACGACATGGCCCTCGAAGAAGATCTTGTAGCCCTGCCCCGCCATGGGTTCACCGTCCGGCCCCGAGTGGCGAATGGCGATCCAATTGGGGGGCCGATCGAGCTCCCCCTCAGGCAAATGCGGCAGCTCCGCCGCCGCACGGCTGCCCCCGCCCCACTCATGGGTGGCCGCCTGCACGGTGAAGGCGCCCGGGCAGGTGAAGGTGATGTCTCCGCCGTCGAGCACGATGCGGCTCGATCCGCAGGTGAGCTCGATGCGCGTTTGGGCCTGGACGTGGATCTCGTCGTGGGTGCTGGTGATCGTGGCCTGGCGATCGGCGTGGATGGACAGCGTGTCGGTGTGCGCGCGCAGGCTCAGCGCCCCGGCGGCAGCCTTGAACTGCAGGCCGTGGTCGTGGGCGTACAGGCTCACCGTGCCGCCGGCAATCGTGCTGGCGGTGTGGGCGGCGGTGTGTTGCACGTCGCCTTGGGCCACCCAGCTGTGGTCTTGCCCGGCGAAGGCCACCGCGCTGGCTTCGGTGCTGAACAGGGCGCTGGCGGCCGCATCGAAGAGCATGAGCGGCTGCGCAAACCGCGGCACCGGGTCGCCCGGGGCGCGGCTGCCGGGCTGGGCCTGGCGCGGGTCTTGGCCGCCGACCGCTTGCGTGTGGCGCCCGTCCTGGGCGGGGTCGATGCGGCGCAAGAACTCCTGCCAGGCAGCACCGGGGTCGTGGCTGTGCAGCGGCTGGGCCGCTTGAGGCCGGGCGGCCTCAGCCAGGCGAGCGCCCAGCTCGTGCGCGGCCTTCGCTTGCGCCAGGGCCTCCTGGCTGTCCATCTGGGCGCCTTGCACGCTGTCGCCGTGGGCCGCTCGGGCGGTGCTCGACAGCAGCAAGCCGGATCCGGCGCGCACGATGGTCCAGCCCGCGCTGGCCAGCTCGAAGCCCGAGCCGCGCCAGGGCCCGCGTTGCGCGCCCGTGGGGGCTTGTTGGATGAGGTGGCCCAGGCCCAGCTCGCTCATCGTGTGGGTGCACAAAAAGCGCATGCGCAGCTGGCCGGTGGCGTCGTCGATCGCCCAGGCGTTGTGGCCCTCACCGCTCAGGCTGTGGCTGAGCCAGCCCGACACCGTGCCGGGGTGGTTGACGCCCGAGCCCTCGCCGGCGGCATAGGGCGGGGGGTCGGCTTCGTTGTAGAGCTGGCCCACGATGAGGGGACGGTCGATGTCGCCGTCGAGGAAGTCGACCAGCACTTCGGTGCCCACGCGCGGGACGAACACGGCGCCCCAGTTGGGGCCGGCCACGCCTTGGGCCACGCGCACCCAGGCGCTGGCGCGCTCGTCGCCCGGGGCGTGACCCTGGGCATCGACGGGGCTGTCGTGGCCCAGGCCGCCGCTCAGCGGGCGTTGCCCGCGCTGCCAGGGAAACTGGAGCTTCACGCACGCGTTGCGCTCGGTGTGCACCGGCGCGCCTTCCACCCCGGTGACCACGGCGGCTTGCACGCCCGGGGCCGCCGGCTTGGGGAGATCGGGCGGCACCCAGGGCTCTTGGGCGGGCTGGGCGATGAAGTGGTTGCTGTAGCGGCCGGTGGCGCTGTCGTCTTCGTCGGCAAACGCTGCATCACCGCCCCTGGGCAGGGCCGAGCCGAGGTTGTTGGTGATGTGGTGGGTGAGCTCGGTCAGGCGCCAGCGCCGGCCGGCCAGGGTGTCGTGGGAGCCCAGGTCGAAGAGCCCGCCGGGGGCGAACCGGCGCACGCTGCTGCGGCCTTCGAGACGCTGGGTGGGCTGCTGCAGGGCTTGGGCGCGGCGCTGGGCCTGCGCGTGGGCGTGGGCCGCATCGGTGTAGCGCTGCTGCCCGGCGCCGTCGTAGACGGCCAGCGCGGGCCAGTGCGGCGCGGCGCGGCCGGCGGCCTGGGCGGTGAGGCCGGCCAGGTGCTGGGGGTGCCAGCTGCCCAGCACGACTTCGGTGGGCCCGCCGCGGTGGTGCTCGGCGGCGGCGCTGAGGGCTTCGCGAGCCTGGGACCCCAGGCGCAGGTCGCCGCGCCCGAAGGGCACGGTGCCCAGATCGGCCGGCGCCGGCGCTTGGGCGTCGGTGATGACCATGAGGTGATGGGCCGGCTCGTCGCCTTGCGCGTCGTGGTGCTCGAAGTGGTAGCCCAGGCCTTCTTCGGCCAGCAGCCGCTCGATGAAGGCCTGGTCGCTCTCGCGGTACTGGCAGCACAGCTCGCGCACGGGCACGCGGCGGCGCACGTCCACGCGCCAGCGGGCCTGGGGGTGGTCGCGCAGCACGCCGGCGATGATGTCCAGCGCGTGGCGGTCTTGGTAGACGAAGCTGTCTCGGCGCGCACCCAGCAGGCTCAGCCAGGGGCCCACGGTGAGGCGGTAGCGCGCCAGCCCGCCGTCGGCCCCGCAGAACTGGGCGCCCAGCACGTGGCCGTGCCAGGCCCGCAGGCCCCCATCGGCGCATTGCAGCTGCAGTAGCAGCTCATGGCCCAGCCAGGCGGCCACGGGCAAGGCAGCCGCAGGGCTCAGGGCGTCGATCTCCAGGCAAAAGGGCTGGCTCAGCGCTTCGCGAATCACGGCCCGCTCGGGGATCAGGCCGGCCCGGGCCGCCCCTTCCAGGGCTTGGCACTGCAGGCGCAGCAGCCGCGTGGCTTGGCTGAAGGGCACGCCAAAGATCGAATCGAGGCGCGCTGGGGCGGCCTCGCGCAGCGACACGTCCATTCATCCTCCCTGGATGCGGCGGGTCCAGCCCGCTCGTGGTCACGTCATGGTCTCGGATGGAGCGGCGGGAGTATGTCCAGGGGACGCCCCTCCAGGGAAGGGGGCGGGGGTTGTTTTTACAAAGGGTTGCTTCGTGAAGCGAGCTGTTACCCGTACCGGGCGGCGCAGAGCATGCATCCGAACAAGCCGGCCCGCGGGCCGGTCGTGGCACGCCCTCCCAGACGGTGAAGGGTCGTCGGGCCGGGCGCTGAGGGATCAGGCCGGCTGAGGGGCGCTGCCCTCGGGGCGCGCCGAGGTTGCCAACTGGGCCGCCAGTTCCTTGCGAAAGCGGTTGAGCTCCTGCACGCTCTTGAAGCTGCGCTCCATCAGCAGGCTCATGTTGTGCAGGATGCGCTCGACGACCTTGCTCTCCCACACGGCGTCGAATTTGATCTGCTGATCGAGCCAGCGCTCCAGCCACTCGGGATTGGGCAGGCGGCTTTGCACGGTGTCGCGCGGGAAGAGCTTGGCGTTGACGTGCAGGTTCGTGGGGTGCAGGGCCTGGGCCGTGCGGCGCGCACTGGCCATCAGCACCCCCACCTTGGCAAAGGCCGCCTTGGCCTCGTCGCCGAAGCGGGCGATGGCGCGCTTCATGTAGCGCAGGTAGGCGCCGCCGTGGCGGGCCTCGTCGCGCGCCAGCGTTTCATAGATGGCCTTGATGACCGGCTCGGTGTGCCATTGGGCGGCGCGGCGGTACCAGTGGTTCAGCCGGATCTCGCCGCAAAAGTGCAGCATCAGGGTTTCCAGCGCGGGCGCCGGGTCGAACTCGAAGCGCACCTCGTGCAGCTCTTCTTCGGTGGGCACGAGGTCGGGGCGGAAGCGGCGCAGGTACTCCATCAGCACCAGCGAGTGCTTCTGCTCCTCGAAGAACCACACGCTCATGAAGGCCGAGAAGTCGCTGTCGTCACGGTTGTCGCGCAGGAACATCTCGGTGGCCGGCAGCGCCGCCCACTCGGTGATGGCGTTCATCTTGATGGTCTGGGCCTGCTCATCGCTGAGCTTGGACGCATCGAACTGGTCCCAGGGGATGTCCCGCTCCATGTTCCAGCGCACGGCTTCGAGTTGCTTGAAAAGCTCGGGGTACAGCATGTCGGTTCCTGTGGCGACAAAAGTGCAATGAGAGGCTGGCTCGGAGCGTTCTACGCACCGCCCGGACCGGCGGACGCAAGCCCTAGAGGCGGTCGAGGTTTTGCAGCAGATCCTGCGCCGTCTCGCGCAGGGCCTGGCGCTCGGCCTCGCTCCAACGGTCCAGGTGCATCGTCATGGGCCGCGTGCGGGGGTTGGCGCGCAACGCCAACCGGTGATTGTCCAGGAAGTGCCAATACAAGATGGTGAAAGGGCAGGCCCGGGGCCCGGTTTTCTCTTTGGGGCGATATTCGCACGTTTTGCAGAGATTGCTCTGCCGGTCGATGTAGGCCCCGGAAGCCACATACGGTTTGCTCGTGAAGCGTCCGCCGTTGGCGTGCAAGGCCATTCCGAGGGTGTTGGGCGTCTCGACCCATTCCACCGCATCGATGTAGACCGCCCGGTACCAGTCGCTCACCTGGGCTGGCTCGATCTGGGCCAGGATGCCGAACAGGCCGGTCACCATGAGGCGCTGGATGTGGTGGGCGTAACCATGGGCCAAGGTCTGCGTCAGGGCCTCGCGCAGGCAGGCCATGCGTGTGTTGCCGGTCCAGTACCAGGCCGGCAGCGGCCGGTGGTGGCCGTAGTGGTTGGCCTGGCGCAGGCCCGGCATGTCCAGCCAGTACACGCCGCGGATGAATTCGCGCCAGCCGAGGATCTGGCGGATGAAGCCTTCCACGCCCGCCAGCGGCGCGCGCCCCTCGCGGTAGGCCGCTTCGGCCGCGGCGATCACCTCGCGCGGGTCCAGCAGGTGCAGGTTCAGGCTGGACGAGAGCAGCGAATGCCAGCCCCAGGGCGTGTCGGTCCACATCGCGTCCTGGTAGGGCCCGAAGCCCACCAGGCGGTGCTCGATGAAGCGCCGCAGCGCCGTACGCGCCTGGTCGGGCGTGACCGGCCAGGCGAAGTGGGTGAGCGAGCCGGGGTGGTCGGCGAAGCGGCGCGCCACGAGCGCCAGCACCTCCTGCGTGATCGCATCGGGCAGGAACCGGGCGGGCGGCGGGATGGCCCCGGGGCCGCCCTTCGGGTAGGGCTGGCGGTTGTCGGCGTCGAAGTTCCAGGCGCCGCCTTCGGGCCCGCCCTGGGCGTCCAGCAGCACCCGGTGCGCGCGACGCATCTCGCGGTAGAAATGCTCCATGCGCAGGGACTTGCGCCCCTGGGCCCAGCGGGCGAAACGCTCGCGCGAGCACAGGAAATGCGGGTCGGCCCACCAGCGCAGCGGCACGCCCGCCTGTGCCGCGGTGGCCTCGATCAGCCGCTCGATGCGCCACTCGCCCGGCTCCATCACCCACAGCTCGCTGGGCTGCAGGCGGCGCAGGGTCTGGGCCAGGCGGTGCTCCAAACCCGCCGGCGCCTCGGGCGCTTCGCTTTCCAGGTCGAGGTAGTCCACCGTCCAGCCCCGCTCGCGCAAGGCGTCACGGTGATGGCGCATGGCCGCCAGGAAGAGCGCGATGCGGGCCTGGTGGCTCCAGACGGCGGTGGCCTCGCCGGCGGTCTCGATCATCAGCACCCGGTCGCGCGCCGCGTCGAGCGCCGCCAGGGCCGGGTGCTCGGGCGCCAACTGGTCGCCCAAGATGAGCAGGACGCGCCCGGTCATCGCGGCGGTGCACGCCGCGCCTCGCGGCGACAGCGCTGGCTGCAGTAGCGCACCTCGTCCCACACCCGGGCCCAGCGCCGGCGCCAGCTCATCGGCCGGCCGCAGTGGGCGCAGGGCTTGTGGGGCAGGGCCTGCTTGTGACCACGCCATCCCGGCATGCCCGGCTCCTCAGCCGGCGGCGGCCGAGGCGCGCCAGGCGGCCACGGCCGGCCCCAGGTCGGACAGGCTGGCCAGCGGCATGATGCCGGACCGGGGGTGCTGGCTCAGCCAACGGTGCATCCCGCCGACCCAGAGCTGCACCGGTTCGGGCAGGGCCGCGCGCAACACCGTCAGGCCCTCGAGCACCGAGCGTCGCGCTGGCGCCGACGCGAAGCTCAGGGCCAGGATGTCCGAGCGGTGCGCCCGCGCGGCCTGCGCCAGGTCGTCCAGCGGGGTCTGCACGCCCAGCGAGAGGCAATCGCAGCCCTCCAGCGCCAGCAGGGCCTCGGCCATCAGCAGGCCCAGACCATGGGCCTCGCCGGGGAAGGTGCTCAGCAGCACGCGCGGCCGGGCCCCGGCGGCCGGCACCGGCACGCTGGCGATGGCCTGACGCAACACGCCCTGCATGACCTCGGAGAACACATGCTCCTGGTAGACCTGGAGCTGGCCGCGCATCCAGGCCTGCCCGACCGCCAGCGCAAACGGCAGGGCCTTGCCGGTGACGAAGCGGGCCAGGCCCTCGCGCAACTGGGCCTGGGACAACTCGCGCCGCAGCGTGGCCACCTCCAGCCCGCCCAGCCGGTCCAGCCAGCGAGCGATTTCGGGGTCCGTAGCCGGGACCGACTGAACGCGGCTGCGGTCGATCAGGGCCTGCAGCTCCTCCACCGGACGGGTCATCAGCCGGCCGGGACGATGACCAGCCCCGATCAGGCGCTGCAGCAGGCGCAGCTTGTGCACCTGCTCAGGCGGGTAGACCCGCTCGCCCGCCGCATCCCGCAGCGGCCGGGGAAAGCCGTAGCGCCGCTCCCAGATGCGCAGGACGTCCTTGCTCAGGCCGGTGTCCCGCTCGACCGCGGCAATCGACGACATCGCGCCGCCGCCGCGGCCGGGGGCCTCTTCGGCGGCGTCCAACCCGGGGGTGGGCGACAAGGTCTGCATCTTGTCCATGACACTTCATCTCCGGGCCGGCATTCGCATCCCGGCATGTCCCATTTCAAGCCAACAGCCCCGGGCAGTCCAGGCGCTCCCCCCTGGACAAACCCGAAGCCCCTCAAATTCTGCTGGACAAATGAACCATTCGATGCAAAATGATACTACACAGTTATATTCAGAACCGCAAAGTACAACCATGACCCTGTCGCCCCTCTCCCCCCCCCTGATCGACGGCCTGGCCTGCCGCGGGGGAACTTCCCGTGCGGCAGCGTCTCTGATGCAACACGGGCATGCGCGTCGGCAGCGGTCGACCCGCTCGCCCGCAAATCCGGTTTTTGTGCTGCGAAGACGGCCGGCGGTGCCGGTTGCAATCCCGAGGCGTCTCTCCTCCTCCTCCCTCCCTCCCTCCTTCGTCTCGGGGCGCTTCGCAGCACCTTTGTCTTCCAGCCTCGCCGCCGGGCGGCGGGCCCGGGCTTGCTGAGGGATGGCCATGCGACGCATCGCCATCGTCGGCTCGGGCATCGCAGGCCTGGCCGCGGCCCACCGGCTGGCCCCCCATGCCCAGGTCACGCTTTTCGAGGCCGGCGACTACTTTGGCGGCCACACCCACACGGTGGACGTGACCCTGCCCGATCGGTCCGGCCGGCCGGTGACTCATGGTGTGGACACGGGCTTCCTGGTCTTCAACCACCGCACCTACCCGGAGCTGGTCAAGCTCTTTGCCGAGTTGCAGGTGGACACGGCCGCCTCGGACATGTCGTTCTCGGTGCAACTGCCCGCGCTCGACCTCGAATGGAGCGGCAGCAACCTCGACACGGTCTTTGCGCAACGCCGCAACCTGTGGCGAGCGGCCTTCTGGCGCATGCTGCGCGACCTGCTGCGCTTCAACCGCGTGACCACCGAGCTGGCGCGCCAGGGTGCAGACGCCGCCCTGGCCGAACCCATCGGCGCCTTCCTCGACCGCCACGGCTTCGGCCCCGAGTTCCGCGAGTGGTACTTCCTGCCCATGGTGGCGTGCATCTGGTCCTGCCCGGCCGGGCAGATGCTGCGCTTTCCGATCGGCACGATGATCCGCTTCTGCCACAACCACGGACTCCTCCAGATCACCGACCGGCCGCAGTGGTACACCGTGCGCGGCGGCGCCAAGCACTACGTCGCCAAGATCCTCGCAGGCCTGGCCGATGCCCGGCTGAACACGCCCGTGCGCCAAGTGCGCCGCGTGCCGTCCAGTCACGGCGAGGGCGGCGTGGTCGTGAGCACCGAGCGCGGCAGCGAACGCTTCGACGAGGTCGTGCTGGCCTGCCACGCCGACCAGGCCCTGGCCCTGATTGCCGACCCGCTGCCCCAGGAGCGCGAGCTGCTGGGCGCCATCGGCTACCACCCCAACGTGGCCGTGCTGCACACCGACACCACGCTGATGCCGCGGCGCCGCAAGGCCTGGGCGGCCTGGAATTACGAGCGCGCGCATGACACCGGCCGCGAAGCCGGTGCGGTGTGCCTGCATTACTGGCTGAACCGGCTCCAGCCGCTGCCCTTCCGCGACGAGGTGATCGTCTCGCTCAATCCGGTGCGCGCGCCGCGGCCCGAGACCGTGCTGGGCCGCTATGAATACGCCCATCCGGTGTTCGACCTGTCGGCGGTGGCCGCGCAGCGCCGCCTGAGCGAGATCCAGGGCCTGGGCCGGGTGTGGTACTGCGGCGCCTGGGCAGGCTATGGCTTCCATGAGGACGGGCTGAAGTCCGGCCTGGCGGTGGCGCGCAGCCTGCTCGAGCGCGGGCAGCATGATGCCGTGAGGGTGGCCGCATGAACCGCCACCCGGCGCGTGCACTCATCGGCTTCGGCCAGGTGCGGCACACGCGCTTGCGCCCCGCACGCAACGCGTTCGCCTACCCCACCTACTTTCTGCTGCTGCCCATGCGCAGCCTGGCCCGTGAGCCCGACCCGGTGCTGCCGCGCAACCGCTTCGGCCTGATCAGCTTCCACGACGCCGACCATGGCGACGGCCGTGGCGATGCGCTGGGCTGGCTCGAGGACTTGTTGGCCGGTGAAGGCCTCACCGACATCGACGGCGAGGTGTGGTTGCACACCTATCCGCGCGTACTGGGCTATGTGTTCAAGCCAGTGAGCTTCTGGTACTGCCACCGCCGCGACGGCTCGCTGGCGGCCATCGTGGCCGAGGTGAACAACACTTTCGGCGAACGCCACTGCTACCTGCTGGCGGGGCCTGGGCTCGGCTGGGGCCGCGAGCTGCAGGCCCGCAAGGTCTTCCACGTCTCGCCCTTTTGCAAGGTGGAAGGGCGCTACCGCTTCCGCTTCCTGCGCACGCCGGCCGATGGCGTGCATCCGGCACGCACCGTGGCGCGTATCGACCACGACGATGCGCAAGGCCCGCTGCTGCTGACCAGCGTCAGCGGGGTGCTGGAGCCGCTCACGCGCACCAGCCTGCGCCGCGCCTTCTTCGGCCACCCGCTGATGAGCGTGGGCGTCATCGCGCGCATCCACTGGCAGGCCCTGAAGCTCTGGATCAAGCGGGTGCCTTTCTTCTCCAAGCCCGAACCGCCCGAATCCCTGGTGACGCGATGAACCACACGACGACGACCTCCGCCCTCGCACAAGGCCTGCGGCAACTGCCGTCTTCGGCCCCGGCAGCTGCCCGCACGGTGCTGCGCATGCTCTCGCACCTGCGCCACGGCAGCCTGGACGTGCAACTGCCCGACGGCAGCACGGCCCACTTCGGCACGCCCGAAGGCCCGCGCGCGGCCCTGAGGCTGCACAACTGGAATGTCTGCGCGCTGGCGCTGAAGTCCGGCGACATCGGCTTTGCCGAGAGCTATATCGCCGGCGACTGGACCACGCCCGACCTGCCGGCCCTGATCCGGCTGTTCATCGCCAACCGCGAGGACATCGAATCCGTCGTGTACGGCACCTGGTGGGGCCGGCTGCTGTACCGCTTGCGCCACCGGCTCAACCGCAACTCGCGCGAAGGCAGCCGCAGGAACATCCACGCCCACTACGACCTGGGCAACGAGTTCTACCGCCTGTGGCTCGACCCGAGCATGACCTACTCCAGCGCCTGGTTCGAGGGGCGCTACGACCGCCCGCTGACCGAGGCCCAGGAGGCCAAGGTGCGCCGCGCGTTGCGCGAGTGCGGCCTGCGCCCGGGCGACCGCCTGCTGGAAATCGGCTGCGGCTGGGGCGGGCTGGCCGAGGTGGCCACCACCGAGTTCGACGTCCACGTCACTGGCGTCACGCTCTCGACCGAACAGCTCCGTTACGCCCAGGACCGTCTGGCCGCACTGGATCGCTCGCACCAGGCCGACCTGCGCCTGCAGGACTACCGCGACATCGACGACGGCCCCTTCGACGCGATCTGCTCGATCGAGATGTTCGAGGCCGTGGGCCGCGAGTACTGGGACGACTACTTCGCCACCCTGGCCCGCCAGCTCAAGCCGGGCGGTCGTGCGTGCATCCAGAGCATCACCATCCGCGACGACCTGTTCGAGCGCTACGTGCGCGGCACCGACTTCATCCAGCAGTACATCTTCCCCGGTGGACTGCTGCCCAGCCCCCGCGAGTTCCGCGCGCATGCGAACAAAGCCGGCCTGGAGGTGGTCAACGAGCTGGCCTTCGGCGCCGACTATGCCGAGACGCTGCGCCGCTGGCGCGAACGCTTCCTGGCCGAGGACACCCGCGTGCGCAAACTGGGCTTCGACACCCGCTTCATGCGCATCTGGGAGTTCTACCTCGCCTACTGCGAAGCCGCGTTTGCGATGGGCAACACCGACGTCATCCAGTTCACGTTGCGCAAGCCATGAAGCGAAGGGCCGTGCTCGCACTCGGTGGCCTCGCCTGGGTGGCGGCACGAGCCGGCGTGCCCGCACCGCCGCCCGAGGTGCAGCGGGTGTGGCCCGAGGTCAGACTGCAAGGGCAGGCGCGCATGACCTTCCTCGGCCTGCGTGTCTACGACGCCCGCCTGTGGGTGCCCTCCCAGGCCGATGCACAGCGCTACGAGGACGCCCCGCTGGCCCTGGCGCTGCACTACCTGCGCCGGCTGAATGGAGCGGCTATCGCTGAGCGCTCGATCACCGAGATGCGCCGTGTGGGGGCCTTCTCCGAAGCCCAGGCCGGCGCCTGGCTGGAGGCAATGAAGCGTGCCTTTCCGGACGTGGGTGACGGCGACCGGCTGGTGGGGCTGCACCTGCCCGGCCGGGGTGCCCGCTTCTACTTCAATGGCCAGCGCACCGCCGAGATCGACGACCCCGAGTTCGCACGCCTGTTCTTCGGCATCTGGTTGTCGCCGCGCACCTCGGAGCCGCGCTTGCGGGAGCAACTGCTCGGCCGCTCGGGCCGCGAGGGCGCCCCATGAGCTTGCGCACGGCCATGCCCCGTCTTTCCGGCGCCACGCCCTCGTCCCGGCACAACGAGCCCGCGGCAGGGGCCTGGACGGGCCATCCGCTCCAGGGCCTGTCCTACGGCGCCCTGGGCCTGCCACTGGCCTTCGTGGCCCTGCCCTTGTACGTGGTGCTGCCGGCCCACTATGCCGCCGAGTTCGGCGTGCCGCTGGCGCTGCTGGGCGCGGTGCTGCTGGGCGCCCGCCTGGCCGACGCCCTGGTCGACCCCTGGATCGGCCGTGTCGTGGACGGGCTGTTCCACCGCTCGGCCCGCCGGGCATGGGTGGTGGCGCTGGCCATGGGTGGGGTGCTGGCGGCCGGCTTCGCGGCCCTCTTCTTCCCTCCCGTGCAGGGCACCGCGCCGCTGCTGGCCTGGTGCGCCGCCCTGCTGCTCGTCACCTATTTCAGCTATAGCGCCCTGAGCGTGACCCACCAGGCCTGGGGCGCGATGCTGGGCGGAGGCGCCGGCCAGCGGGCGGGCGTGGTGGCCTGGCGCGAGGGCTTTGCGCTCGGGGGCGTGCTGGTGGCCAGCGTGCTGCCCAGCGTGGCCGGCATGGGCGTCACCGCCACCGTCTTTGCCGTGCTGCTGGCCGCCGGCCTGTGGGCGCTGGGCCGGGCGCCGCAGCCGCGCAGCGCGCCGGTGCTGCGCGACCCGAGCCAGGTGCGCCCCTGGCGCGTGGGCGGCTTCCGCCGGCTGCTGCTCATCTACCTGCTCAACGGCATTGCCAGCGCCATCCCGGCCACGCTGGTGCTCTTCTTCATCCGCGACCGCCTGCAGGCCGCCGCCTACGAGCCCCTCTTTCTTGCGCTGTACTTTGCGGCGGCCGCGCTGGCCGTGCCGCTGTGGGTGCGCGCGGTGGCGCGCTTCGGTCTGGCACGCAGTTGGCTGGCGGGCATGCTGCTGGCCGTGGCGGCCTTCGTGTGGGCCGCGACGCTGGGCAGCGGCGACGTGGTCGCCTACGCGCTCGTGTGCGCCGCCAGCGGCGTCGCCCTGGGCGCCGACCTGACCCTGCCGCCGGCGCTGCTGGCAGGTGTGATCCAGCGCGCCGGCCACCAGGGGCGCTCGGAAGGCGCCTACTTCGGCTGGTGGAATTTTGCAACCAAGCTCAACCTGGCCCTGGCCGCCGGAGCGGCCCTGCCGCTGCTGCAACTGGCCGGCTATGAGCCCGGCGCGCGTGATCCAGGCAGCCTGGCGGCCCTCACGCTGGCCTACTGCCTGCTGCCTTGTGGGCTGAAGCTCGCCGCCGCCGGCGCGCTGTATGGCTTGTGGATGCGGCATGACACCGGAGTGGAACGATGAAACGACGCCTTGTGCTGATGGGCGGTGCCGCCGCCGCGGCAACGCTGCTCAGCGGTTGCGCGAGCCAGACCCTCGACGCCTACGCCGGCGAGCGCCCGGAGCTGGACCTGCGCCGCTACTTCAACGGCCGGCTCACCGCCTACGGCATCTTCCAGGACCGCTCGGGCCAGGTGGTGCGCCGCTTCACCGTGGTGATGGATGGCCGCTGGGACGGCGACCAGGGCGTGCTCGACGAGGCCTTCACCTACAGCGACGGCCGCACCGAGCGCCGCGTGTGGCGCCTCACGCGCCAGGCCGACGGCCGCTACACCGGCCGCGCCGACGACGTGGTGGGCGAGGCCAGCGGCCAGGTGCGCGGCAACGCCTTCCACTGGCGCTACACGCTGCGCCTGCCGGTCGATGGCCGCACCTACGACGTGCAGTTCGACGACTGGATGTACCTGATGGACGAGCGCGTGATGCTCAACAAGGCGGTGATGAGCAAGTTCGGCATCCGCCTGGGCGAAGTCACCCTCACCTTCGTGAAACCCTGAAAGTCCGCCATGGCCCTCAATCCCAAGCTCACCGACTGGCAAGGCCGTACCGCCTGGCTGGTGGGCGCGTCCACCGGCATCGGCCGCGCCACCGCGGCCGCCCTGCACGCCCGTGGCGCCCGTGTCATCGTGTCGGCGCGCAACGTGCAGGCGCTCGAGGCCTTCACCGCCCAGCACCCGGGCAGTGAATTCATCGCCCTGGACGCCACGAACCGCGAAGCCCTGCGCGCCGCAGCCCAGGACCTGGCCGAGCGCCATGGCCGGCTGGACCTGGTGGTCTATTGCGCCGGCCACTACCGCGCGATGCGTGCCACCGCCTTCGACCTGGACGAGGCCCTGCGCCACCAGCAGGTCAACTATGTGGGCGCGCTCTACCTGCTCGATGCCGTGCTGCCGGTGCTGCAGCGCCAGCGCAGCGGCCACCTGAGCCTGGTGGCCAGTGTGGCCGGCTACCGCGGCCTGCCCAACTCGCTGGCCTATGGCCCGACCAAGGCCGCATTGATCAACCTGGCCGAGACGCTCTACCTCGATCTCGAACCCCTGGGCGTGGGCGTCTCGGTGATCAACCCCGGCTTCGTCGAGACCCCGCTGACGGCACAGAACCGCTTCCGCATGCCCGCGCTGCTCACCCCCGAGCAAGCCGCCCAAGCCATGCTCGACGGCTGGGCGCGCGGGCGCTTCGAGATCCACTTCCCGCGCCGCTTCACGCTGTGGCTCAAGGCCTTGCGCTCCCTGCGCGACAGCGTCTATTTCGCCGCGGTGCGCCGGGCCACCGGCCTGTGAAGGCCTGGGCCGGGCGCCGGCCCTACACTGCCGCCCCATGATGACCCACGATGACCCACGCGTGCAGCGCGTGATCGACTTCTTCGAAGCCCTCACCCCCGAGTCGGTGGCCCACTTCGGCCGCTACTACACGGACAACTGCCACTTCAAGGACCCCTTCAACGAGGTGCGGGGCCTGGCCGAGGTGCAGCGCATCTTCCACCACATGGACGTGGCGCTGCGCGAGCCGCGCTTCGTGGTGACGGCCGCCGTTGCGCAGGGCGACCAGTGCTTCCTCACCTGGGATTTCCTCTTTCGCTTGCGTCGCTACAGCGACGCCCCCCAGGTGGTGCGTGGCGCCTCCCACCTGGTGTTCGCCCCCGACGGCCGCATCGCCGTGCACCGTGACTACTGGGATGCTGCCGAGGAGCTCTATGAAAAGCTGCCGGTGGTGGGCCTGTTGATGCGTTGGCTCAAGCGGAGGGCCCGCGCATGACGATCTCCCGCGTCGCCCTCATCGGCGCCGGCCTGGCCGGCCTGACCTGCGCGCATGAACTCGCCGCCGCCGGTGTGCAGGTGCAGCTCTTCGACAAGAGCCGCGGCCCTGGCGGGCGCCTGTCCACGCGGCGCAGCCCGGCCGGCCCCTTTGACCATGGCGGTGCCGACTTTGCAGCTGTCGGCAGCGACTTCGCGCAACAGGTCGAACAGTGGACACAGGCCGGCTGGCTCGCGCGCGTGGACGATACGCGCCACACCGGCATGGGCAGCATGAACGCCTTGCCGCGCGCCCTGGCCCAAGGCCTGCCCGTGCAGCTCGAAGCCGAGATCGCCGCGATCGAACCCGACTCACAGGGCCTCTGGAAGCTGCGGGCCCACCAGGCCGTGCCCGGCCTGGCCGAGCAGGTCTTCGACGCCGTCGTGGTGGCCGTGCCCGCCGAGCAGGCCGTGCCTCTGCTGGGCGCGGCCCCGGCCCTGGCCGACGCCGTGCGCCCGGTGCGCAGCGACCCCACCTGGACGGTGATGGCCGCCTGGCCGCTGCCCCTGCCCGCGCGCAGCGACCGCCTGCGGCCGGCCACGGGCCCCTTGCGCGAGGCGCGCCGCGACGACACCCGCCCGGGCCGCGAGCGTGTGGCGGGGGTGGGCTGCCGCTGGGTGCTGCACGCCACGCCCGACTGGAGCGCCCACAACCTCGACGCCCCGCCCGAGCAGGTGCTGCGCCGCCTGCTGGAGGCTTTCAGCGAGGCGCTGGGTGTGCGCCTGGCCCGCCCGGTGCATGCCGTGGCCCACCGCTGGCGCTACGCCCAGGTGCCTGCGCCCCTGAGCGAGCCCTGCGGCTGGGACGCCGCCTTGCGCATCGGCGCTTGCGGCGACGGCTGGCATGGCGCAACGGGCGCCGAAGGCGTCGAGCGCGCCTGGCTCAGCGCACGCGCCCTGGCCCAACGTCTGCTCAACGGCTGAACGGGGGGACGCTGCGCTGCGCCTGGTCCCCAGCGCGGCGCACCAGGGCCTCGGTCCGGGGGTGCTACTTGAGCCAACCCTTCTTGCGGAAGTACCAAAACGGCGCGATCACCGTCATCGCCATGAGCGCCAGCGAGAACGGATAGCCGTACTTCCATTGCAGCTCGGGCATGTACTCGAAGTTCATGCCGTAGATGCTGGCCACCAAGGTCGGCGGCAGCAGGGCCACGCTGGCCACCGAGAAGATACGGATGATCTTGTTCTGGTTGATGTTGATGAAGCCGACCGTGGCATCCATCAGGAAGTTGATCTTGTCGAACAGGAAGGCGGTGTGCGAGTCGAGCGAATCGATGTCGCGCATGATCTGGCGCGCCTCCTCGAACTGCTCGGCATTGAGCAGCCGCGAGCGCATCAGGAAGCTCACCGCACGGCGCGTGTCCATCACGTTGCGGCGGATGCGGCCGTTCAGGTCCTCCTCGCGGGCGATGGCAGCCAGGGCCTCGGCGGCGGCGGTGTCGTTGACCTCCTCCTTGAGCACCAGGGCGCTGACCTTCTCCAGCGAGTCGTAGATGCCCTCGAGCGAGTCGGCCGAGTACTCGGCGTCGGCATCGTAGAGCTTGAGCAGCACGTCCTTGGCGTCCTCGATCAGCCCGGGCATGCGCCGCGCGCGCAGTCGCAGCAGACGGAACACGGGCAGGTCGTGGTCATGGATCGAGAACAGGATGTTGCGATGCAGGATGAAGGCCACACGCACGTTGCGCGAGGTGTCGTCCTCGTCGATCAGGAAGTCCGAGCGGATGTGCAGCTCGCCGTTGTCTTCCTCGTAAAAGCGGGCCGATTCCTCCAGGTCCTCGTCCACCACGTCCTGCGGGATGCTGACACCGAAGCGCCCGGCGATCCAGCCCTTCTCCTCGGGCGTGGGCGCTTCGAGATCCACCCACACCGGCTGCACCTGTGCCAGCGCCTCGGGGCGATCGATCTCCTGCTGGACGAGCCGGCCGTTGGCCAGCGTAAAGACGTTGAGCATGAACTCTCCAACCAGGGCGCCGCCTCGATCTGGCGGCGCTCACGTGTTTCGGGTTTGCGTAGGGGTCAGGGTCGGTCACCGTCTCACCCCAACGCCGCCGGCGGCAACCACCGGCCACGCCGTTACAACGCGCGGGCCCGGGTTGGAGTGGACGGCCACCGAGGCTGGGGGCTGTCCAAAGAAGTCTCCGTGATGGAACCGGGGCCGATTATGGCACCGCTTCATGACCTCAGGGGCGCGATACGCTGCGCGCGTCGAAGAAGGCTTCGAGCTGCGCGCGCCGCGCCCAGGCATCGGCATGGCCCAGCTCGATGAGCGAATGCACGAAGGGCGGCTCGAACAGCAAATAGCTGGCCAGGGCAGCGCCGGCCGCCTGGGTGCCGCCCAGCATCTTGAGCAGGCCGAACACCGGCTCGGGCAAAGCCCGCACATGGGCCAAGGCCAAATCGTCCAGCGAACGCGAGGGCTGGATCGCCAACACCTGCACCGCCCGGTAAGGCCAGGGCGCGGCCGAGCCGCCCCGTTGCGACCAGCGCTTCAAGCCGGCATTGACACGCTCGGCCTGCTCGACATCGGCCTCCAGCGTGTCGTGAAACACACTGGCCATGGCATGGGTGGCGATCTGCGCCAGCGACGGATAGCTCCCCGGCGCTGCAGCAGCCGCGCCCAGGGCGCCGCGCTCGGGTTGGCCCACCCCGATGGCCAGGATGCGCGTGGCCCCCAGGTTGAAGGCCGGCGACAACGGAGCGGTCTGGCGCATCGAGCCATCGCCGAAATACTCGGTGCGTCCCTCCACCTCCAGGGGCACGGCGGGAAACAGGTACGGGATGGCCGCCGACGCCAGCAGGTGCTCGGGCCCGATGACTTGCGAGCCCGCGCGGCGGCCGGGGCGCCGCCACGCCGGCCGACGCCAGCGCTCGCCGGTTTGGAAAAAAGTCCAGTGCAATCCACTGGTGTAACTGGAGGCAGTCACGGCCCAGGCCTGCAAGTGCCCCTGGGCCAAGGCCTGCGCAATGCGTGCAGGGCGCACCACCCGGCCGAGCAAGGCCGCCAGCGGTGCCGGGTCGAGCAGCCAGCGCGGCAGCCGACGCAACAACCACGCCGGCGAGATCAGGCCGGCCCAGCGCATCCCCGGCGTCATCCGCCACGGCTGGACCCGGTAGACCTGATCGGCGTGCAAGCCCGTCCACAAGCGCGCCAGTCGATCCACCGCCACCGCCCCCACCGGCGCTTGGTCGGCCAGGCAGGCGGCGTTCAGCGCGCCGGCCGACGTGCCCACCAGGATGTCGAACCAGCCCCCGGTGGGCGAGCCCAGCAATTCGGCCAGCCCCTGCAACACCCCGACCTGGTAGGCCGTGCGGGCCCCGCCCCCCATCAACACCAAGGCGGTGCGCGGCGCAGCGGCCTGCTCGTCCGGCGCATCGAGCAAAGAACCAAAAGCAGTGCCCAAAGTCATGGCACCAATTGTGCGCAGCGGACCACGCCAGCGAACACTCACATTCCCTAAGTGCGCGGTTTCACTGGCACTTGTACGTCGAAATCAGTCGTTGGTAGGCGTCCCAGGTGCGCTCGGCGGCCTTGCGCTCGCGCAGGAAATGCAGGTCGTGGAAGTAGCCAAGCATCAGCGTGTTCATCTCCCACACGAGTTGGGCCGGCTCGGTCTCGGGGCGCAGATGCCCCTCCTCGATGGCCTGCAAGACCGTGCGCGCCAGGGTCTTGCGCCAGCGCGCCACCCCGGCGCGCACCTTTTTGCGCAGCGGCGACTCCATCGGGTGCAGGTCGAAAGCCGCCACCGCATGCAGCGAGCCGGCCATGGACCGGCGGCCCACGCCGCGGCCAATCCACAGCTCCATGATGCGGTCCAGCCGGGGCAGGCCGCGCGGGGCCTGCAACGCCGGCAGGAAGACGTGCTCGGCAAAGAGCTGCTCGTAGCGTGCCAGCACCAGGTCCTGCAGGTTCTCCACCGAGCCGGTACGCACGAACACCCCGCTCTTGCTGATGCCCAGGCGCTTGGCCACCTCGCCCAGCGACATGCTGGACAGCCCCTGGGTGATCGCCAGCTCCAGCGCAGTGTTGACGATGGCGCTGAGCGTGCGCTCGCTCTTTTTCTTCGGGATGGGTTCGGTCATGGCGTGGCGGGCCGGTCCCCGGCCATGCCGGACTGCACAGCGAAACGAGGCCCGGTGAAAAGCCGTGATGGTACGCGCCTGCGCCGCCGCCGTGGGGGGGCCGGTGGCCGCCCGGCCCCGGGCCCCTCTGCCCCGAACGGCAGGGGGAGCCTGGTGCTTCAGCGAGAATCGCGCCTGTCACGAAACCGTCATCGTGGCGTCATCTGCCCGTCTGCCGGGCCCTGCGACATGGAATTCAAGAACATCGCCAAGATCGAGAAGGCCACCCGCCGTGGCCGCAACGACTCCTTCCGGCTGGGGGTAGGCCTGCTCTTTGCTGTGGGCATCTTGCTCTACACCAGCCTGTCTCTGGGGGTGAGCGGCCCCCATGCCACCTTGCTGGTGGCCGCCAGCGTGATCGGCGGCTACATGGCGATGAACATCGGCGCCAACGACGTGGCCAACAACGTCGGCCCGGCCGTGGGCTCGCGCGCCATCTCGATGGTGGGCGCGCTCCTCATCGCCGCCGTCTTCGAAGCCGCCGGCGCGCTGATCGCCGGCGGCGACGTGGTCAACACGATCCAGAAGGGCATCATCCGCCCCGAGGCCATCGGGGGCACCGACCGCTTCCTGTGGCTGATGACGGCCTCGCTGCTGGCCGGCGCGATCTGGCTGAACGTGGCCACGGCCGTGGGCGCGCCGGTGTCCACCACGCATTCCGTCATCGGCGCGGTGCTGGGGGCCGGGGTGGCCGCCGGCGGCGTGAAGGCGGCCAACTGGGCCCAGCTGGGCGAGATCGCCGCGAGCTGGGTCATCTCGCCGGTGCTGGGCGGGCTGATCGCCGCCGCCTTCCTTTACTGGATCAAGCACAGCATCGTCTTTCGTGACGACATGGTCGGCGCAGCGCGGCGCACCGTGCCGGTGCTGATCGGCCTCATGACCTGGGCCTTCTCGTCCTACCTGATGCTCAAGGGCCTCAGTCGCGTGTGGAAGGTGGATTTCCCGCTGGCCCTGGCGATCGGTGCCGGCCTGGGCCTGGCCGCCTGGGGCCTGGTGCGGCAGTGGGTGCAGGTGCGCGCCACAATGCTGCCCAACACCCGCGAGGGCATCAACTCGCTGTTCACCCTGCCGCTGATCTGCGGCGCGGCCCTGCTGAGCTTCGCCCATGGCGCCAATGACGTGGCCAACGCCGTCGGCCCGCTGGCGGCCATCGCCGAAGCGGTGCGCACCGGCGCAGTCTCCGGGCAGGCCAGCATCCCGCTGTGGGTGATGATCGTCGGCGCGGCAGGCATCTCGCTGGGCCTGCTGCTCTACGGCCCCAAGCTGATCCGCAAGGTGGGCAGCGAGATCACCGAGCTCGACCAGATCCGGGCCTTCTGCATCGCGATGTCGGCAGCCCTGACCGTGATCGTGGCCTCGCAACTGGGCCTGCCGGTGAGCTCCACCCACATCGCCGTGGGAGCGGTGTTCGGCGTGGGCTTCCTGCGTGAGCACCTGCAGCGGCGCCAGGCCCATGCCCTGGAGTTCATCCGCAGCCAGCACGCGGATGCCCCGGACGGCGTGCTCGAGCGCTACCTCGAGGAGTTCTCGCGCGCCAGCGTCGAGAAGAAACGCGACATGCTCGCGCAGCTCAAGCGCCGCACGATCGGCACCGAGCTGACCAAGTTCGAGCGCAAGACGCTGCGCAAGGTCTATCGCGAAGAGCTGGTCAAACGTTCCGAGCTGGTGAAGATCGCCGCGGCCTGGGTGATCACCGTGCCCGCCTCGGCGCTGCTGGCGGCCATGCTGTATTTCATGATTTTCGGAATGGTCAACGCCTGAGCCAGACCGTCGAAGGGAACCTCGGACGCAAAAACGGCACTATGGCGGGTCATCCCCACCACAAGGAGCCTGCCGAGATGATCCGACTCTCGTCCCTGCTTGCCTGGCTGGCTGCGGCCGCTTTCGCCGTGCCCGTAGCGGCCCAGACCATGGTCAGCATCAACCGGCCCGAGGTGAACCTGCGCGCCGGCGCCGGCACCCAGCATGAAGCACTGTGGGTCGTCCGCCACGGCTATCCCCTGCAAGTCACCGGCCGCCAGGGCTCCTGGCTCAAGGTGCGTGACTTCGAGAATGACGAGGCCTGGGTCTACCAAGCGCTGACCAGCCGCACGCCGCATCATGTGGTGAAGGTGGGGACCGTCAACATCCGCAGCGCACCTTCCACGCGCAGCCGCATCGTCGGCCAGGCCGGGTACGGCGAGGTGCTGCGCACGCTGGAAAAGCGTCCGTCCTGGGTGCGCGTGCGCCAGGAGGACGGCGGCGTGACGGGCTGGGTGGCCCGCCACCTGCTCTGGGGCTGGTAGGCCAGGCCCCCCCGGGAAGCCCGATCCCGGTGCATCATGGAGGCCATGCCGATGCCACCTGATTCCCGTTCGAAGGAAGGACCCCGATGAAACGCATCCTGCTGTTCGTGATGACCAACCTGGCCGTGATCGTCGTGCTGGGCATCGCGGCCAACGTGCTGGGCCTGAACCGCTTCCTGAGCGCCCAGGGCCTGGATCTGGGCGCCCTGCTCGGCTTTGCGGCGCTGATGGGCTTCGGCGGCGCGCTCATCTCGCTGCTCATCAGCAAGCCGGTGGCGAAGTTCAGCACCGGCGCGCAGGTGATCAACGACTCGCCCGACCCCACCCACCAATGGCTCGTCCACACCGTGCGCCAGTTCGCGCAGCGAGCCGGCATCGGCATGCCCGAAGTGGCGATCTATGAAGGCCCGCCCAACGCCTTCGCCACCGGCGCGTTCAAGAACTCGGCCCTGGTGGCCGTCTCCACCGGTCTGCTGCACAGCATGACCCGCGAGGAGGTGGAGGCCGTGATCGGCCACGAGGTGGCCCACATTGCCAACGGCGACATGGTGACGATGACGCTCATCCAGGGTGTGATGAACACCTTCGTCGTTTTCATCTCGCGCGTGGTGGGCTACGTCGTCGACCGCGTGGTGCTGCGCAACAACAGTGACCACCCGGGCATCGGCTATTACGCCACCACCATCGTGATGGACCTCCTGCTGGGCATCCTGGCGGCGGTGATCGTGGCCTGGTTCTCGCGCCAGCGCGAGTTCCGCGCCGACGCCGGTGCCGCACAACTGATGGGCCGCAAGCAGCCCATGATCAACGCGCTGGCCCGCCTGGGCGGGCTCGACCCGGGCGAGATGCCCAAGCAACTGCAGACCATGGGCATCAGCTCGCGACCGACGGGCTTCATGGCCCTGCTGTCGAGCCATCCGCCCATCGAGGAGCGCATCCGCGCGCTGCAGCAGCAGCCCTGAGCCCGGGCGGCGGCGCGATGCGACTCCCTAGAATCGGCAGCGTCGACTGAAAGGCCCTGTCATGGACACCCTCGCCCCGCCCCAGGCCGCCGTGCGTGAGCGCATCGCCCGGCTGCGCGACGCCCTCGACCAGCACGGTGTGGACGCCGTGCTGGTGCCGTCGAGCGACCCCCACCTTTCGGAATACCTGCCCGAACGCTGGAAGGCCCGCGAGTGGCTGAGCGGTTTCACCGGGTCGATGGGCACGCTGGTGGTCACACGCGACCACGCCGGGCTGTGGGCCGACAGCCGCTATTGGGTCCAGGCCGAGGCCCAGCTCGCCGGCACCGGCATCGTGTTGATGAAACTCTCCAGCGGCGCGAGCACCCAGTACATCGACTGGCTGGCCACCCACCTGCGCGCAGGCCAGACCCTGGCCGTGGACGGCGAGATCCTCGCACTGGCCGCCTCACGCGCGTTGCGCGCGGCCCTGGAGCCCCGCGGCATCCGCGTGCGCACCGACCTGGACCTGCCCGGACGCATCTGGCCGGACCGGCCCGCCCGGCCCACCCCCCCGGTCTACGAGCACCGTGCGCCCCAGGCCCCGCTGGGACGCGGCGACAAACTCGCCGCGCTGCGCCGCAGCCTGCGGGCCCAGGAGGCGCAATGGCATGTGCTGTCCACGCTGGACGACATTGCCTATCTCTTCAACCTGCGCGGCGCGGACGTGTCGTACAACCCGGTGTTCGTCGCCCATGCCCTGGTGGGGCTGGAGGCGGCCACGCTGTTCCTGGACCTGCCCAAGGTTGACGAGTCCCTGCGCCGCACGCTCGAGGCCGACGGGGTGCGCCTGGCCCCCTATGAGGAGGCCCCCTCCGCACTGGCGGCGCTGCCGGCCGGCACCACCGTCTTGATCGACCCCCGGCGCATCACGCTGGCCCTGCGCGAAGCCCTGCCCGCCACGGTGCGCGTGATCGAGGCCACCAACCCCACCACACTGGCCAAGTCGCGCAAGACCCCGGCGGAGGCCGACTTCATCCGCGCCACGATGGCGCAGGACGGTGCCGCACTGGCCGAGTTCTTCGCGTGGTTCGAGCAGGCCCTGGCGCGCGGCGAACGCCTGACCGAGCTCGACATCGACGAGCGGCTCACCGAGGCGCGCGCGCGGCGCGAGGGCTTCGTCAGCCCGAGCTTTGCCACGATTGCCGGCTTCAACGCCAACGGCGCGATGCCGCACTACCGCGCCACGCCGCAGTCCCACGCCGTGATCGAGGGCACGGGATTGCTGCTGATCGACTCGGGCGGCCAGTACCTGGGCGGCACGACCGACATCACCCGTGTGGTGCCGGTGGGCACGCCCACGGCGGCCCAGCGGCGCGACTTCACGCTGGTGCTGCGGGCGATGATGGCCCTGTCGCGTGCGCGCTTCCCTCGCGGCATCCGCTCGCCGCTGCTCGACGCCATCGCACGCGCGCCGCTGTGGGCCGAGGGGCTCGACTACGGCCACGGCACCGGGCATGGCGTGGGGTACTTCCTCAACGTGCACGAAGGCCCCCAGGTGCTCAGCGTGCATGCACCAGCCGAGGCGCACACCGCGATGGAGCCGGGCATGATCACCTCGATCGAGCCCGGGCTGTACCGCCACGGCCAATGGGGCATCCGCATCGAGAACCTGGCGATGAACGTCGAGGCCGGCCGCACCGAGTTCGGTCAGTGGCTGGCCTTCGAGACGCTCACGCTGTGCCCGATCGACACGCGCTGCATCGAGCCCTCGCTGCTGCACGAGGATGAGCGCACCTGGCTCGATGCCTACCACGCCATGGTGCTCGAACGCGTGGGCCCGCTGGTGCATGGCGCAGCCGCGGACTGGCTGACCGAGCGCACCCGGCCACTGCCGCGCTGAGCCGCCTCAGCGCCAGCCCACCACCTCGGTGTGACCGATGTGCAGCGACAGCCTGCCCGCCTGCGCCTGCCGCCGCGCCGCCCAGGCGCGGAAGGTGGCGGCCTGGGCGGGCTGCTGTTCGCAGGCCGCCGCGCGGATGCCCTCGATCAGGGCCCGACGCAGGGCCGTGGCGGCGGGGCCGTCGAGCCGCCAGTCCGACGCCGTGGTGGTCACGCGATAGCCGGCATCGGCCAGCCTTTGGGCCAGCACCTGCGGGGCCCGTGGGCCCAGGGCCAGGCCGAAGCCCTTGTCGCGGCCTTGGTGGGCACGAAAGGCGGCCTCCACCACGGGGTCATCCGGGTCGTCCGGGGCCCAGCGGTCGCGGCCGTCGACACCCAGGGCCATCCACAACGCGGCGCCATGAGCGCGGCTGGCCGCCACCAGCCGCTGCAGCCAGGCCTCGGAGACGAGATCGATCAGCGCCGAGGCGGTGAGGAGCTGCACGCCCTGCCACGGCAGGCGGTCGAGTTCGGTGGCGAGGTCCAGGCGCCGGGCCTGCCAGCGCACCTGCCAGAGGCCTTGCGCGCAGCGCAGCGTTCCACTGCGCCCGCCAGCGTCGACATGACTGGCATGGCCTTGCAGCTGCGCCCACTGCTGCAGCGTCACGGGCAGGGCGTCGAGCAGCGCCGGGTCGTGGTCGACGAGGGTCCAGTGTTGTTCGCCGCCGAATTGCGGCGCGAGCTCGCGCAGGTTGGCGCCTGTGCCGCAGGCGAGGTCGAGCACGCCCAGGGGGCCGCCGGCAGGGCGCAGGCCACCGGCCAGCGCGGCGGCGTCGAGACGGTGCGCCGCGGCTTGGCGGGCGGCGTGGTCCCAGGGCTCGCGCAGGGCCAGCCAGTCGGCCGAGAACCCGCTCATGGCCGCACACCCACCTCGAGCAGCAGCCGGGCCATCCGTTCGACCGCCTGCTCCCAGCGAGGCAGGCGGTCGCGCGCCTGCAGCGCCCCTGCCGCGAGCTTGGCGCGCAGCCGGGGGCTGGTGAGCCAGCGGTGCAGGGCCTCCCGCAGAGCGCGCACGTCGCCGGGCGGCACCATCAGGCGGGCCGGCTCGGGTACGGTCTCGGGGCTGGCGCCACCGCTGGTGCACACCACCGGCAGGCCGCGGGCCAGGGCCTCGGTGTAGACCATGCCGTAGCCTTCGTACCACGAGGGCAGCACGAACAGATCGGCCCCGGCGTACAGCGCATCCAGCGCCTCGTCCTCGACCACACCGGCCAGGTGCACGCGGCCGGTCAGCCGGTGGCGCTCGAGGGCCGAGCGCACGGCCTGGGTGGCTTCAGGGTCCCGGGTGGTGCTGCCGGCGCACACCAGCTCCCAAGGCAGGTCGGTCAGACCGGCCAGGGCGTCGATGAGCTCGGCCTGGCCTTTGCGCACGCTCAGGCTGCCCACACACAGCAACCGCGGCACACCGCCTTGCGCCAGGGAGCCGGTGGCCACGGCGGCGGGAGCGACACCGGGTTCGATCACCTCCACGCGCCCCGGGGTCACGCCCCAGCCCTGGCGGCCAGGGGCGGTGAGGGTGCGCGCCGTGGTGGGGCTGGTCACGACGATGCGCCGGGCGTGCGACAGCGCACGGGCTTCGCTGTCGCGCAGCACGGCCTGATGCTCGGGCCACAGACCGGTCTCCAGCGCGAGCGGGTGGTGGACGATCGCCACCCAGCGCAGGCGCAGGGCATGCTCGGCCGCCAGTGCGGGCAGCGCACCGAAGGCCAGGCCGTCGGCCAGCACGCATTCACCGTCGGGCAGCGCGGCCACGGCCCGCGTCGCCTCCCGTTCGGCGGCTTCGGTGGGCCACGGGTAGTGGCCCGGCAGGCTCAGCACGTCCACGCGCCAGCCGGCTTGCCGCAGGCCGCGCACGAGGGCGCGGTCGTAGCGGTAGCCGCCGGTGGGCGTGTCGAGATCACCGGGGATGAGCAAGGTGCAGCCGGGCACGATCAGGCCTGCAGCGCGGTGCGGGGCAGGGGCAGTGCGGCCTCGTAGGCGGCCCAGGCCACGTGGGACTCGTGCAGTGTCACCTTGGCGTGGGTGAGGCCCAGGGCATGGGCCCCCAGTTCACCCCGGGCGATGCGTTCGGCCACGCGGTCGAAGACCACGCGGGCAAGGAACTCGGTGGTGGTGTTGCGCCCTCGGAAGGCGCTCTCCTCGTCGAGGTTGCGGAAGTTGAGCTCAGACAGGATCTCGCGCAGCACCGTGGTGGCGCGGCCGATGTCCACCACCACGCCATCCGCATCGAGCTCGGGACGGCGCAGTTCCAGATCGACGACATAAGTGGCGCCATGCAGGCGCTGCGCGGGGCCGAAGACGGCACCCTGGAAGCTGTGGGCGATCATGAAGTGATCGCGGACGTTGACGCTGTACATGGACAAGCAGGCTTTCGTGGGTCAGTCGTAATCGATGCGGTGGCACAGCACACCGCGGGCATCGTGCGCGAGCTGCTTCAGCACCTCGGGCAATTGCGTGAAGGGGGCGTGGTGGGTGATCAGCGCATCCAGGCGGTCGTCGGCCAGCAGCGCCAGCGCACGCTCCAGGCGCCGCCGGTGGGTCCAGCGTGCGCGCATGGGCGCAGCCACCTGGCCCACCTGCGAGCTGCGCAGCACCAGCCGTTGCGCATGGAAAGCCTGGCCGAGCGGAAGTTCCACCGCGCGCGTGCCGTACCAGCTCAGTTCCAACACGGTGGCCTCGAAGCCAGCCAGGGCCAGGGCGGTGCGCAGGCCGGCCGGCTGGCCGCTGGCATGCACCACCAGGTCGGCGTCGCCGCGGGCGGTCTCGGGCGAAGCAAAGCCCAGGCCCAGGTGGGCGGCCACGCTGGCGCGGGCCGGGTCGATGTCCACCAGCTCCACCTCGCAGCCGGGCGTGCGCGCAGCCAGCCAGGCCACCAGCAGGCCCACCACCCCGCCGCCCACCACGCTGATGCGCCCGCCGGGCGGCGCGGGCGCGTCCCACAGCGCGTTCAGCGCGGTTTCCATGTTGGCGGCCAGCACGGCGCGCGCCGGCGGCAGGCCTTCGGGCAAGGGCAGCACGGCCTGCGCCGGCACCACGTAGCGGCTCTGGTGCGGGTACAGGCAGAACACCGTGCGGCCGATCAGGGCTTGCGCACCGGCCTCCACCACACCGACACTGGCATAGCCATACTTGAGCGGCGCCGGGAAGTCGCCGGCCTGGAAGGGTGCGCGCATGCGATCGTGCTCGGAGGCCGGCACTTCGCCGCGGAAGACCAGGGTTTCGGTGCCGCGGCTGATGCCGCTGTGCACGGCGCGCACCTGAACCTCGGCGGCGCCGGGCGCTCGAACGGGTTCGGGCCGCAATTCGGCCCGCCCCGGCTCGGCAACCCAGCAGGCCCAGGCCGGTGCGGTGTCGAGGAGGCGCGCTGAAGAAGGATGGGAAGGCATAGCCGCGAGCATCTTATGTCGGAGACGATGGACACAGGCACACCAGGGACGTCGGCACCCGCAAGCGCGGGGGCCGAAGCCTTGCGGCGCGACGCCCATCGCTCGCTGCTGGCGGGCGCGGCGCTGGTGGTGGTGACGGGCTGGGGCCTGCACGCGGCCTGGCCTTCGCTCTTTGGTGCGGGCTATGCAGGCAAGGCCATCGCCGTGTACGGGATGGCGGCCGGATTGCTGTTGCACGGCCTGCGGCATCACCGCAATGCCCACGGCGAGCTGCACCGTCGCTTTGGCGCGGCCAACCAGGTGAGCCTGCTGCGGCTGGGCATGCTGGCGATGCTCGCGGCCCTGGTGGGCGAAAGCGCGGCACGTGCCGGCAGCTCCGGTGCCGAGGCGCTGGGCTGGGCCGTCGTCGTGTGGGCCACGGTAGGGGCCGTGCTGGATGCCGTCGATGGGCCGCTTGCGCGCCGCAGCGGCCTGGCCAGCGAGTTTGGCGCGCGCTTCGACATGGAAACCGATGCGGCCCTGATGCTGGTGCTGTGCCTGCTGATCGTGCAATTCGGCCAGGCCGGGCCCTGGGTGCTGGCCGCCGGCTTGATGCGCTATGCCTTCGTGGCCGCCAGCTGGGTGTGGCACTGGCTTGCGCGCCCGCTGCCGCCGAGCATGCGCCGCAAGACCGTGTGCGTGGTGCAAATCGTCACCCTGATCACGGCCCTGGGCCCCATCATTGCCCCGGCCGCGGCCGCGCTCATCGCCGGCGCGGGCCTGGCCCTGCTGGTGTATTCCTTTGCCGTCGATGTGCGATGGCTGGCCCAGCGACGTCACCTTCCCCTGGAGAACGCACCATGACCCTCCCCTCCTTGCATCGGCGCGCCTGGATGCTGGCCGCCTCGTTGCTGTTCCTCACCGGAGGCGCCGCGGCCCAGGCTCCCCGCTACGTGCTCGACGCCGAACACCTGTCCATCGGCTTCCTGGTCGACCACATCGGCTACGCCAAGGTGCTGGGCCTGTTCCGCGAGGCCAAGGGCTCCTACCGTTTCGACGAAGCCACCGGCACGCTCAGCGACGTGCGCATCGAGGTGGCCACGGAAAGCGTCTTCACCAACCACCGCGCGCGTGACAACCACCTCAAGGGGGCGCAGTTCCTCAACGTGAAGGAGTACCCGACGATGGTCTTCACGGCCGACAGCGCCAGACGCGTGGGCGAGCGCCAGTACGAGATCACCGGC
The DNA here is from genome assembly GCF_056746695.1 of Caldimonas hydrothermalis. Classification (NCBI taxonomy): domain Bacteria; kingdom Pseudomonadati; phylum Pseudomonadota; class Betaproteobacteria; order Burkholderiales; family Sphaerotilaceae; genus Caldimonas; species Caldimonas hydrothermalis. Next base: position 28,982 of record NZ_JBWQXA010000008.1, on the reverse strand, counting down.
CAGCTCGAGCTGCTGGGCCAGCGCCAGCCGCTCACGCTGCGGGCCACCTGGAATAAGAGCAACACCTACGAGATCCCCGGCCAGGGCCGGCCCTATGTGATGGGGGTGTCGGCGCGCGGCAGCTTCAAGCGCAGCGCCTACGGGATGAACTACGCCGTGGCCAATGGCTGGGTGGGTGACGAGATCGAGCTGATCATCGAGTTCGAAGCGCGCCGCCAATGACGGGGGCAACCCACGTTCTACCGCCACCACGAACTGCAGGCCGCGCTGGCCGAGCCCGTGTCGTGGACGCGGCCCACCGAGGCCTGCCTGCAGCAAGCGATCTGCGCAACCACGCACCGGCCGACCTGCTCACGATCGTCGTGGGCGACCACCCGCCCATCGCCAGCGTGACCGGCCCGAATGCGTCCTCGGACGTGCCGGTGCACCTCATCAGCCGCGATGCCGCCCTGTTGCTGCGCTTCGAGGCGGCGGGCTTCGTGCCGGGCCTGGAGCCCTCGGCTCACAGGCTCGGGCCGCCCGCCTGAGCGCCGGCCTGCCCGTCGAGCCGAGCGAGGATGTCGCCCGAAGGCGCGTCGTCCCCTAGGCTGCGCAGCCAGGCCCGCATCGCCTCGGCTTCGAGCGCGGTCTCGGGCTGCAGCCGCAACTGCTCACCCACACTCCATTGGTAGCGATAGCGCCCCAGTGCTTCCAGCCGGTCGATGCAGCCCAGGGCCAGGTCGCGCACGGGGGCCAGGAACTCGAAGGACAGCGCCGGCACCGGCTGGCTCAGTCCCTTCAGCACCTCCAGCTCGAAGCCTTCGACGTCGATCTTGATGAAGTCGGGCCGGCCATGCTGCGCGATCAAGGCGTCGAGCGTGGTCACCGGCACCACCGGCCCCGGCGACCAGCGCACCCCCTGGAAGGACGCGGTGGCGCCCGCACGCTGCGCCCAGTCGGCCGACAGCGTGCTCACGGTGGGCGTGGCCTCGCTGGCCAGCAACTGCGCCTGACCGGGCTCGCGCCCCAGGGCCACCGGCAGCACCGTCACGCCCGCATCGCGCGCGAACCAGCGCGACAGCAGCGCCACGAAATCGGGCTGCGGCTCCACCGCCACCACCCGCGCGCCCAGCGCCCGAAAGGCCCGCACCCGGTTGCCCGCATGCGCCCCCACATCGAAGGCCAGCCCGCCAGCCGGCACCACGGGCGCATAGAAGCGCCGCAACTGCGCCGCCCGCCACGGAATGCCGTGGTAGATCGCAAGGGAGCGCAGGAGGCCGAAGGTGCGGGCAAGCCGGGGCATACACCGGCATTGTGCGCGAGGGACGGCACAGGCCCTAGACTGGCGTGATGCGCCTGCAACTGCTGTCTGACCTTCACCTCGAAAACGACCCGGGCTTCGTGCCCCAGGCTGCGCCGGGCGCCGACCTGCTCGTGCTGGCGGGGGACATCGGCTCCTACCAGGCCGGCTCGCGCCTGGACGAACCCGACTTCGGCCTGCGGCGCTTTTCGCCGCGTCACGGCCCGTGGCGCACCGTGCTCTACGTGCCGGGCAACCATGAATACGACGGCCTGGAACACGACGATGCCCACGCCCGGCTGCGTGACGCCTGCGAACGCCTGGGTCTGACCTGGCTGGAACGCGAGACGGTGGTGATCGACGGCGTGCGTTTCGTGGGCACCACGCTGTGGACCGACTTCGAAGCCCTGGTGGACCCGCGGGCCGACGTGACCCGCCAGCGCCAGCAGCGCGAGAAGGCCCACCGCGCCGCGAACTTCTACCTGCGCAAACACACCAGCCTGCGCCAAGGCCGGCCCCGCCTGGCCGATGACTTGGCCGACCTCGGGCGCGCATGCCAGCGCTGGCTGCGCGAAGCTCTGGCCACCCCGTTCGACGGCCCCACGGTGGCGGTGACGCACTTTGCGCCTTCGCTGCGCAGCGCCGACCCCCGCTATGGCCTGGTGCCGGGCACGGCGGGCTTTTGCAACGCGCTGGACGAGCTCCTGCCCCACACCCGGCTGTGGATGCATGGCCATCTGCACTGCCCGGTGGACTACACCGTGGAAGGCATCCACGAGGGCCGCCCCTGGCGCTGCCGCGTGGTGGCCAACCCGCTGGGCTATGCGCACAAGGGCGAGCAGGCAGGCTTCAAGGCGGACTGGACGGTGGACGTGCCCGCTGCCGCTATACTTTGAGGCACAGCGCCGATTTGTTCCGGCTTGCGGGCGCTTTAGAAATGCAGCTAAAGGGGGCACGGCGACCCGGCCTCACCTTCAGCGTGATGCCGGGTTTGTCGTTTTGGGCCCCATGACTTCACGATCGATCGGACACGTCGTCCCGCAGTCCCTGCACTTTGCCGAGCCGCTGCCGCTGCGCAGCGGGGCGAAGCTGGCTGATTACACCCTCGTCTACGAGACCTACGGCACGCTCAATGCCAGCAAGAGCAATGCCGTGCTCGTGTGCCATGCGCTCAATGCCTCGCACCACGTGGCCGGCACCTACGAAGGCCAGGAGCGCAGCGAAGGCTGGTGGGACAACCTCGTGGGCCCCGGCAAGCCGCTGGACACCGACCGCTTCTTCGTGATCGGCGTGAACAACCCCGGCTCGTGCTTCGGCTCCACCGGACCGATGCACACCAACCCCGCGACCGGCCAGCCCTATGGCGCCGACTTCCCGGTGGTGACGGTGGAGGATTGGGTCGATGCCCAGGCCCGGCTGCTCGACCGTCTGGGCATCGATCAACTGGCCGCGGTGATGGGCGGCAGCCTGGGCGGCATGCAGGCCCTGGCCTGGACGCTGCGCTACCCGCAGCGCGTGCGCCACTGCATCGCCATTGCCACCGCGCCCAACCTGTCGGCGCAGAACATCGCCTTCAACGAAGTGGCGCGCCGCGCCATCATCACCGACCCCGACTTCCATGGCGGGCACTACCAGCGCCATGGTGTGGTCCCCAAGCGCGGCCTGCGCGTGGCCCGCATGATCGGCCACATCACCTACCTCAGCGACGACGTGATGGAGCAGAAGTTCGGCCGCCAGTTGCGCGCCGCCGAGCTGGGCTACAGCACCCAGGAGATCGAGTTCCAGATCGAGAGCTACCTGCGCTACCAGGGCGACAAGTTCAGCGAGTACTTCGACGCCAACACCTATTTGCTGATCACTCGCGCGCTCGACTACTTCGACCCCGCCGCCGAGCACGGCGGCGACCTCACCCGCACGATGGCCGTGGCCCAGGCGAAGTTCCTGGTGGTGAGCTTCACCACCGACTGGCGCTTTTCGCCGGCGCGCTCGCGCGAGATCGTCAAGGCCCTGGTCGACAACCGTCGCGAGGTGAGCTACGCGGAGATCGACGCCCCTCACGGGCACGACGCCTTCCTGCTCGACGATGCGCGCTACCACGGCGTGGTGCGGGCCTACTACGAGCGCATCGCGAAGGAGGTGTCGGCATGAGCGAAAGGAAGGACCTGGAGCTGATCGCCGAATTGGTGCCCGCGGGCTCGCGCGTGCTCGACCTGGGCTGCGGCACCGGCGAGCTGCTGGCGCTGCTGCGCGACCGCAAGGGCTGCACCGGCTATGGCGTGGAGATCGACGATGCCAAGCTGCTGGCCTGCGTGCAGCGCGGCGTGAACGTCATCCAGCTCAACCTCGAGGAGGGGCTGGCGATGTTCGAGGACCAGAGCTTCGACGTGGTGCTTCAGCTCGACAGCCTGCAGCACATCCGCAACACCGAGACCATGCTGCGCGAGACCGCCCGGGTGGGCCGCATCGGCATCGTGAGCTTTCCCAACTTCGCGCACTGGCCCAACCGCCTGCAGGTGGCTCTGGGCCGCATGCCGGTCACGCGTGTGCTGCCCTACGAGTGGTACGACACGCCCAACATCCGCGTGGGCACCTATGCCGACTTCGAGGTGCTGGCGCGCAAGAACGGCTTGCAGGTGCTCGATGCCTTCGGCATCCAGGCCGGCCGTGTGGTGCGGCGCCGGCCCAATCTGCTGGCCAGCGTGGCGGTGTTCAAGTTCACGCGCGGCTGAGGGCTCAAGGCGGCTTCAGGTAGCCGGATTGCTGCATTTGGGAGCGCACGAGGGTTTGCGCCCGGGCCAGCTGATCGGCCACTGGCAGGCGCTGTGGCGGCAAAGTTTGCGACAGCAAATACCCCACGGCCGTTCCCAGCGCTTGGAACTCGGGGATGCCCACCCACTGGATGCCCACGTAAGGCACGGGCAGGACGCTGGGCTTGCGCGGATCGGCCGTTTCCAGCGCCGATTTTTCAACCAGCGCATGCGGGAAGCGGGCGATGAAGCCCGGTTGCTCGTACAAGCCCCGGCGCACCCCGGCAGGCACGGCCGACCAGCCCAGCTCACGCGCGGCCAGTCGCTGATAGTCCGTCGATGTCGCCCATTCGACGAATTGACGCGCCAGCTGCGGATGACGGCTGCTCGCCGGCACTGCCAAGGCCCAGATCCACAGCCATTGAGACCCTTCGATGTGTTGGCCCACCGGCGCCGCCGCATACGACACGCGTCCGGCTACACGTGACAACTCGGGGTTTTCCAGCGTGTAGCCGGCCACCGTGGCATCCACCCACAACGCGCAACGCCCCGCAGCGAACAGTGAGAGGTTCTCGTTGTAGCCATTGGCCACGGCATCGGGTGGGCCGTAGAGCGTGAGCAACTCCTGGTAGCGCGTGAGAGCCGTTTGCCACGCCTCGGACGTCAACTGGGGCTGCCATCGCAGATCGAACCAGCGTGCCCCATGGGTATGCGCCATCGTGGTCAGCAAGGCCATGTTCTGACCCCAACCGGGTTTGCCGCGCAAGCACACGCCGTAAATCCCCTGATCCGGCCGGTGCAGACGGGACGCCCACAGGCCGATCTCCTCCCAAGACGGCCGATCGTTCCACGGCAAGCCAGCGGCGCCGAGCAAGTCGCGCCGCACCATGGTCATGGTGCTTTCCGCATAGAACGGCAGCGCGATCCAGCCCCCCTCTTGCTTGAGCGACCGGCGCACGCTGGGCAAGATATCGTCTTCGTCATAGGACACCGAGGGCTGCAGGCGTGACAACCACGGCTGCCCGGCCCAGGATTGGGCCTCGTAGTTGCCCAGCGTGACCACATCGAACCGGCCTTCGCCTTTGATGACATCGCGGCTGACGGCCTGTCGCAGTTGGTCCTCATCCAAAGTCACCCAGCGCAAACGCACTGCCGGATGGGCCGCCACGAAACGGCTGCTGAGCCGCTGCAGCTGCAACATGTGCTGATTGTTGACCGTGGCGATCACCAGCTCCGTCGGCCGCTGAGCCTTCGGCTCTGCCAGTGATGTCTGGGCTGCACTGCCGAGCATCAGCGCGGCCCACACCGACAGGACCGCCCCGATACGCGGCTTGTCAGAGCGGCGGCACAGGCCGTATGCTGCGCGTGCTGCCTGTGTCGCCGCCAGGCAGGCAGGCCAGTGCGCAGTGGCTGGTTCGGCAGGGCAGGCTTGCGGCATCACGGTGAACGGCAGGCGGGTCGAGGCGGCGCGGGGGACCATCGTATCCAAGCTCCACCTGGCTTCGCAACGCAATGGCTCGGGGTCAAGGATGAGTGGCATTGGGCGGCCGATCAATCGGGTCGATCCCCGTTACAGCGTGCGCGCACGCATCGCTTGGGTGGCCGCGCTATGTGCGGTAGGCTTCGCATTGGCGATGTCGGCCGCTTTGTGGCTGGACCAGCGGGCCCGGACCACGCAAATTGTCCAACGCGCGGTTGATCAGCAAGCCCAGCTTTACAGCAGCGTCTTGCGTCAGGCCATCGCACAGCAAACCGAATCCTTGGCGGGATTGGCCGCCTTGCCCGATCTGGCCAGCGGCTTGATGGATTCGCACTTCGTGCGCTTGAAGCTGGAGCAGGCCCGTGTTTACTTTCCTCCGGGGACGCAGTGGTTGGCCTGGATCGGTGCTGATGCCCGGGTGCGGGCTGCCACGGGGCATTTGCTTGAAGGGGAGAAAGCTGCCTTTGCCGCGGATCTTGATCCGGAGGCCACGGTCTGGGTCCGTGCCCCGCGCCGCGTGCCCGAGCTGGAGCCTTACCTGCCGCTCGATTCCCAATCCCGATCGCCTTTGTTGATGGCGGTGGGAGTAGCCATCGTGGGGCCCGATGGCCGCTCGCACGGGCACCTGATCAGTTTGGTCGATTGGGATCGCGTGGGTCGTTACCTGATCCCCCTGGCGGACGACGCGTCCTCGGAGCGGCGGGTGTTGTTGGTTTCTGACGAGGGCGATATCTTCGCCGCTCCGTCCGATTTCGACCCGAAGCGGTGGTCGGCCCGCATTTTTGCCTCCTTGCCGCCGTCGTCTGCCCCGCATCTGGCCGAGTGGCCCCAGTGGGGCCGGCAATGGACAGCCTCGGCCCCGGTGTATTGGGGCGCCAATGGTCAGACCTCGCTGGGGCGGGTGGTGCTCTTGTACGACACCCAACGCGGCTGGGCGGCCACACCGGCATGGTCGTGGCGTTGGATCGGCGTGGCAGTGGCAGGCATGGGCTTGTTGACGTGGGGCATGTGGTGGATCAGCGGGCGCTTGACGCGCCGGCTCGATCAACTGTCCGCTGCAGCGCAGCGATACCGGCATGGCCAGTCGCCCCAGTGGCAGCCGCCGCGCGAGGTGTTCGATGAAATCGATGTGCTGGCCGACGCTTTGGCGCAAATGCACGCAGCCTTGCGCGAGCGTATCGAGGAGGTCATGCAACATCGTGACGAGCTGGAGCAACGGGTGCGCCAGCGCACCGAAGAGCTGCAAGCCGCCAAACAGCAAGCCGAACAAGCCAACGTGGCCAAAGGCCGCTTCGTGGCGATGTTCAGCCACGAGATCAGAACGCCGATCAATGCGATCATCGGCGTCTCTTACATGCTCCAGCATGGCCTGGCCGGCGAGCAGCGCGACCGGCAATTGCGCATGCTGGATGAAGCGGCCCGGCATTTGCTGGACATTGTCAACGACGTGCTGGACCTGTCCAAGATCGAAGCGGGCATGTTCAAGTTGGCCGATGAGGTGTTCGATTTGCACGAGGCGCTCGGCAGCGTGGTGTTGATCATGGAACCCAAGGCGCACGCCAAGGGTTTGCGGTGGGAACACGACTACGCCGGGGTGCTGCGGGCGGTGCGCGGAGACGCGGTGCGCATCCGGCAAGTGGTGCTGAACCTGGTGTCCAATGCGATCAAGTTCACCGATCAGGGCTTCGTCGCCTTGAACGTCGAAGAGCGCGATCGCAGCGAGCAATCCGTGACGCTCAGCATCCGGGTGCGCGACAGCGGGCCAGGCATGAATGAGCAACAAGTCGCCCGCCTGTTCCAACCCTATGTGCAGGTGCATGAAGGCAGCGATGCGAATCGCCCCGGCACGGGTCTGGGCTTGGCCATCACCCGCATGCTGGTGCAGCAAATGGGAGGCGAGATCGGCGTGCACAGTCAACCGGGGCAGGGCAGCACATTTTGGTGCACGGTGCGGCTGGCCCGCGCCCACCTGAACACGCAGTTCGGCGAGCCCAGCCCGGTCTCGCAAGCGCATACCGCTTCGTAGTTCATGGCGGCTCGCATGGCGAGCCCGCCGCTTCAACGACCTTCGAGCCGGTGGGGCAAGATGCAGCCTCGTTGCATCGACCCCGAAGACTTGGACAATCTCGGACATGAGAATCGACTTCGTCTCCGACATCGTCTGCCCCTGGTGTGCCATCGGCCTGAGCGCCCTGGAACAGGCCCTCGAACGCCTGGGCCCGGGTGTGGCGGTGAGCCTGCATTTCCAGCCTTTCGAGCTCAACCCCGACATGCCGCCCGAAGGCCAGGACATTGGCGAGCACCTCGCGCAGAAGTACGGCCTCACGCCCGAGCAGGTGGCGGCCAACCGCGAGATGATCCGCCAGCGCGGCGAGGACGTGGGCTTCACTTTCCGCATGGATCCACGCAGCCGCATCGTCAACACCTTCAACGCCCACCGCCTGCTGCACTGGGCGGGCGAACAGGGCGGCGATGCCCAGCACCGCCTCAAGAAAGCCCTGCTGGGCGCCTACTTCACTGAAGGGCAGAACCCGAGCGACATCGCCGTGCTGCTGAGCGTGGCAGGGGCGGTGGGCCTGGACGAAAGCCGTGCGCGGCAGATCCTGGAGGGCGACGACTACACCGAGGCCGTGCGCGAGCGGCAGCGCTTCTACGCTGAGCAAGGCATCCGCGCCGTGCCCTCGGTCATCCTCAACAACCGCCACCTGATCCAAGGCGGCCAGCCGGTCGAGGTGTTCGAGCAGGCCCTGCGACAGGTGGCGGCGGCTGAAGGCTGACGCGCGTCATGCTCTGGTCCCTGGCGGCGGCGGCACACAGCGAACTGCTCATCAAGAAAAGCCGCTTTCTCGGCTGCGTGGAGCCCGTGCCCGATCGCGCAGCGGCCGTGGCGCGTGTGGCCGCGCTGCGGGCCGAACATCCCGGTGCGGCCCACGTGTGCTGGGCTCTGATGGCCGGCGGACAGTCGGCCGCGCACGACGATGGCGAGCCCGGCGGCACCGCGGGCCGCCCGATGCTGGAGGTGTTGCGCCATCACGAGCTGGACGGCGTGCTGGCCACCGTGGTTCGCTACTTCGGCGGCGTGAAGCTCGGGGCCGGCGGGCTGGCGCGCGCCTACGCCGACACCGTGGCCCAAGCACTGCTGCGGGCCGAAAAGGTGGCCGTGCAGCGGCGCGTGCACCTGGCCTGTGCCTTGCCCTATGCGCTGGAAGGCCTGGTGCGGCGCGAGTTCGAGGCCGTTGGCGGTACCCTGGTCAGGGTCCGCCACGGCGATGAGGTGATGCTCGCCTATCAGCTGTTCGAGCCTGCCGCGAAGACTGTGCGCGAGCGGCTGGCCGAATTGGGCCGGGGCCGTATCCACTGGTTACCCGGGGATTGAGCGCCGATGCGTGGACAATGCGCCCTTTTGCCCCGATGTCGGGGTGTCAGAGGGTGGTCCTTGTTCAAGAACCTGAGCTTGTTTCGCATCGGGGCCGCGTGGTCGGCCTCGTCCTCGCAGGTGGAAGACCTGCTGCAAAAGGATGTGTTCCTGCCTTGCGGGGCCTCGCAGCCGCAGTCGGCCGGCTGGGTGCCGCCGCGCGGGCAGGCCCATGGGCCCTTGCTGGAAGTGGTCGACGGCCAATGGGTGTTGCGCCTGAAGATCGAGCGCAAGCTGCTGCCCGGCTCGGTGGTGCGCGAGCGAGCCGACGAGATCGCGCAAGGCATCGAGCACAGCACGGGCCGCAAGCCCGGGCGCAAGCAAATGAAGGAGCTGCGCGAGCAGGCCATGCTGGAACTGCTGCCCCAGGCCTTTACGCGGGCCTCGGCCCTGTGGGTGTGGATCGATCCAGCCCGGCACCTGCTGGCCATCGACACCAGCAGTGCGGCGCGCGCCGAAGAGGTCATCACGCTGCTGGTGAAGGCCCTGCCCGGTTTCGAGGTTCGCCAGATCCACACGGCCCAGTCGCCGCAGGCGCTGATGTCGGACTGGCTGGTGAGCGGCGAGCCCGCAGCCGGTTTCACCGTGGACCGTGAATGTGAGCTCAAGTCGGCCGACGAGATGAAGTCGGTGGTGCGCTATGCCCGCCACCCGCTCGACACCGACGAGGTGCGCGCGCACATCCAGGCCGGCAAGCAGCCCACACGGCTGGCGCTGACCTGGGCCGAGCGTGTGTCCTTCGTGCTCACCGAAGGACTGCAGCTCAAGCGGCTGGACTTCCTGGACGGCGTCTACGAAGGCCGCCCCAGCGTGGGGGCTGACGAAGCCTTCGACGCCGATGTGGCGATCGCCACCGGCGAACTGCGCCGCCTCATTCCCGACCTGATCGAGGCCTTGGGCGGCGAGCAGGAACCCGGTGTGACGGCGGCCGCGCCGGCCTCGGTGCTCGACACCACGCCCGCCGAGGCCGAGGCCGCGCCCTGGTGAGCGCTCAGCCCTGCTTCGCCGCTTCCTCGCCGTGGTGGAGCATCTCGGTGAGCTTCAGGCCGGTGAGCGCCTTGGCACCCTGCACCAGGTAGTACAGCACGCCGGCCATCATCAGCATCGAGGGCAGGGCGATCATCGGGTAGCTCACGAGCGTGAGCCGCCCGAGCTCTTCGTTGAAGGCCTCGGTGCCCGAAGGGCTGGTGACGATCCAGCGCGCCAGGAGGTAGTTCATCACCGACGAAAACGCGAAGGTGCCGGCCACCAGCAGCGTGCCGGTGCGCAGCCGCGCTTCAAAGGCCTCCACATGGCCGCGTTCTTGCAGGTGGCGGTGCACACGTTGCACGTCGAGCACGGTGTCGTTGTAGACCAGCGCGCGGATCAGCGGCGTACGCGTGAAGGCCGAGGCGAACACCACCAGGCCGATGATCCCTGGAACGGCCGCTTCCTTGACGGCCAGCCACTGGGTGTCGAGCTGCATCAGCCCGATGCCGCCGGTGAGCAGCGTGCTCACCAGGCCCAGGGCCGCGATCCAGCTCAGGTGACGGTTGCGGATGCCGTCGTACAGGCCCCAGCCCAACGGGAAGGCCAGCGCCAGCACCAGCGCCCGCACAGGCCCCAGGTCTTCGGCGCCGCTGAACCTCATCAGGATCACCGCCGGGATCACGATGGCGATCACGACTTCGAGCAGCGGGGAGGTCTGGCGCTTGGGTTTCATCGGGAATGCTTCAGGACACGACCCTCATAGCTTAGCCGCCCGAGGCAGATGCCCCACCGTCGTGCAGGGAGATCACCCCCGCCTCGCGCAGCGCCTCGATCTCGCCGTCGCGATAGCCCAGCTCGTGCAGCAGCTCGCCACTGTGCTCGCCGATGGACGGCGGCGCGCGGCGCAGGGGCAGGCGTTGGCCGTCGAGGGTGAGCGGCAGCAGGGGCACGACGGTGTCGATGGCCAGGCCGCCGCCTTGGGTGTCGGCTGCCAGGCGCACCGGGGCCAGACCGCCGGTGGCCCGCAGATGCGGGTCGTCGAAGAGCTCGTGCGGGCGCGTGATGGGTGCAAAGGGCAGGCCGTGGGTTTCGAAGCGATGCGCGATCTCCTCGGCCGGCAGTCCGGCCAGGTGCTCGCGCAAGCGCGGGATCAGCCAGTCGCGCGCTCGCACGCGGTCGTTGTTGCTGCGCAGGCGCTCGTCTGCGGCCAGCGCCTCCAGGCCGAAGGCCGCGCAGAAGGTGGCCCATTGCGCGTCCGACACCACGGCCAGGAAGATCTGCCCGCCGTCCTTCACGGTGAAGACGTCGTAGATGCCCCAGGCCGAGATACGTGCGGGCATGGGCGCAGCCGGCTGCCCCGTCACCGCGAACTGCATCATGTGCTGCGCCACGAGGAAGACGTTGTTCTCGAAGAGCGCGGCCTGCACTTCCTGGCCACGACCGGTCTTTTCGCGCTGGGCCAGCGCGGCCATCGCGCCCAGCGCGCCGAAGAGGCCGCCCATGATGTCGTTGACGCTGCTGCCCGCGCGCAGCGGCTGCCCCGGCGGGCCGGTCATGTAGGCCAGGCCCCCCATCATCTGCACCACCTCGTCCAGCGCCGTGCGGTGCTCGTAGGGGCCGGGCAGAAAGCCCTTGTGCGACACGTAGACCAGCCGCGGGTTCAGCGCCGAGAGCGCGGGGTAGTCGAGCCCCAGCGCCGCCATGGCGCCGGGCTTGAAGTTCTCGCAGAACACGTCGGCGCCGGCCACGAGGCGCAGCAGCACCTCGCGCCCGCGCGCGTCCTTCAGGTCCACCGCAAGGCTGCGCTTGTTGCGGTTGAACATCGCAAAAAAGCCCGCACCCGAGCCCAGCAGCCGGCGCGTGGGGTCGCCGCCGGGCGGCTCGATCTTGATCACGTCGGCGCCCAGGTCACCGAGCAGCAGGCCGCAACTCGGGCCCATCACCATGTGGGTGAGTTCGACCACACGCAGCCCGGCACAGGGCAGCACAGTGTCAGGGGCGTCCGTCGGGTTCATGGGGCTGGACAGTCGGGGGCCATGCAAGCATAGTCCAGCCGGGTCCACTGCTCACGCACACCATGACGAACGCCTCCACCGCCACCGTGTCCACGCTGTCGGCCTACGACGGCACGCTGCTGAGCCTGCGCACCTGGCCGGCCCCTGAGGGCCGCGTGCGCGCCACGGTGCTGATCGTGCACGGGCTGGGCGAGCACAGCGCACGCTACGAACACGTGGCCACGCGCCTGCGTGACTGGAGCTTCCAGGCCGTGGGCTACGACCACCGCGGCCACGGCCTGTCGCTGGGCCCGCGCGGCAGCCTGCAGAAAGACGACGACCTGCTGACCGACCTGGCCACCGTGATCGACCGTGTGCGCGAGCAGCACCCCGGGCCTTTGGTGCTCTTCGGGCACAGCATGGGCGGGCTCACGGTGGCGCGCTTCGTGGCGGGGGAGCTGCGCCCGGTCGATGCGGTCATGCTGTCCTCGCCGGCGCTCGACATCGGCCTGTCGACCTTGCAGCGCGGGGCCCTCAAGGCCAGCTACAGCCTCACACCCACGCTGCAACTGCCCAACGGCCTGGACGTCAGCGGCATTTCGCGCGACCCGGACGTGGTGATCGCCTACAAGAACGACCCGCTGGTGCACGACAGGATCACGCCGCGCCTGGTGCACTTCATGCTGACCGGGGGCGAGTTCGTGCGCGCCCGGGCCTCGCTGTGGAAACACCCCACGCTGCTGATGTGGGCCACCGCCGACCGCCTGGTGCGCCCGGCCGGCAGTGCGACGTTTGCAGCGCTCACACCGAAGGACCTGGTGCAGGCGCATCCTTTCGAGGGCTACTTCCACGAACTGTTGAACGAGCCGCTGCAGGCGCGCGAGCGGGTGTTCGACACGATGCGCGGCTGGCTGGACGAGCGTTTTCCGCGCGACTCCGGGCCGCTCCCGGGATAGTTCACACCTGAAACATCCCCGGATAGGCATGTCCAGGGTTGCCGGCCTACACTGTGCGGATTCCTCCTGACGTCGTTTCAAGGAGCCCCGCATGAACGCCCCCGACCGCCTGCCGCTCAATCCCCTGGCCGACCCCGACGGCCTGCAAGCCTTCGTCAACGAGACCTGGGACCGCGAGATCGTCCCGCGGCTGTCCGACTACATCGCGATCCCCGCGAAATCGCCGGCCTTCGACCCGCAATGGGCCCAGAACGAACACATCGAGACGGTGATCCGCAACGCGGCCGCCTGGGTCGAAAGCAAGAAGGTGGCGGGCCTCACGCTCGAAGTGGTGCGCCTGACTGATGCCGCCGGCCGGCCGCGCACGCCGGTGATCTTCTTCGAGGTGCCGGCCACGAAGGCGGGGAGCACCGACACCGTGCTGATGTACGGCCACCTCGACAAGCAGCCCGAGTTCAGCGGCTGGCGGTCCGATCTCGGCCCCTGGACGCCCAAGTACGAAGACGGCAAGCTCTATGGCCGCGGCGGGGCCGATGACGGCTATGCCGTGTACGCCTCCATCACAGCCTTGCTGGCCTTGCAGCGCCAGGGCATTGCGCATCCGCGCGTGGTCGGGATCATCGAGACCTGCGAGGAAAGCGGCTCTTACGACCTGCCGGCCTACATCGACGCTTTGCGTCCACGCCTGGGCGAGGTGAGCCTGGTGGTGTGTCTCGATTCCGGCGCCGGCAACTACGATCAACTGTGGCTCACCACCTCGCTGCGCGGCATGGTCAGCGGCGTGCTCAAGGTGGAGGTGCTCACCGAGGGCGTGCACTCGGGCGATGCCAGCGGCCTGGTGCCCTCGAGTTTGCGCATCCTGCGCCGCCTGCTCGACCGCCTGGAAGACAGCGCCACCGGCCGCCTGCTGCCCGAGAGCTTCCACTGCGAGATCCCCGCCGAACGCATCGAGCAGGCGAAAGCCACCGCACAGATCCTGGGTGACGAGGTCTGGAAGCGCTTCCCCTGGGCCTGCGGCGCTGATGGCACCTTCACCCTGCCCACCACCACCGACCCCACCGAGGCCTTGCTGCGGCGCACCTGGAAGCCCACGCTCAGCGTGACCGGCGCCGAAGGCTTCCCAGCCCTGGGCGATGCGGGCAACGTGCTGCGCCCCTATACGGCCTTCAAACTCTCGCTGCGCCTGCCGCCGCTGGTCGATGCCGCCCAGGCCGCGCAGGAGCTGCAGGCCCTGCTCGAGGCCGACCCGCCGTATCAGGCCAAAGTCACCTTCCACAGCGACCACGGCGCCGCCAACGGCTGGAACGCTCCTACGCTCGCGCCCTGGCTGCACCAGGCGCTCGACAATGCCTCGCAGGCCTTCTACGGCGCGCCGGTGGGCTTCATCGGCCAGGGCGGCACCATCCCGCTGATGAACCTGCTGCAGCAGGGCTTCCCCAAGGCACAGATGATGGTCTGCGGCGTGTTGGGCCCCAAGAGCAACGCTCACGGGCCCAACGAATTCCTGCACGTGCCCTATGGCAAGAAGCTCACCGCGGCCGTGGCCGGTGTGATCGCGGCGATGCCTTGAGGGGGCACGATGAAGCTGATGCGATACGGCGAGCCGGGTCGGGAACGCCCGGCCCTGGTCGATGCGCACGGCCGGGTGCGCGACCTCTCGGGCGTGATCCCCGACATCTCCGCGCAGACCCTCACGCCCGCGGGCTTGGCGGCCCTTCGGAAGCTCGATGCGGATGCGCTGCCGGTGGTCGATTCGCCCGGCCGCATCGCCCCGCCCTGGTCGGGCCTGGGCAAGTTCGTCTGCGTGGGCCTGAACTACAGCGACCACGCGGCCGAGGCCGGCATGCCCGTGCCCAAGGAGCCCATCCTCTTCCTCAAGCCCAGTGACTGCGTGGTGGGCGCGAATGACACCATCGTGCTGCCGCAAGGCGCGGTCAAGGGCGACTGGGAGGTGGAGCTCGGCGTCGTGATCGGCCGCACGGCGCGTTATGTGAGCCAAGACGAAGCGCTGCGATACGTGGCCGGCTATTGCGTGGTCAACGACGTGTCCGAGCGCGAGTACCAGCTCGAACGCGGCGGGCAGTGGGACAAAGGCAAGGGCTGCGAGACCTTCGGCCCGGTGGGGCCCTGGCTCGTCACCGCCGACGAGGTGGGCAATCCCCAGGCCCTGGACCTCTGGCTCGACCTCAACGGCGAGCCGCGCCAGCGCGGCAACACCCGCACCATGGTCTTTGGTGTGGCTGAGCTCGTGAGCTACATCAGCCGCTTCATGACCCTGCGCCCCGGCGATCTCCTGAGCACCGGCACACCGCCTGGCGTGGGCATGGGCGCCAAGCCCCCGCGCTTCCTGCGCGATGGCGACGAGCTGCGCCTGGGCATCACCGGCCTGGGCGAACAGCACCAGCGAGTGCGCGCCTGGGATGCGGCGCTGCTGCGCGACTGACGGGGACGATCAAGCAGCCGCCACGCGCCGCCGCTGCACCGTCAGCCACAAAATGCCGCCAGCCACCACGGCCACGGGCAGCAGCGAGCCCCAGTTGAGCCAGGTCCAGCCCTGCGAGGTGATCAGCGCCCCCGAAGCGAAGGACGTGACGGCCATCGTGCTCATCACCCAGAAATCCATCGCGGCCTGGGCGGTGGTGCGTTCCTCGGGGCGGTAGGCCTCGGTGAAGAGGGTGGTGCCTCCCACGTAAAGGAAATTCCAACCCACGCCCAGCAGCAGCAGCGCCACCAGGAACTGCATCAGGTCCACGCCCGACAGCGCCACCGCGATGCAACCCAGGTTGAGCGCCACGCCGGCCCACAGCACCTTCACCACGCCAAAGCGCTTGATCAGGTGGCCGGTGAAGAAGCTGGGCACGAACATGCCCAGCACATGCCATTCGAGCACCAGCGCGGTGTGGCGGAACTCATGGTGGTGGTGCTGCATGGCAATCGGCGTGGCGGCCATCAGCAGGTTCATCACGCCAAAACCCAGCGCGGCGCACATCACCGCCACGATGAAGACGGGCTGGCGCGCGATCTCGCGCAGGGGCCGGCCGGGACGGGCAGGGTCGGCCTTGGGCAGCGCAGGGAAACGGATGAAGCTCATCACGGCGAGCGACAGCAGGGCCACGCCCGCCAAGGCCGCATAGGCGCCCGCGAAGGGCACGCTGAACCAGTCGCGGGTGTGGTGGGCCAGGTTGGGGCCGATCACTGCGCCCAGGATGCCGCCGGCCAGCACCCAGGAGATGGCTTTCTCCTTGGACTGCGGCGGCACCAGTTCGACCGCGGCAAACCGGTAGAGCGCGGCATTGGCGTTGTAGTAGCCGGCGATCACTGTGGCGGCCACCAGCAGCCAGAACTGGCTCGTGGCCGCTGCATAGGCACACAGCGCGGCCGCGCCGATCGCCACCAGAAGGCCGGCCTGGAAGGAGCGCTTGCGGCCCCATGCGCGCTGCGTGCGGGCCACCACGCCGGTGGCCAGGGCCCCGCCCACCACATAGCCCATCACCGGCAGCGTGGCCATCCAGGCCACCGGCGCCAGCGCCAGCCCCACCAGCCCGTTGATGGCGATGAAGGTGACGTTGTTGGTCATGAAGAAGCCCTGACACAGGGTCAGGAGTGCGAGGTGGCGGTTCATGAGGTCAGGCAGCAGGGCATTGGCGCAGCCCCCAGTGTCGCCGCAAACGCGCGGGCGCGTCAGGCCACGGCAAGGGCGGCCAGCA
The DNA here is from genome assembly GCF_056746695.1 of Caldimonas hydrothermalis. Classification (NCBI taxonomy): domain Bacteria; kingdom Pseudomonadati; phylum Pseudomonadota; class Betaproteobacteria; order Burkholderiales; family Sphaerotilaceae; genus Caldimonas; species Caldimonas hydrothermalis. The sequence goes on along the minus strand of NZ_JBWQXA010000008.1, from coordinate 12,435 downwards.
CGGCCAGCGGTGCGGTGTCGGCGCGCAGCACGCGCGGCCCCAGGTTCACAGGGTGGTGGCCGAGCGAGCGTGCCAGGTCCTCCTCGGCAGGGCTCAAGCCCCCTTCGGGGCCGCTGAGCAGCACCAGGGAGGCGCCGGGCGGCAGTTCACGCAGCGCCTGCGGCAGCGGCATGGCATCGTCGCGCAGGCTGAGCACCCAGCGCACGGTGCCGGCCTCGATCGTTGCCAGGGCGTCGCGCAGGGCCTGCACCGGCCCCACGGTAGGCACGCGGGTGCGTCCACACTGCTCGGACGCGGCCACGGCCACGGCCTGCCAGTGGGCCTGCTTCTTTTGGGCGCGCTCTCCGGACAGGCGCAGCACCGAGCGCTCGCACATCAGCGGCATGAAGGCCGCGGCGCCCAGTTCGGTGGCCTTTTCCACCAGAGCGTCCATGCGCTCGTTGGCAGGCATGCCCACGGCCAGCGTGACGCTGCGCGGCAGCTCGCGGGCGGTGTCCCAATGCCGGTCGATGCGCACGTCCACGGCCTGACGACCCATGCGGGTGACGGTAGCGGCCCATTCGCCGCCCTGGCCGTTGAAAAGCACCAGACCGTCGCCGGGTTGCAGGCGCAAGACCTGCACGTGCCGGGACGGTCCGGGGGGGAGGGTCAGAGACTGGCCTGCAGCCAGCGCGAGATCGACATAGAGGCGGGGCATGGGGCACAGTGTGCCAAATGCCGCCGCCTGGGGCGGCATGGATCAGCCGCCGCGGCGCTGACGGCGCAGGTGCTCGATGGCTTCGGCGCGCACTTCCTCGCGGGTGCGCACGCTGGCGAATTGCTCCTGCGGGAACAGGGTGGCTTCGCCGCCGAAGCTCCAGCCCTCGCGCAGGGCCTGGCGCGCCTCGGCGCGCACTTCTTCGCGGCTGCGGCCCTGGGTCGGCGCCGCCTCGGCGAACACCGTGGCTTCGCCGGCGAACAGCACGTCGCGGTCAGCCTGCTGGATCTGCGCCTTCACCTCGGCGCGACTGAGCTCGGAGGTGGTGGGGATCTCGAAGATCGTGGCTTCCTGGGCAAAGGCACCGGCGGCAAAACCGGCGGAGACAACGGCGGCAATCAAGGTCTTGGCATTCATGGTGACAGCTCCTGGGTGAGAGTTTCCGAACCGGGCCGACCGGGCTCATCCTGAGCGGCCCCTCGCTGAACCGGCCTCCTCGTGGCAGGCCTCTCGTTCATCGATGGAAGGAACTGTAGGTGTTAACCCTGAGCAGAAAAACGTCTTGGGCTTCAATGAACAATTGCGGAATCTGCAAGGAACTCGGGGCTTGATATGGATCGATTGCACTCTATGCGCGTATTTGCCAAGGTGGTCGAGTGCGGCAGCTTTGCCGCCGCGGCCCGGGCCCTGGACCTCTCGGCGGCCGTGGTGACGCGGGCCGTGGCCGACCTGGAGGCCCACCTGGGAGCCCGGCTGATCCAGCGCACGACCCGCCGCCTGAGCCTCACCGACACCGGCGAGGCCTATCTCGACCGGGTGCGTCAGATCCTGGCCGACATCGACGAGGCCGAGGCCCTGGCCCAGGCCGCGGTGCGCGAGCCTGGCGGCCATCTGCGGGTGGTGTGCCCCCCGGCGTTCGCCGTGCACCAGCTTGCCAAGCACCTGCCGCGCTTTCGCGCCCGTTACCCGCAAGTCACGCTGGAGCTGACCGTGCCCGGGCCGGTCGAAACGGTGCACGAATCGCACGATGTGAGCATCCTGATGCTGGGCCGCAAGCCCCTGGACGGCCATTTCGTGGCTCGTCGCCTCGCACGCTCGGAGGTCATCACCTGTGCCTCGCCGGAATACCTGGACCGCCGCGGCCGGCCGCGTCACCCCGAGGATCTGAAGCAGCACGATTCCCTGCTGCCGCCGCCCAGCATCCTGCAAGGCGGCATCACGTTCCAGCGGGGCGTGGACGCGCGCGGACAGGCCCAGGAGACGGTGGTGTTGGAAGCCCAGGCCACGGCCCTGAGCACCTCGCACCTGGACACCACCTATGCCGCCGCACTGGCCGGCCTGGGCATCGCGGGCTTGCCGTCCTTCGTGGTGGCAGACGCCCTGCTCGAGCACGCGCTGGAGCGGGTGCTGCCGCAGTGGCAGGTGCTCACGACCCAGATCTATGCCGCCATCCCCACGCGCAAGCATCTGCCGGCGCGCACTCGGGTGTTCCTGGATTTCCTGGTCGAGACTTTCGGCGGCGAGGACCGCGACCCCTGGCTGGCAGCCGCCGGCTGCGAAACCCCCGACAGTTGGTGCGGAGCGGCCTCCACCGAATCGGCGCTGCGCGCGGCGATGGCCTAAGGCCCGGCGCTCGGCCGCCCGAAGCCGGGCCGTTGCCCCCGCGGGGGGCGGGCGATAGCCTGGGGGCCAACAGGTCCGCCCGGCGCTCGGCCGCCCGAAGCCGGGCCGTTGCCCCCCCGCGGGGGGCGGGCGATAGCCTGGGGGCCAACAGGTCCGCCCGGCGCCCGGCCGCCCGAAGCCGGGCCGCCGGTCAGAAGGTGTAGCCCACTTGGCGCTCCTGCCCGGCCACCTTCTCCAGCAACCGCGCCAGCGCGGCGAACTCGCGGTAACGGCTGGCCACGCGGTGGGCATGGCGCCACACCAGCGGCAGATCCTTCAGATAGCCGTCCTTGCCGTCGCGGTGATAGAGGCGGCAGAAAATGCCCAGCACTTTGAGATGGCGCTGCAGGCCCATCCATTCGAAGTCGCGCCAGAACTCGCCGAAATCGGGGTTCACCGGCAGGCCGGCGCGGCGGGCGGCTTCCCAGTAGCGCACGGCCCAGTCGATCTGACGGGCCTCGTCCCATTCGACGTAGGCATCGCGCAGCAGCGAGACGAGGTCGTAGGTGATGGGGCCCCACACCGCATCCTGGAAATCGAGCACCCCGGGGTTGGCGGGGTCGCCCGGCCCGCCACAGACCATCAGGTTGCGGCAGTGGTAGTCACGGTGCACCAGCACCCGCGGCTGGGCCAGCGCGTTGGCGAGCAGGTGCTCGAAGCTGGCGGCCAGCACGGCCTGGTCCTTCGTGTCCAGGGCCAGGCCCCGGTGACGGGCCACGTACCACTCGGGGAAGAGCTCCATTTCGCGCAACAGCAAGGCGCGGTCGTAGACGGGCACCCGGTCGGCCGCCTCGATGCGCTGCAGGGCCACCAGCGCCGTCAGCGCGTCACGGTACAGGGCGTCGGCCTGGCCCGGGTGCGCCTGCAAGGCCTGCAGGTAGGTGGTCGAGCCCAGGTCGGACAACAGCATGAAGCCGTCGGCCTCATTCCAGGCCAAGACCTCGGGGGCGTTCAGGCCGGCCTCGCGCAACAGCCGCGCCAGCGCCACGAAGGGACGGCAGTCCTCGTGCGCCGGCGGGGCGTCCATCACGATGCGTGGGCCGGCCGGGCTGTCCAGCCGCAGGTAGCGGCGAAAACTCGCGTCCGCACTGGCCGCCCGCAGGCTGGCCGGCACCAGGCCGAAGCCGTCCAGGCGGCCGATCCAGGCCTGGAAGGCCGCTTCACGGGCGGGGTCCGGCCAAGCCACCGGAGCAGGTTCGGCGCAGGGGGGCGAGGACACGCTGGCGTTCATGGGCGGATGGGGGGCAGGACGGGCGGCCTGAGCAGAGACTGCCCGTGGGGACGTGAAATAATCCGCCGATTCTACAAACCGCCCCCGGCCGGGCGTTCCGACCCCGTCTTGCCGCCTGCCTTGTCACGCCGCCCAAACTTCGCCCTGTTCCGCCCGTCCCGCGGCCGCCTGCGCGGCAGCGCCGCTTGCCTGACGGCACTTGTGCTGGCCCTGTCGGCGGCCCGGGCGCAGCCACCCTCCCCCCCGGGCCCCGCGGCGTCCCCGGCGGCAGCGCCCATCGTGATCCGCGCCCGAGAGCTGGGCGGCCGCACCGGGCAGACCACCGTGGCCGAAGGGGAGGTCGAACTGACGCAGGGGCCGGTGGAGATCCGCGCCGACCGGCTGTCCTACGACCATCGCCAGGGCGTGGCCAAGGCCACCGGCAGCGTCGTGGTCCGGCGCGACGGCAACGTCTTCAGCGGCCCCGAGGTGCAGCTCCAGGTCGAGCGCTATGAGGGCTTCTTCCTGCACCCGGCCTACCATTTCGCGGTCACCGGCGCCGGCGGCCAGGCCGCGCGGCTGGACTTCCTCGGCCGCAACCAGGTGGCCGCGATCGATGCCACCTATTCAAGCTGCACCCCCGACGACACGGGCCAATACGCCTGGGTGCTCGAGGCCAGCGGGGTCAAGCTCGACTTCGAGAACAACGAGGGCGTGGCCACCGGCGCGGTGCTGCGTTTTTACGGTGTGCCCATCCTGGGCGCGCCGGTGCTGAGCTTTCCGGTCTCCGAGGCGCGCAAATCAGGCTGGCTGCCCCCTTCAGTCAACCTCGACAGCCGCAGCGGCTTCGAGCTGGCCGTGCCCTACTACTGGAACCTCGCGCCGCAACTGGACATGACGCTCACGCCGGGCCTCGCCACGCGCCGGGGCGCCTTCCTGGGCAGCGAGCTGCGCTACCTCACGCCCGCCCATGCCGGTGAGCTGCAGTTCGACCTGATGCCCGAGGACCGCAGCACCGGTGAGGCCCGCCACCTGCTGCACCTGCAGCACCGCGGAGCCCTGCCGCTGCAGGGGCGCTACCGCTGGACGCACACCCGAGCCTCGGATGACGACTACTGGAAGGATTTCGAGCGCAACATCCCGAGCCTGACGCCGCGCCTGCTGGCCAGCGATGCCCGGGCCGACTGGGGTGGCTCCGGCCCATGGCAGGCTTATGCCCGTGTCCAGCGCTGGCAGGTGCTGCAAGATCTGGACGCGCCGATCGACGCCCCTTATGCACGCATGCCCCAGCTCGGCGTGCGTCGCTCCTGGGGGCAGGCCCTGGGCCCGAGCTTCGACCTCGAGCTGGAGTACAACCGCTTCGAGCTGCCCGATGGCAGCCAGGCCGCTCGCCCCGAGGGCGAGCGTGCCCATGCCTTGGGCCATTTCGTCTGGCCCCTGCTCGACACCCCGGGCGCCTTCCTCACACCGCGGCTGTCGTTCAACGCCGCCAGCTACCGGCTCGACGAGCCCAGCCAAAGCGGTGGGCGCGAGCGCGCCTCGAGGCTGATCCCGAGCCTGAGCCTGGACGCCGGGCTGCGCCTGGAACGCGAAACCCGCTGGTTTGGCCGCGACTACCTGCAGACCCTGGAGCCGCGGCTGTTGCTGGTGAACACCCCGTTCCGTCGTCAGGAAGACCTGCCCAACTTCGACAGCGCCGGCAAAGACCTGAACTTCACCACGCTGTTCGACAGCAACCCCTTCTCGGGCGTGGACCGCGTGGCCGATGCCCGCGCCGCCACCGCCGGGGTCTCTTCGCGCTTCATCGAGCCCACCAGCGGTGCCGAGGCCCTGCGGCTGGGTGTCGCGCAGCGCTTCCTCTTTGCCGATCAGCGCATCACCCCCGAAGGCGTGCCCTTCACCCAGCGCTCCAGCGACCTGCTGCTGCTGGGCGAAAGCAGCATCATTCCCCACTGGCACCTGGGCGGATCGGTGCAGTACAACCCCGAGATCAAGCGCACCGTGCGCTCCAACCTGTCGGTGCGCTTCCATCCGGGGCCTTTCCGCACCGTGGGGGCGCGCTACAGCCTGGTGCGCGGGGCCAGCGAGCAACTCGACATCGGCTGGCAATGGCCGATCTACACCGGCACGCGGCGGGAAGCCGATGCCGGCTGTTCGGGGCGCTGGTACGGCGTGGGCCGCCTGAACTACAGCCTGGCCGAGTCGCGCCTGACCGACACCTTGCTGGGCCTCGAATACGACTCGGGCTGCTGGATCGGACGCATCGTCGCCGAGCGTCGATCCACCGGCCAGCAAGAAGCCGTCACCCGGTTGATGCTGCAGCTCGAGTTCGTGGGCCTGTCCCGGCTGGGCAGCAACCCGCTGAAGACCTTGAGGGACAATATCCCCGGCTATCAGCTGCTGCGCGAGTGAACCCGCGCGCACCTTCCAGGATCTCCATGTCCATGACTTTCCTTTCCACCGGCCTCGCCGCATGGCGCCGCCTGGTCGCGCTGGCCGCTGCGGCGGCGCTGCTGTCGGGTGCCTGGGCCCAGGGCCGCACCCCCCCGCGGGGCGACTACATCGTGGCCGTCGTCAACCAGGAGCTCGTCACCTACAGCGACGTGATGCGCCGGCTCGAAGCCATCGAGCAGGAGGCGGCGCGCAGCGGCGCGCGCCTGCCGCCGCGCGCCCAGCTCGTCAGCGAGATCGTCAATGCCCTCATCGACGACCGGGCCCAGCTCTCGCATGCGCGCGACACCGGCGTGCGGGTGGACGAGGCCGAACTCGACCGCGCCGTGGCCAACGTGGCCGCACAGAACCAGCTCACCCCGCAGCAATTGCGTGAGCGCCTGGCCTCCGAGGGGCTGGACTACGCACGCTTTCGCAACAACCTGCGCGACCAGATCCTGCTGCAGCGCGTGCGCGAGCGCGAGGTGCAGGCCCGCATCCGCGTGACCGAGGCCGAGATCGACGATCACCTGGCCGAACAGCGCACCCGCCAGGCAGGTGCCGCCGAGTACGACATCGCCCAGCTCCTCGTGGCCGTGCCGGAAGGGGCGGGCGATGCAGTCGTCGCCGAGCGGCGCGCCAAGGCCGAAAGCCTGCTGGCCCAGGCCCGTGCAGGGGCCGATTTCGCAGCGCTGGTCCGGGCGCATTCCGATGCAGCCTCCCGCGAGGACGGCGGCCGCCTGGGCCTGCGGCCGGCCTCGCGCCTGCCCGAGCTCTTCCTGTCCGCCGTCGAGCCCCTCCAGGCCGGCGAGGTGGCGCCGGCCCTGGTGCGTTCAGGAGCGGGGTTCCACATCCTCAAGCTGCACGAGCGCCGCGCGGCCCGCACCGATCTCATCACCCAGACGCGCGCGCGGCACATCCTGCTGCGCCTGTCCCCGCAGTTGTCGGCCGAGACGGCGCTGCGCCGGTTGGGCGAGTACAAGCGCCGCATCGAGCAGGGCGAGGCCGGCTTCGCACAGCTCGCGCGCGAATACTCCGAGGACGGCAGCGCCACGCAGGGCGGCGACCTGGGCTGGGCCAGCCCCGGCCAGTTCGTGCCCGAGTTCGAGCGCGTGATGAACGCGCTGCCCACCGGGCGGCTCTCCGATCCCTTCCTGTCGCGTTTCGGCGCCCACCTGGTGCAGGTCACCGATCGCCGCGAGACCCGCATCGACCCGCGCGAGCAGCGCGAGCTGGCGCGCAACGTGCTGCGCGAGCGCAAGTACGAGCAGGCCTACGAGGAGTGGGCGCGCGAAATCCGCGAGCGGGCCTACATCGACATCCGCGTCCGGCCCGAGCTGTGAAGCACACCCCGCGCAAGCGCTTTGGCCAACATTTCCTGAACGACACGGCCGTCCTGGACGCGATCGTGCGGGCCATCGACCCGCAGCCGGGGCAGGCCGTGGTCGAGATCGGCCCCGGTCTGGGGGCGCTGACCGAGCCCTTGCTGGAGCGCTGCGAACGCCTGACCGTGATCGAGCTCGACCGTGACCTGGCCGCACGACTGCGCAAGCGCGCAGCCCTGCAAGTCATCGAGGCCGATGTGCTCACGGTCGACTTCCATGCCCTGGCGCGGCAACAGGGGCAGCGCCTGCGCGTGGTGGGTAACCTGCCCTACAACATCTCCTCGCCCATCGCCTTCCATCTGCTGGCCCAGGTGGATGCCATCATCGACCAGCACTTCATGCTGCAAAAAGAGGTGGTCGAGCGCATGGCCGCCGCCCCCGGCGACAAGGACTATGGCCGCCTGAGCGTGATGCTGCAGTGGCGTTACGAGATCGAGAACCTCTTCGAAGTGCCACCCGAGGCCTTCGAGCCGCCACCGCGGGTGGATTCGGCGGTCGTGCGCATGACGCCGCTGTCCCACCCCGCGGCCGTCGATGTGGCCTTGCTGGGCGAGCTGGTGGCCGTGGCCTTCTCGCAGCGGCGCAAGCTGCTACGCCACACCCTGGGCCGCTGGCTCGAGGCCCGGGGCTTCGGCGGCCAATTCGACGTGCAGCGCCGCGCCGAGGAGGTGCCCGTGGCCCAATACGTGGCCCTGGCGCAGGCGGTGGGGGGCTGAACACCACCGTTTCCGCAGGCCCCGATCTGCGGGGGCCAAGCCCCGGCCCTCCACGGAAGTGATGCGCAATGCACAGGCCGGGGCCAGCTTGCACGCGGGCCATGCGCTACAAGCTTCAATCGTCTTCCCGCGTATCCCACTGCCAAATCGTCAGGCCCCAATCGGCGTGCAGGTCCGGCATGATCTGGCCGGTCTGGAAGTGGCGCCGGCTGTTCGCCTTGGCCGGCGTGAACCACCAGCCCGTGCGCGGGCAGGGCGATCCGGCAGGGGTGGAGGGCGGGTGAGCCTGGGCCGCAGGCTCCACGGGGGCAAGATACTGCCCTTCTTCCTCGGGGATCGTGCCATCCAGGTAACGCTCGTCTTTCCAGATGAGCCGCCACGTCACCGGCCAGGGCTTGTCGCGCTCCTCGTCGCGATAGGTGGGGGCCACCGTGTGCTTCACGAGATAGTTCATGCAGCCGATGTGCCGGCCGCGCACCAGGGGCTGGGGTGCCGGTTCGAACAGGCTGGGCCGCCGCTCCATGGCAGCCTGCATCCGCGCCCACAGCCCCGGCTCGGGCCGCACCGGCTCTCCCCACTCGGGCTCATAGATTCCATCCAAGGGCACCTCGTCGCCGGTGTGCACGGTGATGTCGGTGGGAGGTGGAACGTCGGGTAATTGATCAGGAAAGTTGTACGGGCCCCAAAACGGATCAAAAACAAACGCGCTTCCCCAATTTGCACTGTCCCCAAGGGTAAGGCGTTCCATAACAGAACCAAGACCGAGTCTTTCCCGGCTTATGTTCTGAGCTGCTTCTAGAACTTCATTTTTGTTTTTCATCCAGTCGAAGACGTACTCGACGGGATTCATAATTTTCTCGACGAAGTAGACTTCATGAGCAGCCTGCTTCAGTGGCCCCCACGCCGCAAAACTTTTGCTGTAATTGCCGCGCCACACCGATCGGTCGCCCTTCTTGAGCCGGGCCAGCCCTTTCTCGAAACCGATGCGGCCGGTGAGGATGCTCTTGGTGGCGTCCTGATTGAACTCGTCGATGTCTGCATCGTCGGCCATGCGCATGGCCTTCATCCACGCATCGGCGAACCGGTAGTAGGCCTGCGCCAAGGCCTCCCAGGCCGTGTAGGAGCTGTACTTCTTGAGCAGCCAGAACACCTTGCGGCGTTCTTCCTCGCTCATTCGGGTGGGCTGGTCTTGGCTCATGGGCCGGTTCCTGTCATCTTGGTGCGCACTTCATTGGCCGCCAGCCGCTCGAGTTCGATCTCGCCGATGGCAGCATCGGCCTGCGGGCCGTAACCATAACGCTTCGTCGTCTTGCCCCATCCGGTGGACAAGGCGGGCAACTGGACCACCTCAGCCTTGATGTGCGCAGGAAAGTCCACGAACAACTGCTCGCCCCCGCCGGGCAGGTACTGTCCCACCTCGCCATCGAACTGCTCAGCCGCTTTGCCCTTCCACGCCTTGAGCGTGGTGCCTTCGGGGATGGTGTACTTGATGAAGAAGTTGTTCGTGTTGAACTTGTCGCCGGGCAGCGGGGCCGGCAAGGGGTTGGTGATGTGGTGGCGCACCCGGGTTAAGCGCCAGCGCCGGCCTTGCAGCGCCGCGTGTGCGCCGATCTCGATCAGCGTCCCGGGGACGAGCCGGCGCACGCTGGGGCGTGCGTGCAGGCCATACGCGGCAAGCTTCAATCGTCTTGCCGCACATCCCACTGCCAAATCGTCAGGCCCCAGTCGGCGTGCAGGTCCGGCATGATCTGGCCGGCCTGGAAGTGGCGGCGGCTGTTCGCCTTGGCCGGCGTGAACCACCAGCCCGTGCGCGGACAGGGCGATCCGGCAGGGGTGGAGGGCGGTCGGGGCCTTGCATCGCCGGGAAGATCGACTTCTTCCCTCCAGTTGGCCGGCCAGTCGATGGGGCCGGTGTACTTTTCGTCGAGGATCCAGTCTTGATCATCTGGATCTTCCTCCCAACGATCATCAACCGTGTATGCAATGTTCTGCGCCATCCTCGCCATCGGCCCCCAGTAGCGCCCCAATTCGCGGTGTTCGTCCGGGGTAAGCCAAGACAGGAAGTCGCCTTCGCTGACGAGGTAGCGGTTGTAGTCGGGGATGGAGCGAAAAAGACCCGATGCGTAGTACTTGTCCCAAAGCTCGCGTTTGTAGTCGCCAGGCTTGGGCTTGGCCTCGATCAAAGGCATGGCGGTTTGGGCAAAGTTCTTCGCAACAGCAGCTTCACCGGGGCACTGTTGCTGCCATTGAGCATCAGTCAATGCACGATTCAAAGCGCGACGCAGAACGCCGCGCCACTGCTCATGCGTTCGGACCAATTCCTCGTGATACTCGAAGGATGAGAACTTTTGCTTGAGCCAGGCCTTGCGCGCGCGCTTCTCGTCCTCGGGCATGGCCTTGATGTGCGCGGGCAGTTGCAGCGGGTTGTCCTTGGCTTGGCTCATGGTGCGTTTCCTGTGGGCTGGGGTGGGGGCACGGCCACATCCAGAGGCACGACCTCGAAGCAAGGGCCGTCCTTGGGCACGATGTTGCCGATCTTCGCGTCGAAATCCGTAAAGTTCGTCGCTTGCCTTTGGGTGATGAAGCCGTGGCGCTGCAGCACGGCCAACTGCTCACGGTCGAAGAACTGCTGCTGTCCTCCACCGGGCAGGTACCAGTCGTCGGGAACTTTGGTGCCATCGGGGAGCTGCTTTTCATAGACCTGAGAGGCGGCCGGACCTTCCCAGAACTTCAGCTCCTCGCGGTACTTCACGGGGCCGCCTGCGGCCTTCTCCTGCAAGGCGTGCAGTTCCTTCCACACCGGATGGCCTTTGGGCGGCACGCGCAGCTCCACGTATTGACCGTCCTTGTTCCAGCCTTCCTTGACCGACAGATCGGCGCGCATCGCCTGCCCGTCGGCCGGCAGCGCGCGCGTCCAGAAGGCGCCGCGGTCCATGAAATCGCCCTTGTCGTGACTGACCAGCCGCTTGAAGGTCTGCGCGCTGCCTGCGCTGATGCGCTGCGCGCGCAAGGTGCCGAGAAGGTGTCGTCGTCGGTGTTGGTGAGGGGGCGCGCTGGGCGTGCACGCTCAAGCGGTTGCTGTGGGTGTGCACGCTCAGCGCCCCGGCAGCGACAGAAAACGTTCCCGCCGCCCTCAACCTGCGAGGGGGGCAATGCCCAACGCACGGGCCGGGCCAAGCTTGCGCGTGGCCATGCGCTGCAAGCTTCAATCGTCTTGCCGCATATCCCACTGCCAAATCGTCAGGCCCCAATCGGCATGCAGATCGGGCATGATCTGGCCGGCTTGGAAGTGGCGGCGGCTGTTCGTCTTGGCGGGCGTGAACCACCAGCCCGTGCGCGGGCAGGGCGCTCCGGCGTCGCATTTGAGGCGCAGCGCCGCCTCCCCGGTGGCCGGCATGGGATTGTCCCCACCCTCGTCGGCCACGCGCTCGACCAAGGTCCACAGCGTGGGCTCGCGGCGGCTTTGCGGGCGAGCCCTTTTAGGGTCTCGCAACAGCTCCTCAGCATTGATGCACATCTCGGCATCGATGGCCTTTTGCCCCTCGATCAGCAAGGCGGCCGCGGACGGGCCGTTTTGCGGCAGGTAGATGCCGGTGCGCGGCACCTTCTCACCGGTGCGCACCTGCACCTCAGGATTGAGGCGGTACACCGGCCAACTGGCCGGTGCATTCAGCGGGCCGCGCGCATCTTCCCTGTATCTGAAACTCAACGTGCCGTAGCTCCAATTCCCCTGCTCGGTATGCGAGATGTTGGAGGCCATCTCGCTGGCCAGCCGTTCGGCTCGATCGTACTGGTCTTGAAAAGGCTGCGGCATCCACTCGATGCGGTAGTCGCGGTTGATGGAGGCGACGGTCGTCTCGACGTTGCCCGCGAACCCCAAGCCGTCCAGATCGCCATGCGAGATGCGGATGTAGCCGTCGTTCAGGCCGGCCAGCGCCCACTGCATGTTGGGGATGACCCGCTCGCCCCACACCGCATCGGGCTGCTGGTGCAACGGGCGGCTGCGGTAGTCGGGCGGAATGTGACGCATGAACTCGGCCAGCGCGTCTTCGGCGGCCTTGACACACTGGGCGAAGTGGTCGCGCATCTGGCCGAAGTATTCCAGCGAGCTGTAGCGCTCGAGCAGGTAGATTTCTTGCGGAATGAGCGGAATGGTCATGGTTGGGTTGGTTTGGGTTCAGTTCGCTTCGAACCAGTGGTGTTGCAAGATGGGCACGCCCACCAGATCGACCTGGAGGCCGCCTTCGTCATAGCCCCAGCCGGTGAACTGGCGCGGCCCCAGGTGCCCGCGCTGGAGGTCGGCCGGGTTGACCACGATCTGCTCGGCGCCGCCGT